>JAFXAB010000018.1 GCA_017522135.1 Bacteroidaceae bacterium
GAAAGCTTTTGCTGAACAATTGGTAAATTTGACCGTTAAAGAAGTTAACGAACTTGCTCAAATTTTGAAAGACGAGTATGGTATCGAACCCGCTGCTGCTGCTGTAGCTGTTGCTGCTCCCGCTGCTGCCGGTGCTGCTGCTGCTGAAGAGAAAACTGACTTTGATGTAGTTCTTAAGTCAGCCGGTGCGAACAAACTCGCTGTGGTTAAGAAAGTTAAAGAGCTCTGTGGTCTTGGCTTGAAAGAGGCTAAAGATCTCGTAGATGGCGCTCCCGGCGTTGTTAAAGAAGCTCTTCCCAAAGCCGAAGCCGAGGGTCTCAAGAAAGAACTTGAGGAGGCTGGTGCTGAAGTTGAACTTAAATAATAACCTGTTTTACAGGTAATTAGGTTAGGAATCATCTGGTGGATGATTCTTAACCTTTTGTGTTTATAGTTTAAATTAAGTTCACTAAATTTTATAATTTAATGTCTTCTACTACTCGTAAAGCGCGTGTAAACTTCGCTTCGATAAAAAATCCGCTGCCCTATCCCGACTTTTTGGAGGTGCAATTGAAATCATTTAAAGATTTCTTGCAATTGGATACACCTCAAGAGCGACGTAAAAATGAGGGCTTATACAAGGTTTTTTCCGAAAACTTCCCCATTGCCGATACAAGGAATAATTTTGTCCTTGAGTTCCTTGATTACTATATCGACCCGCCTCGTTACACAATTGATGAGTGTCTTGAGCGTGGACTTACATATAGCGTGCCCTTAAAGGCAAAGTTGAAACTTTACTGTACCGACCCCGATCATGAGGATTTTGCCCCTGTTATACAAGATGTATATTTGGGTCCCATTCCTTACATGACCGATAAGGCTACCTTTGTTATAAATGGTGCCGAGCGTGTCGTAGTATCGCAATTGCACCGTTCACCCGGTGTATTCTTCGGTCAAAGTACTCACGCCAATGGTACTAAGCTCTATTCGGCTCGTATCATACCCTTCAGAGGCTCTTGGATTGAGTTTGCTACCGACATCAATAATGTGATGTATGCTTACATTGACCGTAAGAAGAAGTTACCTGTTACTACTTTGTTGCGTGCCATAGGTTTTGAAAGCGACCGTGACATCCTTGAGATTTTCAATCTCGCCGAGGATATGAAGGTTAATAAAAACAACCTGAAGAAAGCTGTTGGACGCCGCATGGCTGCCCGTGTATTGCGCACTTGGGTAGAAGACTTTGTTGACGAAGATACCGGTGAGATTTCGTCTATCACTCGTAACGATGTTGTTATCGAGCGTGAGACGGTATTGACCGAAGAGCATATACCTACTATTCTCGATAGTGGTGTGCAAAGTATTCTCTTGCACAAGGAGGATACCAATACCAACGATTATGCTATTATCTTCAATACTTTGCAGAAAGATAGCAGTAACTCTGAAAAAGAGGCTGTAGAATATATATATCATCAACTTCGCAACGCCGATCCTGCCGATGAGGCCAGTGCTCGTGAGGTTATCACCAACCTTTTCTTCTCGGAGAAGCGTTACGACTTGGGCGAGGTAGGTCGCTATCGTATGAACAAGAAGCTCAACCTTACCATCGATCCCAATATAAAGGTACTGACCAAGGAGGATATCATTGAGATTATCAAGTACCTTATAGAGCTTATCAACTCTAAAACCGATGTCGACGATATAGACCACTTGAGCAATCGTCGTGTGCGCACTGTCGGCGAGCAATTGTACAACCAATTTGGTGTAGGTCTGGCTCGCATGGCTCGCACCATTCGTGAGCGAATGAATGTGCGTGACAACGAGGTATTTACACCTATCGACCTTATCAATGCCAAGACTATTTCGTCGGTAATCAACAGTTTCTTTGGTACCAATGCGTTGTCGCAATTCATGGACCAAACCAACCCCCTTGCCGAGATGACTCACAAGCGACGTATGTCGGCTCTCGGTCCCGGCGGTCTTTCGCGTGAGCGCGCCGGTTTCGAGGTTCGTGACGTTCACTACACTCACTATGGTCGTCTGTGTCCTATTGAGACGCCCGAGGGTCCCAACATCGGTCTTATTTCGTCACTTTGTGTATATGCCAAGATCAACGACCTCGGTTTTATTGAAACTCCCTATCGTGTTGTCAAAGACGGTAAGGTAAACCTTGCCAACGACGAGATTGTATATCTCACAGCTGAGGTTGAAGAGGGCAAGGTTATAGCACAAGGTAATGCACCTTTGAAGGATAACGGTGACTTTGTAAACAACCGTATCAAGGCACGTCTCGATGCCGACTTCCCCTTGGCTACACCCGACCAAGTCGAACTTATGGACGTGTCGCCTACACAAATTGCATCAATCGCTGCTTCTTTGATTCCTTTCCTTGAGCACGACGACGCCAACCGTGCATTGATGGGATCTAACATGATGAGACAAGCGGTTCCTTTGTTGCGTAGCGAGTCGCCTATCGTAGGTACAGGCCTTGAAGGACAGCTCATACGTGACTCGCGTACTCAGATTACTGCCGAGGGTGATGGCGTTATTGAGTATGTCGATGCTACTACCATCCGCATTCGTTATGATCGCACTGCCGACGAAGAGTTTACTTCGTTTGTAGATGCTGTCAAAGAATACAATATTCCCAAATTCCGCAAGACCAACCAAAGCACAACTATCGACCTGCGTCCTATCTGTCGCAAGGGACAGCGTGTTACCACAGGTCAAATCCTCACCGAGGGTTATTCGACCGAAAACGGTGAGTTGGCTCTCGGTCGCAACCTCAAGGTGGCATTCATGCCTTGGAAGGGTTACAACTACGAGGACGCCATTGTGCTCAATGAGCGTGTAGTGCGCGAAGATATTCTTACCTCGGTGCACGTAGACGAGTATATCCTTGAGGTACGCGAGACCAAGCGTGGTATGGAAGAGTTGACATCCGACATTCCCAACGTGAGCGAAGATGCTACCAAAGACCTCGACGAGAATGGTGTAATTCGCATAGGTGCTCGTGTCAACCCCGGTGACATCATGATTGGTAAGATTACGCCCAAGGGCGAGTCTGATCCCTCTCCCGAGGAGAAACTCTTGCGAGCCATCTTTGGTGACAAGGCCGGTGATGTTAAGGATGCTTCGTTGAAGGCAACACCTTCGTTGAAGGGTGTTGTAATAGGCACCAACATCTTCTCACGTGCCATGAAGAAGAAAAAATCGCGCTTGAGCGACAAAGCCAAGTTGCAACAACTCGAGGATGAGTATGAGGTAAAGATGAACAAGGTGAAAGACATCTTGATAGGAAAGCTCCTCACACTTACCGACGGCAAGACCTCTATGGGAGTCAAAGACTTCTTGGGTGACGATGTTATCTCGAAGGGTAGCAAGTTTACTGCCGCAGCCTTGAGTAAGATAGACTATACAACAATACAGGTGAGCAAGTGGACATCTGAGGCCGACAAGAATGAGCTCATCCGCACTACTATCATCAATTACTTGCGTAAGTACAAAGAGCTCGATGCCGAGTTGCGTCGTCGCAAATTTGATGAGTCGGTGGGTGATGAGTTGCCCCAAGGTATCGTACAACTTGCCAAAGTATATATTGCCAAGAAACGTAAAATCAGCGTAGGCGATAAGATGGCAGGTCGTCACGGTAACAAGGGTATCGTTTCGCGTATTGTTCGTCAAGAAGATATGCCCTTCCTTGCCGATGGTACTCCTGTCGATATCGTGCTGAACCCTCTGGGTGTGCCTTCGCGTATGAACTTGGGTCAGATTTTTGAGACTGTGCTCGGTTGGGCTGGTCAGGTCTTGGGCGAGAAGTTTGCTACACCCATCTTCGATGGTGCGTCGCTCGACGACTTGAACGAATGGACCGACAAGGCCGGTTTGCCTCGCAATGGTAAGACCTATTTGTACGATGGTGGTACAGGCGAGCGTTTCGACCAACCCGCTACTGTAGGTGTTATCTACATGCTCAAGCTGGGTCACATGGTCGAGGATAAGATGCACGCACGTTCTATCGGTCCGTACTCACTCATCACACAACAACCTCTCGGTGGTAAGGCTCAGTTTGGTGGTCAACGTTTCGGAGAGATGGAGGTATGGGCACTCGAAGCATTCGGTGCATCACACATCTTGCAAGAAATTCTCACCGTTAAGAGTGATGACGTTGTGGGTCGTTCAAAGGCTTATGAGGCAATCGTCAAAGGCGAGGCAATGCCCACACCCGGTATTCCCGAATCGCTCAACGTATTGTTGCATGAGTTGCGTGGTCTCGGTCTCAGCGTAACATTAGACTAAAACAAATAGCCCTCTGCTCTGTCCCGACGAGGGACAGAGTAGAGATTTAAATAAGAAATTCAACTCTTTAGTAAGAAGAAAAATATGGCTTTCAGAAGAGATAATAAAATAAAGAGTAACTTCTCGAAGATTACGATAGGTTTGGCATCTCCCGAAGAGATTCTCGAAAATTCGAGTGGTGAAGTACTGAAACCCGAAACCATCAACTATCGTACATACAAGCCCGAGCGAGATGGTTTGTTCTGCGAGCGCATTTTTGGCCCTGTAAAGGACTATGAGTGCCATTGTGGTAAATACAAACGTATTCGTTACAAAGGTATCGTGTGTGACCGTTGCGGTGTGGAGGTAACAGAGAAAAAAGTGCGTCGTGAACGTATGGGTCACATTCAACTCGTTGTTCCCGTTGCCCATATCTGGTACTTCCGTTCATTGCCCAACAAGATTGGTTATTTGTTGGGTATGCCCAGCAAGAAACTCGATGCTGTTATCTACTACGAGCGCTATGTTGTTGTTCAACCCGGTCCCGTCGAGGAGTACCAAACATACGATTTGCTCTCGGAAGAAGAATATTTGAAAATAATGGATGAGTTGCCTCGCGAAAATCAGATGCTCGATGACAACGACCCCAACAAGTTTATCGCCAAGATGGGTGCCGAGGCTATATACGACCTCTTGACACGCATCGACTTGGATGGCTTGTCGTATGAGTTGCGCGACCGCGCCAGCAAAGACGGTTCGCAACAACGCAAGACAGAAGCATTGAAGCGTTTGCAAGTTGTTGAGTCGTTCCGTGCATCAAAAGAGCGCAACCGTCCCGAGTGGATGATTCTCAAGGTAGTGCCCGTAATTCCGCCCGAATTGCGTCCCTTGGTTCCTCTCGATGGTGGACGTTTTGCAACATCCGACCTTAACGACCTCTATCGTCGTGTAATTATACGTAACAATCGTCTCAAACGCCTCATGGAGATAAAAGCTCCCGAGGTAATCTTGCGCAACGAAAAGCGTATGTTGCAAGAAGCTGTAGACTCGTTGCTCGACAACTCTCGCAAGTCGAGTGCTGTGAAGACCGAGGCCAACCGCCCCTTGAAATCGCTCTCTGACAGCTTGAAGGGTAAACAAGGTCGTTTCCGTCAAAACCTCCTCGGTAAGCGTGTCGACTACTCGGCCCGCTCGGTTATCGTTGTCGGTCCTGAGTTGAAGATGCACGAGTGTGGTCTGCCCAAAGATATGGCCGCCGAATTGTACAAACCGTTTGTAATACGCAAGCTCATTGAGCGTGGTATTGTTAAGACTGTTAAGTCGGCCAAGAAGATTGTTGACCGTAAAGGCCCTGAAGTATGGGATATTCTTGAGCATGTAATGAAGGGTCACCCCGTATTGCTCAACCGTGCACCTACACTGCACCGTTTGGGTATTCAAGCTTTCCAGCCTCGCATGATTGAGGGTAAGGCTATCCAACTTCACCCCCTTGCATGTACAGCGTTCAATGCCGACTTTGACGGTGACCAAATGGCTGTACACTTGCCTCTTGGTAATGAAGCAATTCTTGAGGCTCAAATGCTTATGTTGGGTGCTCACAATATCTTGAACCCCGCCAATGGTGCTCCTATCACTGTGCCCTCGCAAGACATGGTGCTCGGTCTCTATTATATAACAAAACTCCGTCCCGGTACATTGGGCGAAGGTCTTAAGTTCTATGGCCCCGAAGAGGCCGAGATTGCCTATAATGAAGGTAAAGTAGACTTGCACGCGCCTGTGTCGGTTGTAGTGGAAGATATTGATGCCGAGGGCAACCACATCGAGCACTTGGTAGAGAATACTTCTGTGGGTCGTGTGCTTGTAAATCAATATGTACCCAAAGAGATTGGTTACGTCAATGAAATATTGTCTAAGAAGTCGTTGCGCGACATCATCAGTCGTGTTATCAAGGTATGTGGTGTGACTCGTTCGGCTCAGTTCCTCGACGATATCAAGAACCTTGGTTATTTGATGGCATTCCGTGGCGGATTGTCGTTCAACTTGGGCGATGTTATCATTCCTGCTGAGAAAGAGGCTCTCGTAAAAGAGGGTTATGCCGAGGTTGAGCAAATCATGGCCAACTATAGCATGGGTTTCATTACCAACAACGAGCGTTATAACCAAATCATTGATACTTGGACTCACGTAAACTCAAATCTCTCAAATATCTTGATGAAACAATTGTCAAGCGACAATCAAGGTTTCAACTCGGTATATATGATGCTCGATTCGGGTGCTCGTGGTTCTAAGGACCAGATACGTCAGCTCTCTGGTATGCGTGGTCTTATGGCTAAACCCCAAAAGGCCGGTGCCGAGGGTGGTCAGATTATTGAAAACCCCATCTTGTCTAACTTCAAAGAGGGTCTTTCGGTGCTTGAGTACTTTATCTCAACTCACGGTGCTCGTAAGGGTCTTGCCGATACCGCTTTGAAGACTGCCGATGCCGGATACTTGACTCGTCGTCTTGTTGACGTTGCTCACGACGTGATTATCACCGAGGAAGACTGTGGAACATTGCGTGGCCTTGTATGTACCGAGGTGAAAGACAATGAGAATGTTGTGGCTACACTCAGCGAGCGCATATTGGGTCGTGTGTCGGTACACGATGTATTCCACCCCCTTACCGGCGAGTTGCTTGTGGCTTCGGGCGAAGAGATTACCGATGCTATTGCCAAGAAAATCGAAGACTCGCCTATCGAGCGCGTCGAAATCCGTTCAGTGCTCACTTGCGAGTCGAAGAAGGGTGTGTGTGCCAAGTGTTATGGTCGCAACCTCTCTAACAACCGCATGGTACAGAAGGGCGAGGCTGTAGGTGTTATCGCTGCTCAATCAATCGGTGAGCCCGGTACTCAGCTTACTCTCCGTACATTCCACGTCGGTGGTGTTGCATCAAATATCGCTGCCGTGTCTAATGCTACTTCTCGTTACGATGGTACTCTCGAAATCGATGAGTTGCGTACCGTTGACTTTATCGATGACAATAACAACAAGCATCTTGTAGTTGTAGGTCGTCTTGCCGAGATGCGCATTGTCGACCCCAATACCAAGATGGTGCTTACAACAGCCAACATACCTTATGGCTCGAAACTCTACTTCAACAACGGTGACACCGTGAAGAAGGGCGACATGATATGCGAATGGGACCCCTTCAATGCTGTTATCGTATCGGAGGCCACAGGTAAGGTGGTGTTTGAAAATGTCGAGGAAGGTGTTACCTACCGTGTCGAAAGCGACGAAACAACAGGCTTGCGTGAGAAGATTATCACCGAGTCTAAGGATCGTACCCGCGTACCTTCGGCCTCTATTGTCGATGAGAATGGCGAGATATTGCGTACCTATTCGTTGCCTGTAGGTGCTCACTTGATGATTGACGAGGGTAGCTTCATGCGTGCCGGTGAGGTGCTTGTCAAGATACCTCGTGCACAAGGTAAGGCCGGTGATATCACCGGTGGTTTGCCTCGTGTTACCGAGTTGTTCGAGGCTCGCAACCCCTCCAATCCTGCTATCGTTTCAGAAATCGATGGTGAGGTACACTTCGGTAAGATCAAACGCGGTAATCGTGAAATATCGGTTGAGTCTAAGACCGGCGAAATCAAAAAATACCTCGTTCCTCTGTCGAAACAAATTCTTGTGCAAGAGAACGACTATGTACGTGCCGGTACACCGCTCTCCGATGGTGCCATCACACCCTCCGATATCTTGTCTATCAAGGGTCCCACTGCCGTACAAGAGTATATCGTAAATGAAGTGCAAGACGTGTACCGTATGCAAGGTGTGAAAATCAACGATAAGCACTTTGAGGTAATCGTGCGTCAGATGATGCGCAAGGTGAATATTCTTGATCCGGGCGATACCCGCTTCCTTGAACAACAAATAGTTGACAAGCGCGAGTTTATGGACGAGAACGACCGTATATGGGGCAAGAAAGTCGTGGTTGATGCCGGTGACTCTCAAAACCTCCGTGCCGGTCAGATTGTAACAGCTCGTCGTCTGCGTGATGAGAACTCTTCTTTGAAACGTCGTGACTTGCGCACTGTTGAGGTACGAGACGCCATCCCCGCAACATCCGAGCAAATATTGCAAGGTATCACACGTGCCGCATTGCAAACATCCAGCTTCATGTCGGCTGCCTCGTTCCAGGAGACTACCAAGGTGCTCAATGAGGCTGCTATCGTGGGCAAGGTCGATACCCTTGAGGGCATGAAGGAGAATGTGATATGCGGTCACCTCATCCCCGCAGGTACCGGTTTGCGCGAGTATGATCGACTCATTGTTGGTTCAAAAGAGGACTTTGAGCGTAGCATGGCCAACCGCAAGGCTGTTACCGATATGTAATAATGTTATATAAATAACTCTATATCGAGGCCGTGTCGAATTTTTCGACGCGGCCTCGATATTATTATCTATCTCTATATATAGAACCTGCAAAAATAAAAGTGCTCTCATGCGACATGCTTTATCGGAATTTATTATAACTTTGTACGACGCAAGTCTATTGCAAAAACTAAAACCAATAATATAACTCATATGGCAACAAAACCTTTTAAGTATCAACCAATGTTCCCCAATGTAAAACCCGATGACACGGAGTATTACCTCTTGACTAAGGAACATGTATCAGTATCGGAGTGTAACGGTCGTCAGATTCTTGAAGTAGAGCCCGAGGCTCTTACCAAATTGGCCAATGCCGCTATGCGTGATGTCTCGTTTATGATGCGTCGTGAGCATAACGAAATGGTAGCTAAGGTGCTTCACGACCCCGCAGCAAGTGATAATGACAAGTTTGTAGCCCTCACCATGTTGCGCAATGCCGAGGTAGCTTGCAAGGGCGTTTTGCCTTTCTGTCAAGATACCGGTACGGCTATTGTGATGGGTAAGAAGGGACAGCAAGTATGGACCGGCGGTGGCGACGAAGAGGCTCTCTCGCTGGGTGTATACAAGACATACACCGAGGAGAATCTCCGTTATTCTCAAAACGCCCCTCTCAATATGTATGACGAGGTAAATACCGGTTGCAACCTCCCTGCTCAAATCGACCTCTTTGCTGTCGACGGCATGGAGTATAATTTCTTGTTTATTGCCAAGGGTGGTGGCTCGGCCAACAAAACATATCTCTATCAAGAGACCAAAGCTCTTATCAATCCCAAGACGCTTGTACCCTTCCTCGTCGAGAAGATGAAGACGTTGGGTACTGCCGCTTGTCCTCCCTATCACGTAGCCTTTGTGATTGGTGGTACAAGTGCCGAGACCAACCTCAAAACCGTTAAATTGGCTTCGGCCAAGTACTACGACCGTCTGCCCACAGAGGGTAACGAATGGGGTCAAGCCTTCCGTGACGTAGAGTTGGAAAAAGAGGTTTTGGCTGCAGCGCAAGCATCGGGTTATGGTGCTCAGTTTGGCGGTAAATATTTTGCCCACGACATTCGCATCATTCGTTTGCCACGTCACGGTGCTTCCTGCCCCGTAGGTATGGGCGTATCGTGCTCGGCCGACCGCAATATCAAGGCTAAGATTAACAAAGATGGATTGTGGATTGAAAAACTCGATGACCAACCCTCGACCCTCATCCCCGAAGAGTTGCGTCAAGCCGGCGAGGGTAATGCCGTGCGCATCGACCTCAATCGTCCTATGAGCGAAATTCTTGCCGAACTCACCAAGTATCCCGTGGCCACACGTCTCTCGTTGAATGGTACTATCATCGTAGGTCGCGATATTGCTCACGCCAAGATCAAGGAGCGTCTTGATGCCGGTGAGCCTATGCCCGAGTATCTCAAGAATCACCCCATATACTATGCAGGCCCTGCCAAGACTCCGGCCGGTATGGCCTCTGGTTCGTTTGGTCCTACAACAGCCGGTCGTATGGACTCGTATGTCGACCTCTTCCAGTCTAACGGTGGCTCTATGGTGATGATAGCCAAGGGCAACCGCAGCCAACAAGTTACCGATGCTTGTCATAAGCATGGAGGATTCTACTTGGGTAGTATCGGTGGACCTGCCGCTATCTTGGCCCAAAACAGCATTAAGAAAGTCGAGTGCTTGGAGTATCCCGAGTTGGGTATGGAGGCTATCTGGAAAATCGAGGTAGAGGACTTCCCCGCATTTATCTTGGTTGATGACAAAGGCAATGACTTTTTCAAGCAAATCAAGCCCGTATGTCCCAGAAAGTGTTGATAACGAAAACAGATGAATTTGACAAAATGCGTTTGGACTGCGGTCTGAACGCATTTTTTTTCTCTCTCGCGATGTTATATAACATATATGTTAATAAGTGTTAATACTGTGCATTGTTAGTATTTAAATATTATTTTTGCAAAATAAAGAATATTAATAATAGGTCTAATCAAAAACAAGGAACTATGAAAAAAATCTTAATTTCTATTCTTATTGCAAGTTTATTTGTTGTAAGTCCTGTACAAGCACAATTGTCTAAAGAACAACAAAAAGAGCGTAGTGAGCAAGTAAAACAACAACGTAAGGAGCTTGATAAAAAGGCTGCAAAAGATGCTCGCAAGCAGGCTAAGCAATACAAGAAAGAGGGTTGGAAAGTTACTCCCGGCTCATTGACACTCGAAAAGCAACTCGACCGCTCGATGAGAATGGCAAATGAACTTGACGACTCGGGCTATCCTTTGTATGTAATCGGCGAGGGTATGAGCGTGGGTGAAACATTCGATGCCGCCAAGATGCAAGCCACCGAAATAGCTCGTCAAGATATCGCCTCAAAATTGCATCAAGAAGTTGCTTCTTTGGTGGAGAGTTTTATTGCCAATGAGCAATTGAGTAGCGAAGAGGCTGCTTCTGTTGTACAAACTGTTTCGGAAAGCAAAAGCTTGATTTCGCAAAGTTTTGGTCGTATTATCACTGTTGTCGAAGCCTATCGCGACCTCGAAAACGGTAATAAAGAAGTGCTCGTGCGCGCTGCTTACAACGAAAAGATGGGTATCGAATCGGCCAAGAATGCCATACGTAGAGAGTTGAAGAAAAAAGGCGATGAATTGAGCAAGGATGTTGATAATTTCTTGAGTTTGTAAATTTGAAATTCTGTAACAATCAGTAAAATTATAAGGTATGGGTATTGCCGGACGTATAATTCTATTTCTTCTCTTGTTTGTATCTGTGGGTGTCAATGCATCGGGTTCCGATAGCTATAAGAGACGCGAAATTTCAGATGTCAAGAGAGAGATTGACTCGACTTTTTCTTCCAAGAGAAATGTCGATATCAAAAGACGCGGATATAAAGATTTCAAGAAAGAGATAGATTCGGTCTTTTCTGTCAAGAAAGAGACCGATGAGCAAATCTTTCGTCAATATCGTAATAAAATAAATGCCGAGTATGCCGAGTCGCTCATGGAAGAATGGTCAACCAAAGAGAGCGAGCCGGAAGTACCCATGCCACAAGAAGAACCTGTATTTCCGGTTCAACCTGTAGCCCCTGTAGCCCCTGAGAAAGCCAATACCTACTCCGAGGTGACAGAACCTCTGCCGTATAAACTTGTAATAACACCCCCCGAACCTATACAACAGCCCCAGCCTGTTGTGCCTATATTTGAGATACCCGATCTCGATACCGAGTGGTTCGACTTTGAGTTTTATGGTACAAAGTGTCAGGTGCGTCTCGACGAGAGTCACAGTTTTACTCTCCCTTCGTTAGAGCCTCGTGCTCTCTCGGAGCAGTGGAAAAAATGCTCCGAAGAGTTGTATGACAATCTTATCGTCGATTGCCTTAAGCTGAGGGACAAAATGAGATTGTGCGATTATGCCTACCTGCAAATGTTGGATGTCTTGTGCGACGAGTTCTTGGGCGAAGATACCAACGAGTCGGTATTCTTGAGAGCTTTCCTCTATTGCCAGTCGGGCTATAAGATGCGATTGGCTAAACCCGCAGATGGCAGTCGTCTTGTGATGTTCTATTCAACACATCATACCGTATACCATAAAAAAGGAATGCAAGGGGGATTTTATCTCTATGACACTGTAGACCAAAACAGCTTTGCGTACTGTGATGTTTCTTATGAGGGTGAACAATCTATGTCGCTAATTGTCAATTCAACTCCATTATTTGCCGAGTCGGATACCGAAGAACGTAAGATAGAGTCGAGGCGTTATATCAATATGTCATTTACGGCATCGGAAAATAAAAATCTTATTGATTTTTATGCCACCTATCCACCGTCGACATATTCCGGCAATATAATGACGCAGTGGTCTATATATGCCAATACTCCGGCGAGTGAAGATGTGCAGAAAAATTTGTATGAGCCCATGAGGGAGCGTCTTGAGGGACTCTCTCCCTACGATGCGGTATCGTATTTGCTCAATTGGGTGCAAACGGGATTTGAGTATAAAGTAGATCAACAAGTGTGGGGTGGTGAGCGAATCTTCTTTATGGATGAGACTCTCTATTATCCCTACTGCGATTGCGAAGACCGTTCTATACTATTTACTCGTATGGTGCGCGATTTGTTGGGGTTGGATGCTCTTTTGGTAAATTATCCCGGACACCTTGCGGCGGCTGTAGCTATTCCTGAGCCGGTTAATGGCGATTGGTTCTTGTTTGAGGATAAAAAGTATATCGTGTGCGATCCCACCTATATAGGAGCTTCGGTAGGTGTTTCTATGCCTGATTATAGAGGAGTTAAGGCAGGACTCATAAAGTTAGATTAAGCGATGAAAAGATTTTTTTGTACACTATTGATAGTCTCTATCATAGCGCATTGTTATGCGCAGCAAACTGTGGATAACACAGAAAAAGCCAAAAAAATAATGGACAATGACGAGTTTATATATGGCGAAGGCGAAGGCGATAATCGTGATAATGCCGACAAAAACGCTATACAAGATCTCATGAGCCAGATATTTGGCTTGACAATTAAGTCTGAAACGACTACAACCGTAGCCAATGAGCAGCAAGGAAAGGAGGCTCATTCTCGAGTGAATACTGAGAGTGTTGTGAAATCTTATGTGAGTGGTCGATTGCCGGGAGTGGGGAAACTATTAGTTTATAAAGAAGGAAAACATCATAAATATCTCTGCTATATAAAGAAGAAGGACGTAGACAGTCTCTTTACAGATCGTGTGAATGCCGTCAGAGAGTATGTGAAAACCGCTGAAGGTGCAGAGAAGGAAAAAAAAATTGATGAAGCTCTACAAAACTATTATTTTGCTAAAATGATGTTGACCACCCTGAGGGCCCAAGATGAAGATAAAGTAAAGTTGAATGAAGGTTCTTTCGGTCGGGTAAGTGCTTCTCCTGAGTTAGACAAAAGAATAAAGAATATATTGGAGAAAATTGATATAAAAATTGGAGGCAGGCAGAAGGGTAGTCAGAATTATGAAGTTTATGCTACTTATGATGGCGAACCTGTTGCCAGCCTTATAGTTACGTATTTTGATGGTAATAGTGATAGTGATCCGGTAGATTTTGGTGATGGTAAAGCAATGTTTGAGATACCTTCCGACTTTTCCGGTGATAAGTTGGAAGTCAAGATTGAGTATCAATATGAACATGAACTTAAGAGATGTGGTCGAGATGAATTAAAAGAAGTGTATAACAGTGTCGACAGAATTGATTATGATGACTTGGCTATAAAATTTATCGATTTTGACAAGGGCAATGTGCAGACAGCCGAGTTCAACCTTAGTACAGAGGAGACGATGGCATTGACAAACTCCCTCAGTAGTTTGAGTGATGAAGATGTTTTGTCCTATCGCCAAACTATAGAAACAGTATTGGAGACTATACGCCAAAAGAAGAATTTCTCTTCGGTAGAAAAATATTTTACCCCTCATGGTTATGATGTTTTCACTCGTCTTATCGACTATGGCCGTGCCAAGATTATCGGTAGTGATATTGCCTTGAACTTCACCGAATTGAATGGTTATGTAACCTGCCGTAGCGTACCCATGCAGTTCGATTTCAATGCAGGTCGTAGATTTACCGAAAATGTGGTGTTTGTATTCAACGATTCTTTGAAGCTGATAGATAATATTTCCTTCGGATTGAGCGAAGTGGCCAAAGAGTCTATTATAGGTAGTATGCCATGGTCTCACCAATCCAAAGAGGTACTTGTGTCGTTCCTCGAAAATTACAAGACAGCCTACGCCTTGGAGCGATATGATTATTTGGATAAGATTTTCTCTGAACATGCCCTTATCATTACCGGTAGTGTGGTAAATAAAGCGACAACATCCATAGACGACCCCACACCGAAACTTAATGAAAGAGAAGTAAAATATAGAAAACAAACCAAGCAAGAGTATTTAGAGCGACTGAAAACAGTGTTCGATTCCAACGAATTTATCAATATCAAGTTTGCCCAAAATGAGATGAAAAAACTCAAAGATGAGTTGTATTTCATTCAGATAAAGCAAGATTATTATTCCGAAAACTATGGCGACAGCGGTTGGCTTACATTGCGTGTAGATGTAAACGACCCGCAAAATCCTATTATATACGTCAGGGTATGGGAAGAAAATTATAATCCGAACTCACCGTATAGCAAGGTGGGATCTTTCTGATAGTAATAGGCTTTCTATTGGTTGTTTATTGAGATACTATATATTGTCAAAATGAAGATTATACGTAGATTGATTTCTCTATTGTTGTGCATGTTGTTGGGCCTAATAGCGGCATACGCACAAGAAGGCATGAGCATAGCAGGCGAGATTAAAATGATGCCAACTGACAATGACGCACGCAGAGGTGATACTAGGGTATTGGATCAGAACAATACACTATGTGCCCTTATCAAGGTAGTTACCACAGCCAACAATCTCACTTTCGACAACGGTGAGTTGGGTATTGTGAAAGCCGAGCAGAAGAAAAAACAGTCGGAGTGGTGGGTATATGTGCCCGAGAGAACCCAGAAGTTGAAGATTACCCATCCGCAATATGGCCAGCTCAATACCGATACCGAAGATGGATTTACTCACTTCGCGCCCCTTGAGAAAGCTACCGTGTATCGTCTCGAGTTGCGTACCCCGCAGATGGATGAGCTTGAGCAGATAGACCGCGAAGGATTTTTGATACTCGAGACCCAGCCTGTCGGGGCGCAAGTTAGCATTATTCGCTATGGCGAGGAAGTGTACAAGGGCGAGACACCGTTGCAGCAGGAGTTTCACTATGGCAGCTACACCTATGTTATAAGCAAATCGGGCTATAGAGATGAAGAGGGAGTATTGGTTATCGACCAAGATCAAGTGATATTAACGAAGAATATGATACCACTGATAAATGTTTCGCAGGCCGATTCTTCCCAAGTAAGTGGTAAACTTCAAATTATTACGAAGCCC
>JAFXAB010000019.1 GCA_017522135.1 Bacteroidaceae bacterium
GAATATGATACCACTGATAAATGTTTCGCAGGCCGATTCTTCCCAAGTAAGTGGTAAACTTCAAATTATTACGAAGCCCTATTTTGCCGAAATAAGTGTCGACAATATCCCCCTTGGCACGACACCACGCACCCTTCATCTACCTGTAGGCGAGTATGAAGTGATGTTGAGCAAGCAAGGATATGACACCCTCTACCGTCATGTAAACATCGCAGCCGATAGTCTGACCCTTATAGACGAGCAACTCATGTTACAAGAGGAGGCTCGTCCAAGTGTGGAGGTACAGATTACGGATGATGAGTTTGAAAAATACCGAGCCGAAAGGGAGCAGGAAGAACTTGAAAAACACCGACTTGAGTTTGAACAATTAAGACAAAAAGAAGCACAAGAGAAAGCAGAAGCAGAAAAAGAAAGACAAAAGGCAGAAAGGAGAGCCGAGAGGCTGAAAATTCTATCTGCTCCCATTCAGCCTCGTTTCGAGTCGCTTGTACAAGCTAATTCTACCTATGTACAGTCTGATATAGACATGAATGTGGGGCTTAATTATATCGCAGGATGGCGTTTCAATAAAACGCTGTATTTGGGTGCCGGTATAGGTGTAGCATTGGATGCAAAAAATCGGGGATATGATTGTGGATATACCTATGTGTATGACAGAGTAGCTCAAACAAAAACTATTCTTGGTGGTAGTCAGTGGAATTTTCCGTTATTTGCCCACATGCGAGCCTATATTTCGGGAGCTAAGCCGGTGCAATTCTTCTTTGGACTATCGTCGGGATATATATTTGAGTCCGATTCGCAAGTAGAAATCTGTCGTCAAGATTACCATTATAAGACCTTAGAGAGCCAATATTCTTACTACAATGGCAGTTCTTTCTTTGTTGCACCGGGATTGGGTATAAATATCCGCCTCAATAGCAAGGTGGGTTTTGATATATCGGCCTCGTATCAGGGTAAGTGGCAGAAGTCTGTTTATTACTATCCCGACAATATGTACGAAAACAAGTGGTTATCGGGATTTACATTCAGCTTGGGTGTCAGCTTCTGAGCCCCTTATCGTGAGGGGAAAACACGCGCCTCGGGAATTCCATCACCCGCAAAAGAGTAGATACCACATGAACGTAGGGCACTGTTGCGATTGAGCGAGAGCAGAGCCGTGCTTACATTGGCTATGCCGAGCATGAGTGCTTGGGCATAGCCACATTGCTATTGTATTACGTCTGCGTGCGATTTATGATGGTATTTGGGGGATGTGGTTGTATTACATCCGCGGCACACGCATTGGTGGACTCTCCTACGTACAATCATGCCGGTCCAAATAGGAGAGGGATAATGTCTCATAAGATTTTTTTATCTATAACGGCAAATAGGTTTTGTTTTTGCTCGATATTGTGTACATTTGCAATACAATATTACTTGCCGTATTGTGTGGTTACACAGGGGCAACAGTGTATAAACCCTCACACAAAGTCAATGAGCGTGAACACCGATAGAGTACAGGTAAAAGTTTTGGGTATAACATATAGCCACATGCAGCAAGGGGCTTATGTGTTGTTGCTGGCCGAGGTCGATGGCACTCGTCGCATACCTGTTGTGGTAGGTACTGCCGAGGCGCAATCTATAGCAATATGTATAGAAAATCTTGACCCCCCGCGCCCCATGACGCACGACCTTATTGTGAGTATTGCCGAAAGATGTGGTGTGCAGATAGAAGAGGTGTATATTTATCGATTTGACAAAGGTATATTTTACTCGACCTTGAAGATGAATCGTGGCGGACACATTGAAGAGATAGACTCGCGCACATCCGATGCTGTTGCAATAGCTTTGCGCACACATTCGCCTATATATATGGCTGCGTCGGTACTTGAGGTGGCAGGCTTTGAGGCTTCGCAACTTGAGCGTACAACTACGCAGGCCGCTCCAGCTCACTCGCACAACGACAACTACGAGTCGATGACCGATGCCGAGTTGCAAGGTCGCATAGAGCATGCTGTGGCTGTAGAGGCCTATGAGGAAGCCGCTATGATACAGCAGATATTGCAAAAACGTAAATTATAAATAATAAAACATATATCGTATGAAAAACATTAAGTTGCGTCTTATCGTGATGAACTTCCTGCAATATGGCGTGTGGGGAGCTTGGCTTATCTCTTTGGGAGCATATCTTGGAGGTAGCTTGCAGTTTACAGGTCTGCAGATAGGTAGTTTCTTTGCTACCATGGGTATAGCATCACTCTTTATGCCGGCCTTAATGGGAGTTGTGGCCGACCGTTGGATACCGGCTCAACGATTGTTGGGCATATTGCACTTGTTGAGTGCAGCATGTATGACTTTTGCCGCCACACAAACCGAGTATTCTTTGCTCTATGCAAGTGTTTTGTTGGCTGTTATCTTCTATATGCCCACCATTTCTATGTCCAATACAGTGGCCTATAATGCCTTGGCAAAGAATGGACTCGATACGATTAAAGATTTTCCGCCCATCCGTGTATGGGGTACTGTAGGCTTTATTTGTTCGATGATTGCGGTAGATCTTCTTGGTTTTGCGCAGAGTGCCGGACAGCTCTATTTCTCGGCGGCGATAGGTGTTGTATTGGGTTGCTACTCTTTCACCTTGCCACGTTGCGATGTGAGTAAAAAGGCTGCAGGAGGTGGCTGGATAGATGCTTTAGGCTTGCGTGCCTTTGCTCTGTTTAAGGAGAAACGCATGGCCATCTTTTTTATCTTCTCGGTATTCTTGGGTGTATCGTTGCAGATAACCAATGCCTTTGCCAATAGTTATCTCACCAACTATTTTGGCGCAATGCCCGAGTATACTGGAACTTTTGGCGTCGACCATGCCAATATTCTCATTTCACTCTCGCAATTGAGCGAGACTCTCTGTATATTACTCATACCATTCTTCCTGAAACGCTATGGTATCAAGAATGTAATGCTCATCAGTATGCTGGCATGGGTATTGCGTTTTGCACTGTTGGGCTTTGGCAATCCCGGTGCAGGAGTATGGATGCTCATCCTCTCTATGATTGTGTATGGAGTGGCATTTGACTTCTTCAATATCTCCGGCTCGCTCTATGTCGAGAAGGAGACAACGCCTGCCATACGAGCCAGTGCGCAAGGTGTGTTTATGATGATGACCAATGGCCTTGGTGCAACTCTTGGATCGTATGCCGCCGGTAAGGTGGTCGATATCTATGCTTGGCCACATTCTTGGTTTATCTTTGCTGCCTATGCATTGGTCGTGGCGGTATTGTTTGCCATTGTGTTCCGTTATAAACATAATCCCGACGAAACAAAAGCCTAACCCATCTCGTTATGCATCTTTTCTATACTCCCGATATAGCCCATACGCTCACGTTGCCCGAGGTAGAAAGCGGGCACTGTGTGAGGGTGCTGCGGCTTGCCGAAGGCGATGAGATAGGCCTAATAGATGGTCGCGGTACATTCTACCGTGCCGAGATAACCTTGGCGCACAACAAGCACTGTGGCGTGCGCATTGTGGAGACACACGAGCAACCCGCTCATTGGTGTGGCGAGATAGAGATAGCCATTGCTCCAACCAAAAATCTCGACCGCATCGAATGGTTTGCCGAAAAGACTACCGAAATGGGCATAGATGCCATAGTACCACTATTGTGCCGTTTCTCGGAGCGTAAAGAGCTCAAGCGAGAGCGCATCGAGAAAATACTCGTCTCGGCCATGAAGCAAAGCCTCAAGGCCGTGTTGCCTCGTCTCGAAGAGATGACCCCCTTTGAGCATTATGTAAGGGAGCCGTATGATGGACAAAAGTTTATAGCCCACTGTCATACCGAGAGCGAGCGACAATTGTTGTCGCAATGTTACAGCCCCGGCTCACGAGTGCGTGTGTTGATAGGGCCTGAGGGCGATTTCAGCCCCGAGGAGGTCGAGTTGGCTATGGCCAACGGCTATCGACCTATATCACTCGGTGCATCGCGCCTGCGCACCGAAACCGCCGGCGTTGTAGCTTGTCATACAATACACACTGTCAACGAAATAGCATCGCTTGAATAGTATATATATACAAAGAATATTTATATGAAAATCACACATCGCATACTATCTATACTTCTTGCCCTTGTGCCTCTCGCTACCTGCGCACAAGGCAATAGCTACACAAGCAACCCCATGATGCGTGTTATAATGGATACCTACGCATCTATCTTGAGAGAAAATCCGCAAGACTATGAAACCTATCTCAACCGTGCTAAGGAGTACTACAGGTATGGCGATTACAGCAAAGCCCTGAGCGACTTGAACGAGGCTATCAGATACTACCCTCGTCAGGAGGCATCCGACCTGTCACAAGCCTATACCGTGAGAGGGCTTATATATCAGTCGCAAGGCGATGATATGAAAGCTCTTGCCGACTTTAACGAGGCTCTACTCCTTGAGCCCGAATCGAGATTTTCATTGATAAGTCGCGCCGACCTGTTGCGCGAAATGGGCGATAATATGCATGCCAAAGAAGATTATCAGTTACTGCTGCGTCGCGATACTCGTTGTCAAGAGGCATACTTGGGATTGGGCATCATAGCGCATAGAGAGAACAATATGGGAATGTGCCATGACTATATGGAAAAAGCCATGCAAGCCAACCCTACCAATGTCGACTTCTACATAACCCGAGCCGCAATATATGAGGATATGGGCGAGTGGCGAAAGGCTGCCAATGATTATATTACGGCTATGACCTTTGGCGACAACCGTCGATCGGTTGCCGGCATCAATGCTCTCTCGTCTATTGCCTATGAGCCGGTAGTAGAGGCTTTGTCGGTAGCCATCGATAATGCCGAGGACAAAGGTTTCTACTACTTCATACGCGGAAGTATACACATGAACAATCAGCACTATTCGGCATCGATACAAGATTGGAATACGATTGTCGACAAGAAGTATCTGCACTTCCACTCGGTATATTACAACCGAGGATTTTGCTATATGCGATTGGGCCAATTTGATTATGCAATAGAAGATGTGAGTACGGCTATAATGATGAAGGGCGATCAAATGCCATACTACCTCACCCGTAGCAAGCTGTATCGCATAATGGGACAATATGAGCAAGCTATGGAGGATATTTCTGTGGCTGCTACCTTCGATATGACACACAAGGATGTACTTGCCCAACGTGCCATGCTCGCCACCGAACAACGCAATTACGATGAGGCTATAGCCTACTACAATGAGGCCATATTGAACAACGCCGATGAAGCCTCATTGTATCTGTTGCGTGGCGATATATATGCTCTGTTGCAAGACAATGAGTCGGCACTACGCAACTACCGCATGATATTGAATATCCATGAGCATACTCCCACATTTGCCTCTTGTCAAGGCTTTGCTATGGCACGCATGGGGCGTATAGAAGAGGCCGAGGCTTGGATGGAAAGTGTCATGGCATCGATAAAAGGTATACCTTCGCCCGAGGATTATTACAATGCGGCATGCCTGTATGCCAATACGGGCAACAAAACCATGGCATATCAGTATCTCGAAAAAGCTCTCAGTGCCGGCTATGGCGACTATTTCAACCTATACTTTGAGTACGACACGCCTATTTCGTTGGCTTCGTTGCGCAATGAAGCAGACTTTCGCGAGTTGATTAAAAACTTCCGCGAGGTGTTCTGATACTACCACCCTATGTAGATGCAAAGTGCTCATTTGCATCTACTGCACTTATGCTCACATGAAACACGCGCCCTATCTACTGCACATCATACTTGCCCTTGCACTGCTCCTCGTTGGTTGCCACAGCGACCCGCGACAGGTCGAGCTGATAGACCGCGCCGAGGCGGTGATGGACTCGCTGCCCGAAGTGGCTCTCTCCCTGCTCGATAGTGTCGACTCGCACCGACTTCTGCGCGCCGACAATGCCCGATATGCCCTCCTGCTCACTCAAGCCCGAGACAAAAACTATATCGACACCGCCAACGACTCACTCATCAACATTGCCGTGTCGTACTATGCCCATTCGCGCAATTTGCGCTATCGCGGTATGGCTTATTACTACATGGCTGTTGTTTACTACAATAGTGGCAGATATGCCGAATCGGTCGAGTCGCTTGTGAAAGCAGAAGATTCTCTTCTCCAAACTACCGAATACGCCACTACTGCTCTTGTCTACAGTCTGCTATCGGAAATATACATTGAACAAAATCGTCTTCCCGAGGCTATAAAACTAAAAAGAAAAGCACTCTGTTACTATGAGCAGGCTGGCAATTGGAGAAATATTACCTTCGCTCATCTGCGTCTATCCGCTCTCAAAATGATACTTTTCCCCCCTGATTCAGCGCGGAGAGAACTTGACCTTGCGTATGATATTGCATCCAATCTTAACGACGAGGAGTTGCTCTTTACGGTCGAGAACTATCGAGCCTCGTTCTACGACTATATCAATGAGTACGACAGAGCCCAAGCTACACTCTACAACGCCTATGTGTTATATCCGGCTCACAAGCCCAATGCCGACGATTACTTATTGATGAGTCGCATCTATTACAATACCGGTCAACCCGATTCGGCACTATACATTCTCGACAACTATTACGCCCCTCTCTGCCAAACCCACTCCGACCGAGAGACTCTCTGTCTGTTTTGTAGCGATATATACAAGTCGATGCAAGATTACACCAAGGCCTATGAATATCTATTTGAGTATACACGTTCACTTGCCAAATCTGGATTAATGGAACAAAATAAATCTATTCAAGAACTCGAAACTAAATACCGAAACCAACAGCTTAAACAAGAAACGCATTCGCTCAAGTCACGCAGTAAATTTCTATCCATAATATTGACACTCTCAATACTATTGTTACTGCTTCTTGTTGTACTTCAACGTCGTCAGCAACAGATGCGTCAACTACAATATAACCAACTACACGAATCGACTCAACAAAATATTGCTCGCATACAACAACAATATGAGCTTGTCAAAAGCAAACTCGACACACAGTCGGCGCAAAAAGTACTCTACAACAACGCACTGAAAGGGCGCATCGATATGTTGAGTACGCTGCTCGACCTTACCGACATGTACGAGTCACGACAGAACGACTTTTACGAGAAATGTCGCTCATACTGCGACGTGTGTAACAAAAATGAGAAATCGTTTGTCAAGGATATTCGCGATATAGCCTCTATCTACTGCAACAACTTTGTCGAGAAGCTACAGACTCGTTTCACCACATTGAGCGATGAGGAAATAAATCTATGTTGCCTGCTATTAATGGGATTTGACATCAATCACATTCGCATACTATTCAATCACAATCAAATACAGAGTACATACTCCAAAAAAACACGCTTGCGCAAAAAATTGGGCCTAAAAGCCAAAGAAGATACCAAAGAATTTCTATTATCCCTTTGCGATGATGAAACCTCTACCGGGCAGAAATAAATACATTACGCGCTATATCGAAGAGATAAAAATCCAAGACACAAGATCATAAGGAACACATCCATTGCAGAGTAAAATTCTTTTGTTTCTTCTGCTTTTGTGTCCAAGAAAAAAAACTCATGCGGGGGATTTTGCATCTTCTGTTCTCATGTCTGCATATCTTCCATAAAAAGAGTATAGTTGCTCACTGAAAAACAACAAACAATTGAAACACAATGTATTACACACAAATATAACTGTAATTAACTGATATTCAGTTGTATACACATCAAAACGGGGAGGGTAATTGCACCCTAATAGAATTTATTTTTACAAACCACTGAATATAAGCTATTTACAAAACGCCCTAATAGATAAATTTTTCAACAAAATACTTGACAATTGTGATTTTTAGTTGGAACTTTGGAGTAAACAAAGACCACTAATTCACACAATCATGAAACACCAACTAACAATCAAAGCAATTCTATTGAGTCTGCTACTCACATTCTCAGTATCGGCACTGGCCGATGGTAACGATTCTATACCACCCACGCCCCCCGACCCTATTGGTGATAGAATAGAAATACCACTTAAAGGCATTCGATGGGAACGTTCTATAACAGAACCCATGCAAGTCTATTATTATATAGGAGAATACACAATCGATGTAGAGTTCAACGAAAACATTGGTGGTGCAAGCATACAAGTTGTTAACTCAACCGGCACTGTGGTGTACAACTACACCCACGACACAGCCATTGAGGGCGGTTGTACCATCTTCTTGCCTCCCACCCACGATTGCTACTACATACAAATATCCGCTCCGCGATACCAAGCAAGTGGAGAACTATGTATATAATGTTACCTTAAGCTTTATCCATGCCCCCAAGAGGTCATTGAGGCCTCTTGGGGTGACAATCAACAAAATTCATTAACATTAATAAAACAATATCATAAAAAAGTTCACGCTCCTATTTATTGCACTTGTTGCTACATTTTTTTGTTTTTGGGATAAAATTTAATACATTTGTAATATCAATAAAGATAACGCTATGAAAGCTGTATTGAAAATTACATTGGTACTACTAAGTATAGTGCTTCTATATAGTTGCGAGGAGCCACTTATGTCCGTTCCGCCTAAAGATGCATCGGAGTATATTACACCTCTTGAGGATGGTAATAGATGGGTATTCAAGCTGACAACAAAGCATGTCATAACAGAAATTGTCGGGAACGACACTACTACATCAGAAAGAGAGATATATATGACCCAAATAGTGCAAGGAGACTCTCTTTTCAATGGAAAAATCTGCAAAAAACTGTATTACTATTTCCACTATAAACCAACAGTAAACAAGGGAGATACAGTATACAAGGGTGCAAAGTTTCCACGTATTTTCCCCGATGCGTTTTACATTTGTAGCGACAAGGAAAATGTCTACTACGGCAATGCAAACGAATACCCCGATGATGTGTTTATTCAATTAGCACGGCAGTTCTATGTGGAACATTACACAAGTCCTGTGTTGCTATGCGAAAAGGATTTTGTTATATGGCAATTATTTAGAGGAATACCGGATGCAGATAACATAAATGAAGCTCATATTATTTCTCTAAATCTCGCAACAGGAGATGATTTTTGGCTCTTTGAAACAACAAACACATCGTCAATAACCTTATGTGATGGCAAGGAGCGACGTGTGATGCAAGTAAGAGGCGAAAGAATTTTTTTCCCCAATCCTAAGTATTACACAACATATTGGATTGAAGGTATAGGGTGTATAGTAAACGGCATAAGTCCGCTACAAACGGGAACTTTGTTTAGAGGTACGTGTATGGAAAAATTAATAAGTTTTTCAACCCAAGGACAGGAAATATTTACCGGTGTAGAAGGGGACTTTACCACATCAGGTTTATTATTAGATAAAACCTGCAAGATTTATACAACCGAACAACGATAGAAAAGCGAAAGACATATAGCCACAGCCAAGATGGTGCGATAGAGAAGAAAAAAGAACAGATATCAAAGCGCATGAGACCACCGGTACAAAAGTAAATGTTACACAACCATAGAATTTAAATATTATGAAACGAATTATATTTTCAACAATCGTACTATTTGTTTGTATAAGTTCTTTTGCCGAGTTATACAGAAAGTTTGATAGCCAGAGGCTGTACCATCCCGAAAAGGGTATTTATAAAGTTTGCATTTGGGATATAGATACTGTTATCAACGAACGCAATTATTATAGAGTAAACACACAAAACCATGCCATAAGAGAAGATGGAACGAAGGTGTTCTTGTATAGCTATGAAACACAGGAAGAAGTATTGGTGCTTGACATGGGACTGCAAGTAGGCGATAATGTTACCATGCCCAACGGTACTGAAATGACTGTTGTCAATATTAAAGACGTAGTATTTACCGAGAATAGTTCGTTTGGTGAAAAGAAAACTCGTAAAAGTATATATTTGCAGGACATCCACAATCCAAACAACACCGATGTATGGGTAGATAGTATAGGCTCTATTACATATGGACTTTTCCCTGAAACAAAATATGAAGGACAAAGACTATTATCGAACGAAGAGTTTATCATTGCTTTCAGCGATGATAATATCAGGAATTTTGCAATAAAGAAAGGAACGAGATACCCTAAGAATCCGGATGGTTCCATGCCTAATAGTGAGATATTTACCAACATTTCGTTTCAAAATGGGACTTTAGAAATGTCAGGTTATCTTTTCGACGAAAGCTTCGGTGATTGGGGGATGTTTGTTGAAGAAAAAGAAGGCAATATATATATATCCTACTATAATATACCACCTTTATGTGATTGCTGGCATTTAACATCATTTTATACACAAATACCGGGGCTTACACAAGACAATTATGAGGTATACTTGGGAATGTACGAGAAGAAACACATTGGTACTATACGCGACGGAGTTTTTCTTGATGTAGAAAAGACAAAGACCGAAGGTAAAAATCTTAGGACTTACCTTTATAACGGCACTTTAACGATAGAATTCCCCACAGCATCGGCAGGCGAGACTATCACGCTCTACGATGCCACAGGTCGCGCAGTGGCCGTGCAAGCCATACGACAAGGTGCTACAACAGCTACAATAGATATAACCACACTCCCAGCAGGGGTATACATAGCCCGCCTCAACAGCGGTGCTACCGCCAAGGTAGTGTGGTAGAGAAGAAAAAATCCTCAGTTGTGATAACTATAGGATGTCATGTGCCATGAGTTTCATACTCATACGGCATATATATAAAGAGGCGAGCATTGCCCCACCATGAGGCGTAACAACCACACCGGGGCAATGCTCTTTTTTGGGTAGAATGGCATACAGAAAGAAAGTAATCTTTTCTCCCTCTGTGTTTTCCGCATGGAAAATATAGGGGGA
>JAFXAB010000001.1 GCA_017522135.1 Bacteroidaceae bacterium
ATCGGTATGCAACCGTTATAGGCACTGCCCGGCATTATCCTGTACATATCAGTATCTGAAATCTGTAAAATGGATTATACCTCCTTTGAAAACTTTGTCCTCCTTTGGGTCTTTGCCGAAAAACCACTCTTTGAAATCCTGCACGGAAAGTCCGTCATTCTTTGCCAATGTGTAGCAATCTGCATCGAGCCATTCACGACCGTCAATCTTGGCTGTTATTGTGTCGTTGTCGGCGTGGTAGTAGAGTTCCACAGGCTGAACGCCGATAGGATTGTGTCGCTGTGCTATCTCAACCTGTGGCGAGTTGTAGGGTTTGCCCGACCATTGACGTATGGAGAGGTAGAATTTACCTCGTTCCATTTTCTCGGCATTGACTTTCCACAGGTCGTAGTTCCTGCGGATTGTGTGTTTCTTCTCTCCCGAAGCGAGTTTGCTTGCAAAGCCTGTCGGCTCACCTCGGCGGCTGTGTGTTACCGGGAACACACGTGATAGGGTTATGATGATTTTCTTTTTCATAAGCGAAATCTTAAATTTCTTGGGTTGCCGCTTGCAGATGTACCTTGGCGACTGAGTTTGCATTTTGGATATTGTTCCTTCAAAACTTTCAATGCCTTTTCAAATTGGTTTCTGCTATATACTGCAGTATGTGGCCTAAATCTACTAATGCGTTTGCCGCATATATCTACCAATGTGTAGTAGAAGAAGCAATCAAAATCTGTTAAGAAAGAAAGGTAAATTCTCTTAGCAATCTTATTTGCGATACGTTTCTTCATAGACTTTTATTCCTTTCCATAAATTCTTCATACTCTTTTTGAGAGTGGAAATACATATATATCGGCTTCTCTAATTCTTTGGGAGAAGCGATAGGCAAATGCTTGACCTTGTCGTAAACAGGCGAGAGTTTTAACCTCTCTGCAAAAGCTTCATCCTCGCAGGTGTAAGTAATTCCACCACAATACCCTTGTTCCACTCCCATTGCTATGATTTTTCCATTGTTTACGAGGATAAAATCATAAGCATAGTAACCATTTTCGGGCACTTTGACAAACTCATCAAATATGTATCCCATATATTCGCCCTTGCCTACGTTTACAGCATACTTACCCGGTAGGAAATTGGGTATTCCTTGTACTGTGTCAGCATCATATAGACAGAATGGAAAATCTTTCATAATCTTTCTCTCCTTGTTTTAAGTTCTTTTGTTTCGTGGTCGTATATAGCCATTATTTTGGCAGTACCACGATTTGGGTTATTTCTTATTTCTTCTATCAGAGTTCCTTTGGCATAGTTGATGGCAGCACTCTCGTCAAACTCTTGCCCCAACACATCATCTTCTCTGAAATCATCTTCGGTAACCCACATTGTTTTAGTTACCACTATGGATACTTTATAACTTTTCATTTTCGGGATGTTCGTAAACTATTTTATCTACTTTGTTTCTATAAATCCAAGACCAATTTACGTGTAACCACAAGAGGTTAAACCGGCGAGAGAACTTGCAAAAGTCAAATGGTTTGTACCACCTATGCCAAAGCAGGGTCAAACTTATACCAAATCGCTTTTTATAGGTTGATACGACCACTGTTCCCTTACGGCAATAGTACTTACACTTTTCAAAACTCCAATTCTCGAAACTAATGCCATCTAAATCTTGCGTTCTTACTTGGTACTCTCCGGGCATTCTGTTCTTTTTCATTTTGCACCTCCTTTCATAAAGCAAATCCAATGAGTGTTGGCACGTTTGCCGGAGATATGCCCGAAGATTGGTTTTGCAGATGTGAGTTTGAGAATTTCCGTTACTTTGATGTCGGTCTCGTTCCATTTGAAGATGAGGAAGCCGCCCGGCTTCAGTACTCGGAAGCATTCTGCAAATCCCTTGGCCAACAAATCACGCCAATCGGAGTATAATGCGCCATACTTGATGTGCTGCCACCCCGTAGGTTTGGTTTTCTCGGACAGGCAACCGTACATATCAGCCATTTTTGATTTCTTTCCACGAGAGTGTACCAAGTGTGGAGGGTCGAACACGACCATAGCAAAGCTGTCGTCCGGGTAAGGCATATTGGTAAAGTCTGCCTGTACATCGGGTTTGACTTCAAAATGTCGCCCATCACAGAGGGTTGTTTCCACGTCTCTGATGTCTTGGAACAATACACGAGGGTCGTGTTTGTCGAAATAGAACATCTTGCCGCCACAGCAGGCATCGAGGATTGGTTGCTCTCCTAAATACGTAGGGGCTTCTGCCCACTGACGTACTGAATGACCGTGCGGAATATCCACCCATTCGCCAAATTCGTTTTTCCAAGCCAATTGAGTGTAGAAGTGGCAGCACCCATCATCGACAAGAACATATACGATTTTGCCGTAAGGTGCATCGAATACAGATTTCCACTCTATGCGTGGGAACTGTCGGATTTTATCAAGCATACGCATAACTTATTGTTTTAATAGTTCGGGGTTGTCGTGGATGTTGCCGATGACCTCTACATCTAAAAGCCTATTTTCACTGTGTATTGCAGGAGTAAGGTCAAAGCCTGCAAATCCACCACCTGCGCAATAACTCACCTCGTTGATGCTATCTGGGTTATCGTAGCGATATATGTCTCCCTCATAGATTTCCTTTCCGTTCTTGTCAAGTAATCCTGTGAACTGACCTGCGGTTTCGTTTTCAATGAATATACTAAAACAGCCTTTGCGAATTAGCAAATCATCATCATTATGTATTAGGTCGCCTATATGCCACATCCCTGCAAAATCACGCCCTCTAAACTTAATCGTTCTCATCGTTACCTCCTTTCAGCAGTCTTTCGTTCATTTGCTTGATTTCCTTTTTCAAGTGCCGAACGTGGTTTTTGAGAACTCGGAGAGCAGCAGGATAACTTATGTGATACACTCTTGCCCCTTTGTCAGCAAACTTCCCATTCTCAAAATACGGAATGTTGATTTCTATACTTCCGTGTGTTTGATAACTCTTTGGAATTATGTCGGGAACTCTCTCACCTTGCGACTTTACAAATTCTTCCAAGTCTTTTATGATGCTCTCTGATGTTTCGACCTGTGCGTACAAGTTGTATAATTGTCTGCAATCTTCTTTAGTTATTTCTTTCGCTGCCATATTGATACAGTTTGTTTGTTATGGAGGGCGGACGTGCCACCCTCCGTTATTAGTTCTACTCAATATCTCGTGGAGTGTCTATCCAATTCTGCACGTCCCAATCGCCAACAACGTTGAGGTTTTCTGCACTCTCAATAGTTTGCTTTCTCTTGTCGGACAACAGGTAGTTTCCAAAGTCAATGAGTTCTGCAACCGTAAATTTGGCTTCATCAGAAATCTCAATCGGACTGTACGCCTCCTCAAACACATTCTTTGGAGACCAACTTTCGTAACCGTCTGCATAGACAACACGGTATCCCTCACGCCACTCGTGGTTGTCGGTGTTAGGTCTTGCAACGCCTTTCTGCACTGCATCATACTCGTTCATCGGCTCTGCCGACACGACTTTTGTTCCTTTGTACTTTTTCATTGTTATAGAATATTTGTTTGTTAGAAAAATGGCAGTGCGGAGGCAGCAGCCCCCACACTGCCCCTGCATTATCCCTTTGTTTCCTCCGACTTTGGTTTGAAACAGAAGTCGGCATAAATCTCGGCGAACTGCCTACCTGCGTAGGCTGCGAGTTTTTCGCTTTTGAAGGCGAGCCGAGAGCCGAAGTTCGTGTACGAGTACGAAGACGCGTCATTCGCGCCCGCATAAACGAGACCGCAGCTCGCAACCGCACTGTTACCGCCACGACCAACCACACGGCTTTTATCCTTGTCCGACAGTTTGTCGTACTGCTCTTTGGTGATTAGGTCGTACCAAAAATACCAACGGCGTTCGCCCTTTGTGAATTGAGGCTCCCAACCCTCGTTAAGAGCTGCGGTGATGATGCGGAGTTGGAGGTATGCAATCAAATCGTCGCTGTCGGTTGTTACATTGTGCCAATCATCGTACAGCATTTTAGCCTTGTTGTCGCCGTTGGCTGCTCTAACTTCCAACTCGTCCAAAGCGTCCTCAAACGTCTTGATACGCTCGGTTACGTCCTGTGGCTTTTCATCTACGAGGGTAAGCACACCATCTACCCATTTTACAACTTTCCCTACCGGGATTTCGATTTCCACTTTCTTTGTCTTGTTTTCCATACTGTTGTTGTTTTTAATTGGTTTGATAAAACTTTTGATAATGATTAAATGTCTCATTGCTATTTGTTTTTTGGTTCAAAGTCTGGGCACTCTTTCAACTTCTCCTTGTATGCAGGTGGTATCCACCACAAAGGCATATCGGGAGGGTCGGGTAAGTATCGTTTACACTTATTACGAATGGGGCAGGTAACGCCCGAACAATATGCATAGTCTGTGTTCATACTCATTTCATTTGTTTGTTGGTTTTCTGAATGATTGCTCCGCACCGAAATTGATGATGTGCATCATTTCACGGAAGCGGTCGGCAATACGTTCATCGTAATAGGTTGCTATCTCTGCTGCTGAAAGATTGGAAGATACCAACGTGCAGAACTGCTCTTCGTAGCGGAAAGAGATAATATCCATTGCCGCAGTTACAAAGTCGCCGTAGTGTATGCTTTCCTTTGGCTCTTGCCCGAGGTCGTCAATGGCAAGTATCTCAATGGTGCGTAGCCTCTTGAACTTGTACACATCGCTTTCGTTCTCACGTGTGGGGTTGTTGTATGCTTTGGCAAGCAATACGAGTTCCTTTGCCGTGATGAATATGTAGCCACGTACCGGGTATTCGTCCTGTCGGCTACTCCAAGCCTCATCGGAGCGTAGCAATCCTGTGAGGTTTTGCAAAGCACGGAGAATGGTTGTCTTCCCATTTCCTGCACCGCCACAGAGGAACAGCCCGAATGTAGAGTCTTGCGATGTGAGCCACTTGGCAATGTCCCACAGGTGCTGTTTGTACTCTTGCGTTTCGATAAATACACGATGACGACTTGCGACCTCGGCTTTACACGCTGTATAGAGCATTGCATATACCTGTTGAGGTGTGTATGGCAGTCTAAAACGTGTCGCCGTACGTTTTCGGCTCATCAGGTGAGAGAACATTTCCTCTACGTTGATTTCGTCCTTTGGATTTAGAGTTATCATCTTTCTCTGTTTTTTTTCTATTCACTATGCGTAACCACGAATTGAAGTGCTGTTTTGCATCTGCCAATGATTGGTGTCCTCGCTCTTTGCCGTCTGCCACACACTGTACCCGAAAATCATCAAGGCTGTTCCGTAGCAGCTCTATTTTCATTGAGTGGAGTACCTGTAATTGGTCGAGCCAACATTCATCTGCTTTCAGTTTCTCAATCTCTTGGTCAAGCGTTAGCGAATATGGTTCGTAACGTGGTGGTGTGTCTTGTTTATCAGTCTCTTTTTTCGGTTGATTGTTTGCCTGCCTATGATTACGTGGTTGTCTTGGGGCTTGCTGTGCAAGCAGACTGTAATCTGTGATTTTACACACTCGGCGGCATTGAATACATATACGACTGTATCTCTCTTGAATACCCTTTGATGTAAGCACTCCCTCCGCATCGAACAAATCCTTTGAAAACAACCCGAGTGACAGGCAGGTCTTTATAACCTCCAATACATACGCCTCGTCAAAGCCCGTCAGTTCCGAGCAGATGAAAGGCAACTCTTCGTCCCACTCAATGTAATACCCATTCTTGTAGATGTTACAGAGCAGCAGAGCATATATCGAAATGGCTTTACCACCTTGATACTTGATTAGTTTCCTTATCTTTATGTCGCTGAAAATATCTATATCCATCGGAAAGTATTCCAGCCCTTTTTTTGAAGTTCGTGCCATAGAGAGTTAATCGTTTTTCAAATAATCGTCCACCTCACGTTTGAAATCGTCAAAGGAACGACACACCACATATTTGTACTCGCTGTCAGCACAGACGATGTTCTGCCATTGCTTTTGGCTGTCTCGCTGTCTGCCTTTGAGAGTTTTCATTTCAATGAGCAAAGCACCGTAGTCCCGGTTGCTTTTCAATAGGATGAGGTCTGCCACCCCTGCCACAACTCCCTCGGCTTTCAGTTTTGCCGCCGTAGTAGCATCACGCCTGCCACCATTAGGAACGGCGAACAGTCTGCCGTGAAGCCTGGGATATTGGAGGGAGAACCACCGCACACACGCACATTGTATGCGGTGTTCCTCATCCTTGTGTACCTTTCGAGTTTTGACAGCGTTCTTTTTAGCCATCAACTCATCGAAAGTCATTCTATTCGCTGACATTGCTTCAGCGATTGTTACTTTACTTTTCGTCATACTTTGCAGGGTAATAATCCAATATCTGTGTCTCGACAATGGAAACTATTTCGTAATCTGCCATTGTTCCTTTCATACCCTCAATGAAGCGGTCGTATGCGTTCTTGAAGTCCGAAGCCTGTACGAGAATGAAACTGTTGGTCTTTTTCTCGGCTCCGCTCTTTTCGTCAAGGGTGATGAAAGAAACCTTTATTTTGTAGTAGCGGTCTGCCGACACATCTTCGGAGAGCATCAGTTCTGAAATACGAGGCTTGACGATTTGGGGAATGCTAAACTCGCCACTGATGTAGGGTTTCAGTTCCTCGATAGTTCTTGCCTCTGCCTCTGTGAACGAGAGCGCATCAAAAAGATACTGTTCGCTTACTGTCTTGTTGAGTCCGTTTTCCATTGTCTTTTCGTAGCGGACTGTCGAAAGGAAATAGTTTACCATCATTCTTTCAAGTTCATACGGTTTTTCAATTCTTTGCTTAACACGAGTTTGGCGGTGCTCTGTGCCGGAATGCTGACAACAGTACCCTTGCTGATGTTGCGAGCCTTTTTAGGGGCTGTGGTAACTGCCTTGATTGTTGCAAAGCCACGAATGAACACACTCTCACCCTTTACGAGTGAACTGCTGATAGCCTCTACCACGCTTTCGGTGGCGGCGATTGCCTGCGAACGACTTAAAGTCGTGTTGTTGATTACGTAATCAACGATGTCATTTTTCTTCATTTTGAACTGAATTAAAGGTGAATAATTTCTTTTCTAACTTCTTTATCATTTGTCGTATAACCCACGCACGACAGTTGTTGCGTTGTCCGGGCAGGGTGTTATATACTTTGGCAGCATCATCGAAATACTTGATAATCTTCTGCACGTCTGTTTTGCATATATCCATTATCCCGATGTGTTGAGGAAGAGATTAACCAACTCATCGAAGTACATTTCATCGGTTGGTATATCATCGTCCGAGTTCATTATTTCACTCGCAATAGATTTCTTGCGATGTATGAGGTTGTAAATGGTGTGGTCGATTGTGCCACGTCCGAGCAGGTAGTAACAGGTTACGTTGTCTTTCTGACCTATGCGGTGCGCTCTGTCCTCACATTGGCAGCAGTCGGCATACGTCCAAGCCAATTCAATGAATGCCACGTTTGATGAGGCTGTAAGTGTCAGCCCCACTCCGGCAGCTTTGATTGAGCAGATGATGAGGTTTACATCGGGGTTGTTCTGGAACGCATCGACAGATGCCTGTTTGTTTACCATACTATCACGTCCTGTAACCGTTACCGCACGAGGGAACACCTTTTGCAGTTCGTCCACAATCTCGTGAAGCGAGCAGAACACGATGAGTTTCTTTCCGCTGTCGAGGAATGTGCGAATGAAGTCCACTGCCTGCGCTATCTTGCCTTTGGTGGCCAAGGAACGCAACGTCATAAAGCGAACAAGTGCTTCCATACGCATTTTGCGGCGTATCTCCCAATCGGTACACTCGGTGTACTCCTGCAAGTATGCGGCAAGGTCGGCGGCAGCAAGGTTGTATTCCTTATCATTGGAAATCTCCACGTACAAGTCCACTCGTGTTTTGTCGGGCAACTGCGGCAGCACCTTTGCTTTCTCTCGGCGTATCATACAGGTATCGTATAACTGCTTTGAAAGAACAGACAGAGGTACGGCAGGAACGGCGGTCTTGTCTTTGGGGTCGGTGCAGTAGTCTGCCATAAACTTGGCACGTCCTCCAAACTCGCCTATGCGGTCCAATATGGAGAGTTGGGTGATTAAATCTTCGGGGCGATTGACAACAGGTGTACCCGACAGGAGTATGCGGTATTCCTTGCCAACGGACAAACCTTTTGTGAAGATTGTCTGCTGTGCGGAGGGGTCTTTTACACGGTGGCTCTCATCTATGATGATTGATTTGAACTGCTGCATCTGCGGACAGAACACAACGTCTTTCAGTCGGAACTGCTTGCCGCCCTTGATGTCCCACACGAAGTATTTGCGCAGGCTCTCATAATTGACAATGGCGACCTGATGCACGCCCATTGAGAGGAGATAACCCCACGTGGTGCGGACGTTATTGTCAAGCACAAGTGCGCTCTTATCGGTGAATTTCTCGAACTCACGTTGCCAATTGATTTTGAGCGAGGACGGACAGATAACGAGGCAGGGGTATGCTCTTGCTGTATCGACTATGCCAATGCTCTGCAATGTCTTGCCCAATCCCGGCTCATCGCCGATGATAATGCGCTTATGCTCCAACCCGAAGCAGATGCCCTCACGTTGGTATTCGTAAGGCTCGACACGCAGATTATGTTTCAGTATATTGTTCATTACTTAAAGTTCTCTATCTCTGTGATTAAATCTTTTTTATCTATCCCTTTGAGGTACTTGTATAGCACAAGGTCGATGCACTGATTGTAGAAGCGTTCAAACTCGTGTTGTTCCATTGCCGAGAATGATATGCTTTGGTATTCTATCTCCTTTTCGCCTCGTTCGTTGAGGCTTGTTTTGAAGTAGCCCAAGTCTCGCTTGAAGCGGCGCAGCATATCTTCCTCATTGTGGACTTTGAAATATTCTGCAAGGTTGGACGGCAGGTTGTCAAACGTGATGCGCACCAATGCAAAGAACTTCTTGTGATGTTCGTAGTTGCGAGGGTTGCTAACCTTGCACTTGACAACAGAGCCGACACGTAGCCGTTTCTTCAAGTCGTAGTCGCTATCATAGAGCGGCACAAGACCGTGAGCCGTTACCTTGCAGAATATATCCATAGGGCTTATTTTAAGTCATCTGCTGATGCTATCGCAATAGCGATTAGCGCAATTCGTACTTCTACTGCGTCTGCTCCAAACTTCTTGAAGTCCATTGATATTGGAGCCTTTGTAAGTTCAGCCCAACGCTCATCTGTCAATTTTTCCCTCATCAACATCATTGTTCCGACTACTTCGTCTCTGTCAAACTCGACTTCGAGTTTCATTTTCTTGTTTTCTTCTGCCATAATTCTTTGATTATAAATTGTTGTTAGTTACAGGTGGGCATAAGCACCAATATTGAAATGCCAATTCTTCGTATTTCTCACGACCACGATTATAGACCTCATCGCCACGATTTATGAACTTCTTGAATATGCAGCAGTTCTTTTTGCTGATGGCGTAGATGAAATCACGGTTGCTCTTTGCGATGTCCATATACCAGGCACGACTCCTGTCCCAATCGAAGAAATCAACAGCTTCCTCGAACTGTTGCTGTGTGGCGGCGAATGTTGTTTTGAGGTCGCCACCGAAGCCACCGAGCCACCAATCCCATTTGCACCGGGTATCGAGCGTGAACGGAAATTCGCAGTATGTGAACTGCTGTGCCTTATTGACCATAAAGCGTTGCGTTTCGGCGCATTCAAGAACTTTGGCAAGGAACGCATCTTTGCGTGCTTCCATACGGAGAGCCTTTTGCATTTCCTGTGCGTGTCGGAACTCATCTTCTGTGTATGGCACATCGTCCACTGTTAGGCGGTAGTAGTCCACCTTTGACGGCTCTGTGATGATGGCATCGACCAACGAGCCGAAGCGGAACGCCGCCTCTTTGTCTCCGAACTGCATACGTGGGTGTAAGATGTTTTTCAGTTCGGTGAGGTCAGAGTTACTGACCTCACTTCTGCTGTAATAATTATCGCTCATAGTAATCATCGTAATCTTCTTCGTACTCAACCTCGCCGACACCATCACACACTTCGCAGGTCTCCTTTTCGCCTCGTATGTAATGTTGTCGCTTGGCTTCTGCTTCTTCCTCTGTCTCGGGGAGACACAACCACGTTTCTTCTGTACATTCGGTCTCTTCGTTTGTCTCGAAGTTGTAGGCGTGCCAATGGCAACCTTCACCGTTACAGGCTTCGCATTTTACATAGTGAGGCTCTTTCTCGTTCCACGGCGCACGTGGGTCGTGTTCTGCTCCGGGTGGGTAGTATCCGCTTTCGTACATAGTTACTTTGCTTTTACGTCCTCGACATATTCCACACTCTCATCGCTGATGTACGTTCCCTCTTTGGCGAGTTTTTCACAGAATGTTATCTGCTTCTTGAACATCTTGGTGAGTTCCTCAACAGAGAGGTGGCAACCCTCCTTGCTCCACCACATAGAGAGAATAGGCATAATGCCCTCGGGATTGAGCAGGTTGATTTTCTGTGCAACCTTTACCTTTGGTTGGTAGCCGGAGGATACGACTGCTTGCTGACCGAACAGGCTTTCCATTTCGGACTGCTGACGTGCCATTTCTGCCTTCTGCTTTTCCTCTTCCTCCTTGCGGCGGCGTTCTGCCTCCTGTTCCTCGGCTTCCTTGCGCTGACGTGCTTCCATTTCTTCCTTGATACGTGCAGCTTCCTCGGCTGATGCCTGTGCCATACGTTCGAGGTTGGTTTTCTTGGACGGCAGACGGTCGATGATGTACTGCTTTGTGCTGTCTATCTCGAACTCGTATTGCTCCTTGAACTGCTTGGCAAGGCGTTCCTTTGTCTCAATCTCTGCCTTGCGTATCTCATCTACTGTTATTCCGGCAGGAATGCGAATAAGGGTGTGCAGGTTGTAGAGGAAGTCGGCAGGAAGTTCCGTTGAATAGTCCTTAACCTGCTTGAATGATGCTTCGTAGTTGTCGAGGGTAACGGCATTATCAATGGCAGTCAGAGCGTTGCAGTCTCTGTTCACAAGGGATTGGAACTGCTGTTTGAAATCGTCCTCGATGTCCTGTCGCATCTTGGTACGTGCCGCCTCTGCCTGTTGGCGTTCGTACTCCTTACGGCGGCGTTCCTCCTCATCGGCACGTTTCTTGGCGGCGAACTTATTGCGGAACTGTTGTAACTTGAATGGTATTGTACCTTCTTTGGTAGGGTCGATGGCATTCTCCATTACTGTGAACTCCTTGCGGATTGTGTCGAACAGTTGGGTAACAGGCGCACGGCGTTCGTTCATCTTCTTGACGGTCTTGCGTGCTTTCTCAATGTACTGTGCCGCACGTTGGTCGAGTTCGTCCGTCATTCCTCCTTGCACAATGGCATCGAGGATTGCTTTCCCGGCAGCTTCGCAGTTCTCACGAGATAGTTTGTTGTCCTTATAGGACTGTGGAGCGGCAGACACAATAGTCTGTATATTCTCCTGCTTGATAATTGCTAATTCCTGTGACATAGTTGTATGGGGTTAGAATGTGTCGTCTGCATTGTCTGATTGCTGTGCAGGGTCGATTGTTACACCTGCGGACATATCGGGTGCAGGTGCGAAATGCTGTTCCTGCTGTTGAGGCTGCTCTGTTCCAACACCGCCGTATGGGTCGATGTCTGTCTGTTGTTGCTGCTCGATGATTTCAGTTTCGAGAGCGGAGCCACGACCGATATTCAGTTTCGGGTAGGTCTTGAAAGCGTGCTTCACGCACTTTGCCATAAGGAAACCTGTGTCTATCTGACCGTCTTTGTTGTAGAGTTCGTTAGGCTTAACTACATATTGACGTGTCTTGCTGTCGAAGTAGGTGTTCTGCTTGTCGCTGTAACCTTTGAGGCGCATCCAATCCTGTTCAGTCATCACAGAATAGTCTATCGTACCATCGGCACGTGTAATCTTCAAGAAACAGGCAATAATCTTGTTGGACTTGCGAGGGAAAGCGGACATATAGTTCACTATCTTTTGTCCGTTCTGTTCGCCGTATTGGAATGTGTCGCCCTCGTACACGATTACAGGATTGTCGGCGTGGCGTATCTGTCCGGCATTCTTGCGCAGCACTAATTCGCCATACCCCGAAATGGTAAGGTTGCAGACTTTCTCCCAAATGTCGTTGCCTTGTTGGTTTGTGCCTACCTTGACATTGCGAGGAATGAGGTAACAGAGTGCCTGTGCGCCCGGTGCAAGGGTAAGTCCCTTTACAGCAAGGTCAATAAAGGCATAGAAGATTGATGTACCAGAGCATTCACGCAGGTTGGCTTTGTCTCTCAACTGTTGGTTGAAGTAGATTGCTTCACGCTCGTACACCTGTTCTCCGCCCTCTTTCCAAATGGAGTTATAGACGTTGATGAATTGACTACGGACACGCTCATTGCGTATCACATCGGTTGCTTTTGTCTGTTGCAACTCTTGGGCTAATGATAATGCATTGCTCATAATGTAAATAATTAAAGTTATTGAAATACAGTTGTCTGTTGTGGGAGTGACAGGATTTGAACCTGCGACCTGCTGCTGCTTGCCATTTGGGTACGTACCGCCGCTCTTCCGCTGAGCTACACTCCCTTATGTTATATCTTGAAATAGTCCTGTTTCACGTTCTGTAAAGCTCTCAACTCTGCCGTGCGGTACTCGACTTTGCCGGGACGTTTGCAAGGCTCTATCTTGCCCTCTCTGCGCCATCTATCGACATTGCCACGTCCGAACATCGTGTATGCCTGTCGTTGGCTGACTGTCTCGGGGTCGTTGCGTACTTCGGAGAGCATACGCACTACCGAAGCGGCAACATCGTGGATGAACGTCTCATAGGTAACTGACTTATCGGAAAAATCGAGTGTGAGCATAGATTTACTTTTTATTGGTTTGACTTTGACACGCAGGTGTCTTGTCGTACTCTACATTTCGTTTGAGCAGGGTGCAGTAGCGACCATTCAACTGCTCATAGGCTTTTGCACACTTGGCGCAAATGGGATTGGTATGTGATGCCATAGTTAGAATATGCTTAATTGATGACCACGTTTCTTTACTGTGCGTTCGTAACGCTTGCACGTATCTTTGAAAGGACAGTTGCCGGACTTGGCTTGCTGATAGGCGGAATGAAAGGTGTCCCAATCCACACCACGAAGAAATCCCATCAAGTCCATACAAAACCAACCTTTATCCATTGATTTGTTCTCGCCTGTAATCTCGACAAGTCCGTTGCCTTTTGGTGTTCCCATTATTCAAATAGATTAAAATCTAATTTCACATCTTCTGCTTGTCCTCGCATAACTTGGTAGGTAGTCGGAACAAGTTTCCTCTTCTGAAGGATATATCTTGTCGTTAATTGTATCTGTGCCACTGCTTGCGTTCTGTCATTCGGCAGCATCCATTTGGGGTGGTTATGTATGGTCCGAATGATTGCACTGGCTACCACCTGTGCGGCGTATAGGAAACCCTCATTGAAGCCGCTATCATACTTTTGCATTTCTTCCTTTGTCATTGCTGTTCTTTCTGATATTGTTCTACTTTTGCTTTCAGTCTCGCTTCTGCCAATGCAACACGTTCCTTTGCGAACTCCACCTTTGCACGAATTTTCTGCAATGCAGGGTCTGTGGCTTCATCAAAGAATAAGTTACCTTGATTGGCTTTGATGTATGCTGCAACCCTGTTCTCCTGCAATGTGATTTTACTCTTCAATGCCACGAGCTGCGACAGGTCGCTTCTAAATCCGTACTTCTCACCACTTGTCTTGTCATAGAAAGACATAGTGGTGTAGATATAACTTCGAGGGTCTGCACAGACAAACTTTGCTTTGCGCCAATCAATTACCCATTGCCAACGCTCTACACTTTCACGTGGAAGGTCGTAACGATGCAGCACGACCTCTTTTCCGTCCACCTTCTTGCAGATTAAGATTGCGACATACGCTTTAATGCTTAATTCTTTCTCTGCTTTGGCGTATGCCTTTGCGAGTTCTTGAAACTCTGCACCGATACCAACCTCCTGTGCCATTGCTTACTTGTTTTTCTCTTGTTGATACTCACGATAAGACTCGCGTACAAGTACCCACATCAAAAGGGCGAATAACAGAACTACGAGGAGACCGAATAAACCGATTGTGCCTTTGATGAGGTGAGCAATGCCCCAAGTGATTGTTCCGAGGAACATAAAGACTGACATTGCAAGTTGGCTGAGGCTCATAAACTTATCCATAGTGATATTATTTTGATGTTGAAAATTCCTCCACGACTACAAATCTCTCAACCTTTACAGGGAAATCCGGCTCACCGTCAAACTCATTGTTCAGTTTGGCACACAAATTCATATTCTTGTGTGAACGGTCGAGGTTTACATCACAGAGTAATGAGCCTTTGGCAGTCTGAAAAACCTCACGACCAAACGAGTCAAAACCGATACTCTTAATCTCAATCTTATTCATAATCATTGATTTTATTTGTTTAATAATGTTACTCTAATCCGAGCAGGACAGGACATTACATAGACATTGCTACATCGCAATACGCAGCGTAATAAAAGCATAGCAACATCTTCGTAAGGCAAATATTTAGTTCTGAGAGCAGCCATAGCCAAATCGTTATCAACAGTGCTAATGAGTTGTAGCATTTCAATCTTTTTCAACTGAACACCATCTAACTTTGCACGACTATGTATGAACTCGAATTTGTGTGCAGGGTATCGGCTGTCTATGAACTGCGGCATATTGCATCTTAATGTCACAGCCTTACGGTCAAGTCCTTTCATTATGCTCTACGTGTTACGCTGATAGTTCTCTCTTGTCTATTGATGGAAGTCGAAAAGACCTTATTCCACTCAAACCCATACTCACTGCACATTGCCTTTACCGAGCCTCTCTTCTCGGCAGGAAAGACAAGAACATCGCCTACTTCCATTTCACGCAACTGTGTTAAAATCGGTTTAGAAACCGCTGTTTTCACTGCTTCATTCATAGTTTCTCGAATTATTTATTTAACTTAGTGCTGCAAAGATAAACAATTTGACAATTACAACCAAACAAAATGACAATTATTTGTCGATTTGTTTATAAAATATTTTTTGGATATGAATAAAACCTTGATGTTGGAGCAGTTAATCAACCATTACACAGATGGTAATAAGGCGAATTTTGCAGCGATGATAGGCATTAAGCCTCAATTGCTTAGCAATTGGCTTAAACGAAATACATTTGATGCAGAACTGTTGTATAAAGGCTGCAAGAATATTTCAGCAGATTGGCTTTTGAGCGAAGAGGGGGATATGATACGCGATAAACAAAATGACAATTCACAGTTTGTTTCGCAGAGTAATAGTCCAGAACTTATTGCCCTTTGCAAAGCGTTAGTTGAGAACTATCAGCAACGAGATGATGTAATGAACAAATTGGTGTCAATGGTTAAAGGGATTGAGTGATGGAATTTGTTTCAATATCAAACATTGGCAGCATACGCATTTTAGATGTTCCGTTAGGAGTTGGATGTGATTATGTGAAAAAAGTATTGAGAACATTCGATTTACAAGAGAATAATAATTGCCTGTATTTAGAGAATGTTAGCATCGACAACCTTCCTCCAATAAATATCCATTTCAATAAAGACAATGATGGCTGCATTGATAGGATATATATAGGACAATCGCAGTTAAGCCAAAAGGAATGTGATACGCTATTCAAATACTTCAAAAAACACTTAGTGGGGGAGTTGAATGTTTTATCTGACAAAGAAGAAGAATTTGAGTTAAGCAACTATCTGCATCGTGTTTGTATCGGCAGACAAAGAGGAATAGGAAATGATGAAAACAAATATCCATTCTTTTTACACATAGCAGGAAGACTTATGGGAAAGAATGAGCCGGAATTAAAGTATGCTATGAAGCAGTTGTATTTGGAAAGAGGAGTACAACCTACTAATAAGCCTCATACACGCATTTCTGTATCACAGACGATAAAAGTATTATTTCTAATACTTATGCTGATTGTAGCGTTTCTTTTCGCTCTTAATGGGCGATACGCTCCAGCAGGAGAACAAGGGGCTTTTATGGACAAATGGACGAAAATACTAATTGTTCCTAATGATGGAAAATATGAAAAATTTTGAGTAGAAATAACCCTGCTGACAAACTGTTGTACGACATTTTATAACTCGCTGAAAAGCAGACCGAAATTACAGCTGCTCAGGCTGCTATCGAGGCATAAGATGGTTATCTTAAACTTACATACGCAAGCGAGCATTCCCCATAAGGAGTGCTCGCTTTTTTCACTATATTTGCGGTAAATCGGTACAATTAAAAATAGAACTATATCAGGCACTACAATGAATGAGAAAACCAAGCTACTACTCACAGCCCTGACAAAAGGCCTTGTAGGCTGCATGTTGATGGGCTTACTGATATTTGCCCCTGCCGGCACACTGTCGTATCATGGTGCATGGCTTTTGTTGGGTATTCTCTTTGTTCCTATGACAATAATGGGGATTGTCATGATTATCAAATCACCCGACTTGTTGCGTCGCCGATTGGAGTCGAAAGAGCAACGCAACACACAACAAGGGGTTATCAAGCTATCGGGAGTGATATTCATCACCGGATTTATCATCGCCGGACTTGACTACCGTTGTGGGTGGTCTGATGTACCACAATGGGTAACGTACGGTAGTGCCCTACTCTTTCTCTTTGGGTATGCCTTGTATGCCGAGGTAATGCGCGAGAATGTGTGGCTGTCGCGTACTGTGCGTGTAGAGGAGGAACAAGAGGTAGTAACTACCGGTCTGTATGGCATAGTACGCCATCCCATGTACACAGCTACGTTACTTATGTTCCAGGCCATGCCCTTGGTGCTTGGTTCGTGGTGGGCAACATTGATTTTTCTACTATATATACCCATTATAGTGAGTCGTATAGTTGATGAAGAACGATTGCTACGGGTAGAACTGAAGGGTTACAACGAATATTGCTCTCACCTTCGTTGGAGGTTGATACCATATATCTGGTAGATTGTCACACAATAGTTGTATACCCCCAATTATCGGTGTCATAAAAAAAGGCAAGCCACTATATCACATAGCGTCTTGCCCAATCATGAAAAAACTCTATATAAATAGCATAATACTAATCAAACATAACGCGGGGGTTCATTTGTGAGGGTGTGCGCCACTCAATACCGTATTTATCGGCAAGGATTGCTTTTTTGATGCTCCATATCTCAAAGCACATACCCATGCCATACGGCTTGCCTTCCATGCGACGATCTACCTCTTCTTCTACAGCATCAATGACATTCTCGTATGCCTCGGTATATACTACGGGGTCGACCTTGAGATGGCCGGTGTAGGGGTTATTAATAATTTCTTTGACCATTTCAGTTCCGAGCAAAGCGTCAAACTCTTCTTTCATAGGAGCATACCATGTGTCACACTCGCTGAGTGTTGCCAAAGCGATAATCTTTTCGGCAGCCTCTTTGAGCGTATCTTCGTGAGGCTCTTTGCGACCCTTCTCGAAGCCGTATTGCAGATTGTATAGCTTCATAGTGAGGCGTGGGTGGGCTTGCAATACATAGCACAAACGATCGATGGCTGCTACTATCATGTCGATGGTCTCCTCGTCATCGACAGTAGCACCGGTGAGCATCTCGCAGGTGTGTTGAGCCAAGGGGGCTATGAGCCACGACTTGTTGTTGTGAGCGTAAGCCTCGGCCAGCAAGCTGTTGCACATGATAAGGTCGCTGGTGTGGCAATCCTCGTAGTTGTCGCCAAGGAGCAAACGGCGCACTGTTTCATATACGGGCAGGCTTATCTCAAATGCCTCGCTGCTATAGGGATCAAGGCATTGATGCAATTCTACTATTTGAGCTATTTTTTCGTTAATACTCAAGTTGTTGTCTTGAGCTATGGTGTTTATTTTGTCGGTTGTGGTCATGGTTATAAACATTTATTGGTTATTTACATAGATACCATTGCACCGCGCACATTGTCAAAGTTGCCATGTGCAAGGTCGTCGGGGTTGATGAGGAAGTACATAACACCTTCATCCATAAATCGCAGATTGTAGTCGTCGGCTTCATCGGAGTCAACTTGCAGAAGGAGTTTCCAACCCTCGCAAGGCTCGTCCCAATCTTCCCACGGCATAAAATCGGGGGTTCCGAACAGCTTGTTGTGACAGTCTGACGCATCGGTATCGGCATATTCAAACGACATTTCGCGACAAGGTATGCACACAGGCTCGTCATTATCGTCGATTATGATACACTGTTGCAACGACTCGTAGCGGTCGGGGGATATATATATAACTTTGGTATGAGATGTGTCCCACACTCCTTCTCCCGGAGTTTCCGGGTCGTCATACCCCAAGAAGCCATCGATGTGAGCAAAGAATAGGAGCAAGCCCTCTTTGGGTAATGCTGTATTGAACTCGCGCAAGTCGGCACAGTTTATCTGGCAGATAAATTGCATTTCCCACTCCTCTCCTTCGCTATCGGTGTATCGAGGAAATTCCATGTCGACCGGAAGGTCGGGCGATCCCCACCACTTACTCATAGCAAAGCGATTGTCAACAGCCAAGCGGTTATTTTTTATTTTAATGTGCATATAAGATATTGTTAGAGTGTTTGTATTGAATTATTATCTTTCAAAAGTGAGTACGCGATCAAATCGTTCACTAAAATTGGGGTGTGACTGGCTCATGGCCTCTATCTCGGCAGGTGTTCCGGCCACGATACACACGAGGTCGTCTTGGTGTATTTGCATCATGGTTACAAGTGCATCGATAGTAGCTTGTGCAAGTTTGCTTTTGTCGTCGTTCAACAGATGTATGTCGTCAATAAATAGCACACCACCCAATGCACTATCGACAGCATTGCGCACCTTGGCTTGACATTTCTCTATGGTTGCACCCATGAGTGCTTTGGACCATACGGCAATCATTTTATGGTTGTTCATTACACCCAATGCGTATAAAATATCGGCCATGATGCGAGCCACAGTTGTACGGCCTGTGCATGGATTACCTATAAAGAGGTATTTGTGCGGGAAACGAGAGGGATAGCCCAGCATCTGTGTGCGTACACAATCCATCTTGACAAATTTTACAATCTCGTGTATCTCTTGTTTGACGGTTTCCAGGCCTTCCATACTGTCGAGCATGGCTATACAACGTGCAACCTCCTCGCTGTTGTATGGGAGAGAGATATCGATGTCGACAATACGACATTCTGTACCGCATTTACTGCAAAATCGGTCGTCGGTATTGAGAGCGTTGCCACATTTGGCGCATTTGAGTGTAGTCATGGCATATTATAGGTGTGTCGTAGGTTTTTATGAATAAGGTTCGGCAGGGTCTACCGAGTAGTAATCTTGCAACCAATATAGAGCATCTTTGTGCCCTTTGTCGGCAGCTTCGTTCATCCATTCGGCTATCAATTCGAGAGCCTCCCAATTTGCTTCTTGTATATACTCGGCAAGTTCATATGCAGCTTCGCCATTGGGGTCATCACCTGTAGCCGCTTCGTACATTTCGTCGGGTACTTCCACTTCGTAAGTGGTGGTCTCGTCGTATTCGTAGGTAAGTTTCATGGTATATGTTGTTTGTGGTTAATTAATCTCTTTTGACAGCTCGGTATAGTATTCACACATTTCCTTGATACCTGCTTGTGAATATAGGTTGCTCATGAAGATATACTGTTGCTTCAAGAGCGACGTTGCCTCGGTACTGTTGGGTGCAATGGTGCGCAATATTTCCATGGCTTGCACATAGCGGTCTATGGCGTTGTTGACCATGCGCGTATTTAGGTAGAAATCGGCATATTCGATAACGATTTGGGCCAACAACATGCCTGTGTCGGTGTCGTTGCCGTGGTTGCCAACCAAGAGTTTGTCGAATGCCTCAATCGATTCGGCATAGGTATCCTCTGCCAGAATGTTGCGTCCGAAAGCGGCATAAGTATTGGCCAAAAAGTATAGTGCAACAGCCACGTTTCGCTCCCCTACTTCGCTGTTTTGCTCGGCAATCTCACGCTCGATAGCAACATGTTCTTCCATGCACTCTATGGCACGATGTACATTGACAGCCTTGCGGTGCAATTGTGCTGCATAGAATAGCGAATTGGATAGCTTGGGAAGGAAATCACCCCTATTCTCTTCGGCCTGTTTGCGTCGTAATTCTACTATTTCGTCCTGAATATCAATCTCTTTGTTGCTGTTCTCCTCGCGCAGGGCACACAAGTTGGCATAGGTCGACAAGAAAGCTATATATTCGTCACGGTCGGCCTCGGTAGCAAGCTGCTTGTGCAAGGTGTTGCACAAGGTAATGGCTTCGTTGTATAGCACGTCGGTTGCTGTACCATCGATAGTCATGAGTTGCTCTCGATTGTCGAGCCACTGTTTCAGTGCACCTTTATGTGTAGAATTATCCATATTAAGCAGAGTATGATTTTGTAAAGTTACAATTAATTTTCTGAAAAAGTAGTTGTTGAGTACTGTTTTTTTATATTTCTGTTTTTTTATTGCTATTTTTTTTGAAATTCAAGGATATATTCTAAATTTGTAACTTCATTAGATTTATAGCCTTATGATTGATTTAGACTTTTATACCAATCTCCCTTCGGGTGAATTAGCTAAAGCCCCATTTAGAATTTTGGTACTCAATTACTACCATCATACCATGGATATGTCGGTAGCCAATTACTCATCAAGAACAAAGATAATAATCATACCCCAAGAGCCCAAGCTACCCATCGTCTCGGAAAATTGGTGTGGTTGTGGTGAAACAAAAATTGTTGGATTTAACGATGAAGGTTGCCCCATCTTGTCGTGGCATGGCTATGAGTATGTAACCTCGGATAAAGAGGTGATAGAGAGTAGGACTATATATCTGGAAAATCCCTATTTGAGTCACGAAGAAGTGTCGATGAGCTATGAGTATTGCAAATTAGATGCTTTAGATGTAATGTCGACCTATCGTGACGTGGTGCGTGAATATCAGAAAGCACGCCCTGTTGTCAATAACGAAGTTGAAGATAATAAGGAAATCGCAACAAAATCGTTGTGGTATGCCATCAAGGAGAAAGGGTTTGTAGGATTTTATCCCACCTATGCACTCATGATGTCATGTAAGAATTGGGCGTCGTTTACCATTACCGATTGGGATGTGTTTGCCAAGATTATGCAAGAGGCTATAAAGGCGGGTTGTTTCGATGTTCAGAATGATTATGGCATCGGTAACATGGTACAAGTGCTTCGCGTCAATCCCGAAGAGGAAGTGTACAAGAGAGTGCCTGCCCTGAAAGAGGCTGTAGAAAAGATGGCTGCAAATGGCAACGAAGTAGCGCAAATGATGCTTGATTATGGTGTTGAGTATATAGAGAAAATCTCACGCGAAGACTCGGAGCTCAAGCATTATACACTCACAATTGAGGGAGAGAAAGATGAATGGATAGAAAAATACTTTTGTCAACTTTTCGATGACGAAATAGTTTCCGGCACTACTATAGATTTGGGTGAATATGGTACAGCAACTATTGCCTCGATAGGTGATGATACTATTGATTTTGTTTGGCAGAATGAAACGTACCATCTTAAAGAAGATTTTTACAAAAACATACTCTCTCCTATAAAAACTCAAAGTGGTGAAGAAATTGACTTTACGGTGCGTTTCTATAAGCAGAATCTGTGGACATTACTGAAAGACTCGATATCCTATATAACTTTCGACCAAGTGTCGAGCATCGAAGGTAAAAAAGGATGCATCTCGCTTAAGAAAGAGTGTGCATTGCGCTTGGTACAAAAACTTATCGATAAAGGCGATAAAGACTTGGAGGCACTCGCTTATGCCATGAAGGAAAACGAAGAATGGAAGTGCTTTGATTTTGATGGCGAGCTACGATATTTGTTGCAATAGCCCCATTAATAAATATGTTGATAGTGCGAAGCGGTATTTCTGCCTCGCACTGTTTTTTTGGGGGGTGTCTGTTCTTAGAATTTTACTGTCAATCGCACGTTGAGTTGTCGGCGGGTGAGGTAGTTGGGCACGGCGTATTGTACGTTGTTGACGTCTGTTACCCAAGTGTATGAGTTGACGTTGGCAAAGTCGAAGAGGTTGAATACGTCGACACCGATGGTAGCACTCTTGATATTACGCCAGAATCCATACTTCGACCACTGCTCCTCGCCACCTATAAGTATATAGGTCAATCCCAAGTCGACACGTTTGTAGGCCGGTGCACGATAGTAACCCTCTGCCCGGCCCTTCATAGGCGAACCGAATGTAAGACCATCGGAGATAATACCCTTAAGGCTTATCTTGAACATAGGCAGCTTGGGCACATAATCCTGGAAGAAGATGCCCACGCTGTAGCGTTGATCGGTAGGACGAGGAACCCATATACCATTGATTTTCTCCTCGGTGCGCATCAGCGAGAAGCTGAACCAAGAGTCGGTTCCGGGCACAAACTCGCCATACAATTTCATGTCGAGACCTGTAGCATAACCTTCCGACTCATTCTTGGCACTATACCACAACTTGACGTTGTTGGCTTCGTAGGGAATGAGGTCGTTGAGTTTCTTGTAATATGCTTCAAGCGACACCTTAAAGGGGCGATCGAATGCTCGGAAAGTGTAGTCACCACCGGCTACAATTTGAATAGATTGTTGCGACTTGATGCGGTCGTTGAGGTGTACGATGAAGTTGTTGTTGCCTTGACTAACCGTGTCGCGGAACTCCTTGTAGAAGGGTGCTTGATAGTAGATGCCTCCTGCTATACGGAAGGTAAAGTTACTGTTACGCTCGGGAATGAATGTAACCGATGCACGAGGGCTCACTATACACTCGTTGTTGAAGTCCCAATAAGACAAGCGCACACCTGCATTGAAGTTGAACAGACCTACGTCGGTGCGCAAGCGGTAGGTATCTTGCAGATAGCCCGATATACGATTGCTCGACAAGTTGTTTTCCGATACAATATTGTATATCATGTGTATATTGTCGCCAACATAGGGCAATGAATATCCTACCGAGTCGCGCATCTCCCACTCGCGCAGGTAATCGTATATCTGCTCGCGATTGTATGTTATACCCCATCGTATATCGTTGCCCACGATGCGATGTGCTCCTTTCAGCGCAACCGATACGACCGATGCTTTGAGACGATTGCGGGCATGTTCGTGGTATGTACCTACGCCCAAGTCACCCTTGGCCGGAGCATTATCCGATACATTGTCGCTATTGGCCAGCTCGTCGAGCCAATATTGTCCCGAAATATCGTAGGAAACAAACTCGTTGGAGCTGAAGGCTGAGAATTGAAGCGAAATTTCGTTATCCTTGGCCGGACGATAATTGGCCGATACCGAGCCGAAATAGGTCTCGAATATGTCGCGCTCCATACCATCGAAGTATACCGTAAAATTCTTTGTGTCATAAGCCGTTCCAAATGATGTACTTTGCTCAAAGGGGGTAAACTGGTAGTTGTTGACAGCTATATTGCCCAACAATGCCACCTCAAACTTGTCGTTGAACTTGTACGTCATATAGGTCTGGTAGTCGAAATACGACGGATTGTATTCACCTTTCACATCGAGCGAACTGAGCAAAGTGGAGTTGGTGTGATAGCGAACACCATGCAGTTGTGTAAACTTGCCTGTACTATGTCCTATAGATGCTGTTGCGCCCAGAAAACTGCCCGAGAGCGATACCTCAAGAGCCTCGGGCCGCTTGTATTGTATATCGAGCACCGATGACATTTTGTCGCCATATTCGGCCGAAAAGCCGCCCGATGAGAATGAGATAGACGACACCAAATCGGGGTTGATAACACTCATACCCTCTTGTTGTCCCGAGCGAACAAGCAACGGGCGATATATCTCTATACCATTGATATATACAATATTCTCATCAAAATTACCGCCTCTTACCGAGTATTGCGAACTCAACTCGTTGTTGGAGTTTACTCCGGCAAAGGTAGCCAACATACCCTCAATACCACCCGAGGTGTTGGGCATAAGCTGCATGTCGGAGGCCTTGATTTTCTGCATTGTACCTTGCTGTTTTTGAAACTCGGTTACAACAACTTCGCCAAGGTCTATACTTTTCTTTTGCAGCTGTACGTTGAGTTTAACTTCACCCTTGGGATTCTTGAGCACATGCTCTTCATTCTTATATCCGAGGCAAGAGAATATCACAACCACCGAGTCGGTCGAATTGATTTTCATCTCATACTTTCCCTCAAGATTGGTTGTTGTGCCCGTTGTAGTACCTGCTATGCGCACCAAGGCAAGCTCTATAGGCCGGTTGTCGGCATCTATGACACTACCCCTCAGTCGTACAATATCTTGCGACACAAGAGGGAGTGATACCGATAACAATGATAAAAACAATATAATGCGGTGTTGAATAGTCATAATAAAGGCATATTTGTATACTGCGAGAGTATATCACATTATCTTAAACGAGAAAAAACAATTTTGCGTATATTTATGGATAAAAAAATTATGCCTGAACATCAAAATAGTTGTATATTTGCATATAGTAATATTTAAGAACAATGCAAAACTTTCATGATTTATTGCTGACACGTCGCAGCATACGTAAATATACCGATGAGCCTATATCGGGAGAAGACGTAAAGACAATATTGGAAGCCGGATTGATGGCTCCCTCGTCAAAGCGTAAAATGCCATGGCACTTTGTCGTGGTAGAAGATAAAGCCATGCTTGCACAGTTGTCGCAGTGTCGTGATGCCGGTGCAGGCCCTATTGCCAATGCAGCCCTTGCCATTGTTGTAACAGTAGATATGACTGTGAGTGAAGCCTGGGTCGAAGACGGCTCTATCGCAGCTATACTGATGCAATTGCAAGCCCATGACCTTGGATTGGGAAGCTGTTGGATACAGATGCGCAATCGTTCGCTGGGCGATGAAGCTACCGAAGACCTTGTGCGTGAGATGCTTGAGATACCCGAAAACATGGCTATACTGTGCGCTGTAATAATTGGCCATAAGAACGAAGAGCGAAAACCCTTTGACGAAGAAAAAATGATGTGGGAAAAAGTACACATTGCAAAATGGTAATGAATAGATGAAGTTGCAAGAAGAAAAGATAGTTTTGATAGGTGCCGGTAATATGGCAACGCAACTTGCCTTGGCCTTGTCGAGTGCCGGATGTAGGATACTTCAAGTATACAGTCGTAGCGTCTCTTCGGCAAAACTGTTGGCTCAACGCATAGGAGATACTATACTCTATACCAACAACGTGTGCGATATAGTACCCCATGCCGACGTATATATCTTTTCGTTAAGCGACAATGCCCTACCCGATATCGTGGCACAAATGCAGGCCAATGAAGCTCTGTGGGTGCATACAGCAGGCAGCATGCCTATGGAGATATTTGCCACAAAATGCAAACGATATGGTGTGTTATATCCGATGCAAACCGTCAACAAAGAACGAGTAATAGAATGGAGCGATGTCCCCATATTTATAGAAGCATCGAATGAGGATGACACACAATATCTTGAGGCACTGTCTCAACGATTGTCGAAAAATGTAAAGCGCAGTAGCTCGCAACAACGACAATCGTTGCATCTTGCGGCTGTCTTTGCCTGCAACTTTGCCAATCACATGTATGCAATAGCCGAAAAGTTGCTTTATGAGCAAGGTCTTGACTTTGATGTCATGAAGTATCTGATACGAGAGACAGAACATAAAGCCGAGTCAATATCGCCCATCGATGGGCAGACAGGACCGGCAGTGCGTAATGATGTAAATGTCATGAACAAGCATCTTGCAATATTGGGTGATACTCCCGAGGGAGAGTTATATAGACTCATAAGCAAGAATATTATGCAATACAAGCCCAAGCAATAATATACGATATGAGCAAGACAAACTATAACCTTTCACAGATAAAAGCATTTGTTTTTGATGTAGACGGTGTACTATCGCCATCGACTGTCCCTGTATACATCAACGGAGAGCCTTGTAGAATGATGAATGTGAAAGATGGATACGCCTTACAATTGGCCATAAAGATGGGCTATAAAATCGCTATCATTACAGGAGCAAAGTCCGATTTGATAAGATTGCGATATAACACACTTGGCATAAAAGATGTTTTTATCGGTGTGGAAAACAAAATAGTCGTATACAATAAGTGGATAAAAGAGAATAACCTCACACAAGAATCGGTTGCATATATGGGTGATGATATTCCCGACTATGAAGTAATGCAAACGGCCGGTTTTGCATGTTGTCCGGCCGATGCGGCTATCGACATACAGCGTATAGCTCGATACATATCGCCCTACAGAGGTGGCGAAGGTTGTGTGCGTGATGTTATGGAACAAACCCTCAGAGCACAAGGTGTGTGGATGAATAGTGAGCATGCGTATAAATGGTAAATATAAATATATCGAGAAAGTAATGTTAGACAATTTATTGAAATACCGCATTTTGCTGGCAAGCAACTCTCCTCGTCGTCGAGAATTATTGGGAGGCCTGGGTATATCATATGAGGTAGTGTCGTTACCCGAAATTGACGAATCTTATCCTCAAAACTTGCAAGGAAGCGAAATACCCTCTTACATAGCACAAAAAAAGGCCGAAGCCTATAAAAATATGATGACACAAGATACATTGCTAATCACCGCCGATACGATTGTGTGGTACGATGGCAAGGTATATGGCAAGCCATTCGATGAAGAGAATGCTCGCCAAATGTTGCGAGAACTTTCGGGGCACACCCACACGGTGATAACCGGTGTCGCCATCACCACATGCAAGCTGCAAAAGGTCTTTGCTGTAGAATCGAAAGTGACTTTTGATGCCATCAGCGACGAAGAGATAGACTATTATGTGACAAAATACAAGCCACTCGACAAGGCCGGAGCTTATGGAATACAAGAATGGATAGGCTACATAGGCGTAACCGGTCTTGAAGGCAGCTATTTCAATGTTATGGGACTGCCTATACAACGACTTTATAAAGAGCTTAAAAACATATAAACAAACACATTATGAAAATAAACAAATTCTTATTAATAACTTTAATCATCAGTCTTTCTTGTATGAGTTGTGAAATGAAAAAAAATACTGCCGGCAAGCAGTTGACAAATGTAAATGTCAAGATAGAGACAACATTGGGTGATATCATCGTAAAGTTATATGATGAAACACCTGCACACCGTGACAATTTTATAAAATTGGTAAGAGAAGCATACTATGACAGTACACTTTTCCATCGTGTTATCAAGGATTTTATGATACAAGGTGGCGATTGCGACTCTCGCACTGCAACCCCGGGACAACAATTAGGTATGGGCGATCCCGGATATACTATTCCGGCCGAATTTGTATACCCCAAATACTTTCATAAAAAAGGTGCGTTGGCCGCAGCTCGTCAAGGCGATAATGCAAATCCCGAAAAAGCCTCATCTGGTGCTCAATTCTATATTGTTACCGGAACAGTCTTCCCCGAAGGTCAGTTGAAAGAGTTGGCACGCCAAATGCAAATGCAACAAGAGCACAATATTTTCAACACATTGGCGGCTGCACGTCGCAATGAGATAATGGAACTGCGTCGCAATCGCGATCAAGCCGGATTGATGGCATTGCAAGAACAACTCATTGCCGAAGCTAAACAACAAGCTGCAGCACAAGCTCCCATAACTTTTACACAAGAACAAATAGATGCGTATACAACTATTGGCGGTGCACCTCACCTCGACGGTGCTTACACCGTGTTTGGCGAAGTTGTTGAAGGTATGGATGTCATAGAGAAAATAGAAAAAGTAGCTACCGATTCTCATGACCGTCCTGTAGAGGATGTAAGAGTATTATCGATGAAGATAGTAGAGCAATGATAAATGTAACAAGGTATACACTCTCAAATGGTCTGCGAGTATTGCATCATTACGATGCCAATACTCGCATGACTGCTTTAAATGTGTTGTATGATGTAGGGTCTAAAGACGATCTGCCACATCGTACAGGATTTGCACACCTGTTTGAGCATTTAATGTTTGGCGGGTCGCAAAACATCCCCGATTTTGACACACCGTTGCAACTGACAGGTGGCGAGAATAATGCATGGACAAGCAGCGATATAACAAATTACTATACTATTGCACCTACACACAATATAGAGACTGCATTCTGGTTAGAATCAGACCGCATGCTACGACTCGCATTTACCGAGCAAAGCCTTGAAGTGCAACGAAACGTTGTTATAGAAGAGTTTAAACAACGCAATCTCAATCAACCATACGGCGACATATCGCAACTGATACGTTCTGTGGCATTTACCGTACACCCCTATCGATGGCCTGTCATCGGAAACAAGATTGAGGACATTGAGACGGCCACCATGGATGAGGTGAAGGAGTTTTTCTATGCACATTATGCTCCCAACAATGCCATCCTGTGCGTGTCGGGCAGTATATCTTTTGATGAGACCGTAAGATTGTGCGAGAAATGGTTCTCCCCTATTCCTCGTCGCGAAATAAAATCTCGCAACTTGCCTACAGAGCCTAAACAGACCGCTCCAAGACATCTTGTCGTCGAGCGCGATGTGCCACTCGATGCTATTGTCAAGGTATACCACATGTGCGGTCGCAATGGAGTACAATATCACGCATGCGACTTGCTGTCGGACGTGTTGGGGACAGGTGCGTCATCGCGCCTATATAAAGAACTTGTGCAGGAAAAACAACTATTCAACAGTATTGATGCTTCAATAAGTGGCGAAATAGAATGTGGCTTGCTCATTATCAACGGAAAACTCAACAAAGGAGTGAGTATGGAAGTTGGTGAAACTGCTATTATAGAAGAGATAGCAAAGTTGCAAAAGCATGGCGTTACAGAGCGTGAAATGAATAAAGTCGTAAATCGTTTTGAAGCCGAACACTTGGTATCAAATCTCAACTATACCGACAAAGCCGCCAATCTTGCATATCACGAGTTGATAGGTCGTGCCGAAGATATTAATACCGAGGTAGATAAATATAAGTCGCTAACAACACTCGACATACAAAATGTTGCTTGTCAAGTTTTGCAAGAAAATAATTGTTCGACTCTATATTATAGGTCTATCGCAAAAGAGGTATAATATCGCCGCGACAGGATACGTAAAATGTAGAAAAATTACAATTTGTAAAATTCGTGTCATTTTTTTATGAATTGACAAAATAATTTTATTACTTTGTACGGCTCTTAAGCCTAATTATACAATTTTTAAATAGAAACGTAATGGAAAACACCCATTTAGACCCCGCTGCACAAAGTGGCACTGCTTGCCCCCAAGAACAGGAGCAAACTATAGTTGTTGAAACAACAGTAACCGAAACACCTCAATTGAGTAGAAATGAAATTGTTGAGCGTTTGCGCCAGATTGTCGATGCTCCTATCAATGAGGTGAAAGATGAAGTCGAAGCCCTCAAGCAAAATTATTATAAAGTAAAGCGTGCTGAGGTAGAGATTGCTTATAAAGCCCATATTGAAAGTGGAAAACCCGAGAGCGAATTTGTCCCTCAACATGATGAGTTGGAAGAACCTCTCAAAGAACTTCTTGCGTCTTTTAAAGAACGAAAAGCCCAATACTTGCAAGCTCTTGAAAAAGAACGTGAAGAAAATCTTGCTCGCAAGAATAATCTTCTCAATGAATTGAAATCAATAATTGATGCCCCCGATGAAGTGGGCAAACAATACCAACGTGTACAACAGATACAACAAGAATTTAAGTCTATAACAGATGTTCCTGCTCAGGCTGTAACCGATTTGTGGAAAACATACCAAAACTACACCGAGCAATTCTATGACCTACTCAAGATAAATAAAGAGTTGCGTGACTATGACTTCAAGAAAAATCTGGAGCAAAAAGAGGCTCTATGTAAGAGTGCCGAGCAACTAACTGAGGTAGAAGATGTAATATCGGCATTCAAACAACTGCAAATACTGCATAACGAGTGGCGCGAGATAGGTCCTGTTGCCAAGGAGTTGCGCGAAGATATATGGAATAGATTTAAAGAGGCATCTACTGTTATAAACAAACGTCACCAGACCTATTTTGAGAGTCGCAAAGAAACCGAGACTCAAAATGAAACAGCCAAAACAGCCTTGTGTGAAGAAATCGAACAGATTATTGCTTCGTTGAACGATATTGACAGCTATACAGCATGGGATGAGAAAACTCAAGTCATACTCTCGATGCAAGAACGCTGGAAATCAATAGGTTTTGCTTCTCGCAAAAACAACACAATCCTATTTGAGCGATTCAGACAAAGTTGTGATGCATTTTTTGCAGCCAAAGCCGAATATTTCAAGAGAGCCAAAGAAAATCTCAACGCCAACCTGGATAAAAAACGGGCATTGTGTGAGAAAGCCGAGGCCCTGAAAGATAGTACCGATTGGAAAGCTACAACAGATGCACTTGTAGCCATGCAAAAGGAGTGGAAGCAGATAGGCCCTGTTGCCAAGAAACACTCGGATATTGTGTGGAAGCGTTTCAATGAAGCCTGCGACTATTTCTTTGAGCAGAAGAAGAAAGCCATGTCGTCAAATCGTGAAACCGAGAACGCCAATTTGGCGGCTAAACAGCAAGTAATAGATACCCTCAAGGCAATAGATGAAAATCTTGATGACGAAACTGCTCGTGCACAAATGAAAGAAGCCGTGGCACAATGGAACAGTATAGGTCATGTACCTTTCCGCGAAAAAGACAAGTTGTATAAGGAGTATAAAAAAATTCTTGATGTACTCTACAACAGATTCAACAGTAATCGCAACAGAAGCCGTATAGCCAACTTTAGCAACTCTATTCAACAACTTGGAGAGGGTAATACCGATAAATTATATCGAGAACGCGAAAAATTGGCTCGCAGCTACGAGTTGAAGAAAAACGAAATACAAACTTATGAAAATAATAAAGGGTTCTTGTCTTTATCGTCATCGCGTGCCGAGAGTTTGGTTCATGAGCTTGATAGAAAAATCAAGAAGTTGCACGACGATATGGAGCTGATTGCTCAAAAAATAGAACTTATAGACCAAAAATTACAATAACTATTCTCGATAATAATAGTATACAAGTCGCATGACTTGTATACTATTTGATTTATAATCATATTCTATAGTATTGTTGTGCAAGACTATATTATAGATAAATATCATGTAGCATGGCCACGAGTGGTAAGTATGGCAAGTATTTGAGGAGTCTGATAGTTGCAGGTGACTACATTTGTATCAATGTAGCCTATCTGACTGCATGTGCTGTATTCAACTTTTACCCCGACTTTTACAATTATTTGGTTTGGGCTTTTATCAACATATCATATATTCCTGTATCATCTATATTTTCTGATACACACAATCAACGCATTATTTATGCCAATCATATAGTTTACAAAGCATTGGAGAGCACACTCTCTCATGCCATTATCTTCGTTGCCCTACTCTTCTTCTCTAATAATATCGACAAAATATGGGTTAAGCAGATAGTAACAATATATCTTATTATGGTCGTAGTCATGCCTATATGGTGGGTGGTTGCTCGTAAGATATTGAAGTTCTATCGCAGCAAGGGTTATAACTTTCGCAAAGTTATTATTGTAGGATATGGACGTAGTGGCAAACTGTTGGAAAAGGAGTTGCAGTCGGATGCCGGTTATGGATATAAGATTATGGGCATTTTTGACGACAACCCTGCAGTTGCATCAACCACAACTCATTACAAAGGCACTACATCGGAGGTAGAGGCATTTGCATTGAAAAATTATATTGATGAGATATATTGTGCCTTGCCCACTACAGCCGAAGAAAATATAATGAGTCTCACCCGATTTGCCGAGAAAAACGTTATCCGTTTCTTTATCATACCCAGTATGACACCCTACCTACACCGTCGCTTACACTACGATAGTCTGGGTAGTGTTCCTATCTTGAGTATTCGCCCCGAGCCTTTGGAGAATCCGTTGAATGCAGCCATCAAGAGAGTGTTCGACATACTTTTCTCCGGCTTATTTCTACTATTCTTCCCGCTGATACTCATACCTATCGCCATTGCCATAAAGATATCATCGCCAGGGCCTGTTTTTTTCAAGCAGAAACGCACCGGTTTGCGTGGAAAGGACTTCTATTGCTATAAATTCAGGACAATGCGTGTAAATGATGCAAGCGACCAACAACAAGCAACCAAAAACGACCCTCGCAAAACAAAATTGGGCGATTTCTTGCGTAGAACAAGTATAGATGAGTTGCCTCAGTTTTGGAATGTGTTCAAGGGTGATATGTCGGTTGTGGGTCCTCGCCCGCACATGATAAAGCACACAGAAGACTACTCAAAGCTCATTGATACCTACATGTTGCGCCACTTGGTCAAGCCCGGCATTACCGGATGGGCACAGGTAAATGGGTATCGAGGCGAAACAAAGGAGCTGTGGCAAATGGCCAAACGTGTGCAGTATGACGTATGGTATATTGAGAATTGGGACTTCTTCCTTGACTTGAAAATCATCTATCTCACTATCACCAATGCCATACGCGGTGAGAAAAATGCTTATTGATTATTTCTCTTCTCAACATCTTCCTTCAGTTGTTTCCACTCTTCACTTGTGAGGGTGCGATATGAGAGTATGTGCCATGTAACACCCGATGCGATAAGCAATAATAAGGTTGTAATCCACCATTTACACACTATCACACATGAGATGATGATAGTTATCCACAATGTCGATATTGCAACAATCTTGGCATGCAGTGGAATGGCACGATATACTTTATAGGTAGTAACAATGCTGTTGAACAGACGTATAGACATGGCTCGTTCATATAGCGTGCGCGAGCCTTTAAATAAGCAATAAGCTGCCAGCAACCATAGCGGTGTTGTAGGTAATATAGGCAGGAACAGACCTAATGCACCGAGGATGAAGGCCAATATTCCTATTACGTTCCACAATATCTTCATAAGCTTGTATTATTGCACGCGGTATTCATTTGTCAATCGGAAACCTCGTAGCAGCTCTTCGACAGTAAGGCGTTTTTTTCCTGCGAGTTGCAGTGATACAAGTTGCAGATAACCATCGCTACACGCAACCTCAATTGTTTTCTTGCCATCGGTCACGATAGTACCGGGTGTAAAGTTATGGTTGCAAATATGTCGTGTCGCTTCAAATACCTTTACACCTATAGCATCGCCATCGGGTGATACAAATTCGCACCAAGCTGCCGGATATGGCGATAATCCTCTTACCTGATTGTATAACTCCTCCACTGTGCGAGAGAAGTCGAGGTGGCATGTCTCTTTAAATATCTTAGGCGCGGGACGCAAAGGCTCGTCGGTCATAAGCTCTTCTTGAGGTATAGCTACAACCCTGTCGGCTATAATATTATCTACAGTCTCGCATACCATCTCGGCACCCAATACCATGAGTTTGTCGTGTATTACACCTACATTGTCGGTATCGGCAATTTTAATACTGCGACGTTGTATGACACGACCGGTGTCTATCTCATGAGTAAGGAAAAAAGTTGTAATACCCGTTTCCTTATCGCCATTCATAATAGCCCAATTGAGCGGAGCTGCACCACGATACTGAGGTAATAACGATGCATGCAGGTTGAATGTACCCATGGGTGGCATATCCCATACTACCTGTGGCAACATGCGAAATGCTACAACAATCTGTAGGTGGGCCTGATAACTGCGCAACTCATCGATAAAGGCTTCATCCTTGAGTCGTGCGGGCTGCAATATAGGTAACCCCACCGATAGAGCATATTGCTTGACGGAGGAAAATTGTATCTTATGACCACGACCGGCAGGCTTGTCGGGCATGGTAACAACCGCAACAACGTTATATCCGTTCTCAACAAGTAGTCGCAAGGTCTCCACGGCAAAGTCGGGAGTACCCATGTATACTATACGAAGTTCTTCTTTTGTCATATTGTACCTTAAAATTAATCTTGTGAATAGTGTACCAGCACACGACGATAAGAGTTGAATATCTTCGATTTAGATACAAATCCCACATATTTACCATCCTCGTCTACTACAGGCAGGTTCCATGCATTGGTATCATCAAATGTTTTCATTACGGTCTCCATGTTCATGCCTATTACTATTCGTGCCATAGGCATAGACATAAATTTGTTGACATACATACGGTCATACAATTCCGGCCGGAACATGATATTGCGTATATCGTCAAGCAGTACGATACCCAACAGTCGGCAATTGGTATCGGTAACGGGGAAAATATTACGATGCGACTTTGATATTACTTTTACCATATCACCCAGTGACATCTCGGGGTGCACCTCCAAGAAATCTTTTTCTATAACACTATCCATCTTCAGCAGAGTCAGCACAGCCTTGTCCTTACCATGAGTGAGCAACTCGCCTTTCTTGGCCAAACGCATGGTGTAAATGCTATGCTTCTCAAATATACGTATGGTTGCATAGGCTACTGTTGAAGTAATCATCAAGGGTAAGAATAGTGCGTAGCTACCGGTAAGCTCTACAGTAAGGAAGATGCCCATGAGCGGAGCATGCATTACTCCCGACATTACACCGGCCATACCCATCAATGCAAAATTTTTATTGGACAACTCGGGTGTAAAGTCAAGCAAGTTGGTCGTATAGGCAAATAAGAATCCGGCAAAGCAACCTACATACAGACTTGGTGCAAATGTACCACCCACACCACCTGCTCCGTTGGTTGCGGCCGTTGCAAATATCTTAGTAAGAACAATCATGGCCGTAAATACAATCATAGCCCACACCTCATCGCTCCAAGCATATAGAAACGAGCCTCGCATAAGACCATCTGTATTACCGGCAAGCAACTTCAATATTGAGTCGTAACCCTCACCATAGAGCGGTGGTAGCAAGAAAATACACAAGCCCAATAGAATAGATCCAAAACCAAATTTACGCCATGGATTGCCCAATCTGGCAAATTTACCTTCTATCCAATACATGACGCGGGTAAAATAGAGCGATACAAATCCGCAGAAAATACCTAATAATATAACATAAGGAATGCGTTCTATACTGAATATCTCGGTCTGCTCAAACATAAATTCGGCATCAGTTCCATGATAAAGGTATGATACCGTAACAGCAGTGATAGAAGAAATGAGCAAAGGCAATACCGATGTGGCGGTAAGGTCGACCATGAGTACCTCGATAGTAAACAAAATACCGGCAATGGGTGCCTTGAATATACCTGCAATAGCCGATGCCGCGCCACAACCCATCATCAACATCAGCACATTGGGCGGCATACGAAATAATCGGCCTACATTTGAGCCGATAGCAGCTCCTGTATATACAATGGGGGCCTCGGCTCCTACCGAGCCACCAAAGCCAATGGTAACAGAACTTGCCAATACCGAGGTGTACATGTTGTGTGGTTTTACACGACTTTTACGTTGAGAGAAAGCTTGTAGAATGCGTGTAACACCATGCGAAATATCGTCTTTCACCACATATCGAACAAACAAACCCACCAAGAACACACCAACTATCGGATAGACAAAATACAATCCGTTGAGACCTTCGTTCATCATGTGTGATGTGAGCAAGTGTTGTATGCCATGTATGAGCCACTTGAGTATAACGGCAGTAAGTCCTGTAAAAAGTCCTACCGCAAAGCTCATGATAAGAGTGAATGTACGTATACTTATGTGCGACTCTCTCCATAGGAGAAATCGCATAAACAACTCTTTGTATTTCTTTGTAAATATGTTTTCCATAACTTGTTGGTTACATACCTTTGCCGGTAATAACGGTTCGTACTGTGTGAATAATTATTTTGAGGTCTACCAGCATCGACATGTTTTCGAGATATACAATATCATATTGCAGGCGTTCAATCATTTCATCTACGCTCTGTGCATAGCCATATTTTACCATACCCCACGAAGTGAGTCCGGGGCGTATCTGATACATGAGTGCATAGTAGGGTGCTTTTTCGATAATTTGCTTAATGAAAAATTCACGCTCGGGACGAGGCCCTACCAGCGACATATCACCTTTGAAAATATTCCAGAATTGGGGTAACTCGTCGATACGATACTTGCGCATAAACTTACCTATCGGAGTTATTCTATCGTCGTCGGAGCTTGACAATCGAGGTGTACCATCACTCTCGGCATTGGTATACATCGTGCGCAATTTGTATATAAAGAATGGCTTATGATGATAGCCTATTCGCTCTTGGCGGTAGAATACCGGACCTTTTGAGTCGCGCTTGATAAGTATAGCAAATACAGCAATAATGGGTGCTATGATGATAAGTGCTATAGCCGATACAATGATGTCGACCAGGCGTTTCATGTTGCGACCTCCGGCCGATATGGCACATGAACTTACGTCAACAAGTGGCTGTCCGTAGATGTTTGACAGCTTGACACGTCCTATGAGATTATGAAATACTGTACTTTGCATCTTTATAGGACGGTCCAATGGGTATAGCTCGTTGATAACGGCATTGAGGCGTATCTGTCGATTGTCGTCTATGGCAACTATAATGTATTTGATATTGAGGTCGTTGCAAAGTTGGGCAAGGTTGACGTTGGGGTATACCTTATATGGCAACTCTTTTAATGGGCTACCCTCTCCTGTGTCTACATATCCCACAATATTGTATCCCAACGATTTGGTACGCTCGTTCAGTTCTTGAGTCAATTTCAATGCTTGCTTGCCACAACCTATTACCAATGTATTGAAATACCATTCTCTGTTGTGTATCTTATGGGTTGCATTGGTTGTTATAGTCAGACGCAATGAGTAGACACATATAAATTGTAAGGCAAAAAGTATAAATATCAACTCGTAATTGTCGGTACGGAGAGGCAAAATATCGTTGATAAGGGCTGTAAAAAACAGTATCAACGTGTTGATGAGTACCGATGATATGGTGGTAAACAACTCTTGTAAGCGCGACTTGAAGAATGTGATGTTGTAATAACCCGACAGGTAATACACCATCATCATGATTAGCGGCATAAAGAACTGTCCGATCAATACGTTTTTCGACAACAAGAAAGTATCCAACTCGATATATCCCGATGCAACGACAGGCATATAAAACCGCACGATATTGAATAGCAACCATGCAATGTTTGACATCACATAGTCACATACTACATACTTGGCTGTTTGTCTTTTTACACCTATCATTCGCGTATAATTTTCACTAATCCGCCTTTACCGAGTTTGATAATGCTTGAAGGTTGTGCTTTTTGTGCTTCGTCTTGTCGGGCCTCTACAACATAATCAACGGCTTGTTTTATCTCGTCGGAAATCTCGGCAAAGCATGCAGGTGATGGTTCTCCACTCACATTGGCCGATGTAGAAACTATCGCCTTGCGAAAACGACGACACAATGCTTGTGAGAATGACTCACGGGTAACACGTATACCCACAGTGCCATCCTCGCCCAATAGTTCGGGAGCCAAATTGCACGCACCCGAATATATGATGGTAAGCGGCTTCTCCGACAACTCCACAAGGTCGTATGCTATATCGGGCACTTCTTTTACATAGAAGTCCACCTTGGTCATTGAGTCGGTAAGTACTATTAAAGCCTTATTATCGGCTCGGTGTTTTATCTCATATATCCGCTTTACTGCAGCCGAATTGGTTGCATCGCAACCTATACCCCAAATGGTGTCGGTAGGATATAATATTACACCGCCTCGTTTCAGCACTTCACAGGCTTCTGTTATATCTTCTTGTATGCTCTTCATATATTATAGTTTGCCATCAAAGCTATTTGCAAAAATAATCAATAACAACTCTATGACAAAATATATATACCCTTTTTTTATCTTATCATAGATAAGCATTTATAATACAAGAGAGTATATTTTATCTCAATATCTGTTGATGCTATGACAGTTGAATGCTTGTTCGTCTATAACGGTGTCATTGGGTACTGCAACGTCGGCAAGACGAGGGCATTTGTTAAAAGCTCGCCACTTAATCTCTTTTACCGAGCGAGGTATTGTGATGCTCTCAAGTGATGTACACTCTTCAAATGCTTGCTCATCAATAAGTTCTACGGTTTCACCCATGTCAACTTTCTTCAAGTTTATACACTCGCTGAAGGCTTTTCTGCTTATTACCTCTACCCCATTACATATTTTTACTTCCTCCAATTTCTTGCAATTCCAAAATGCAATTTCGCTTATTCTTTTTAGTGTTCCGGGTACAACCAACGATACTATATGGGTATGAGCAAATGCTCTGTACCCTATCTCTTGTATATTGTCCGGGATTGTAAGGTGCGTAAATCCGGCGGCATTGAAAGTCCATTCTTCTATTTTTGTCACACCCTTCGGTATGGAGAGACTCTTTAACTCCCAGCATAAGCAAAAGGCATTGGCACCTATCGATGTCACACTATCGGGCAATACAATATGTGCAAGATTGGTACATTGTGCAAAGGCCGATCGTCCTATGCATTGCAATTGGTTGCCCACATACACTTCTTGCAGACCCTTGCATCGGCAAAAAGCATTAGCAGCTATTTCCAATAAGGAGTCGGGCAAGGTAATAGAGATAAGGTTGGTGTTGTCGAAAAATGCGTTCTCTCCAACACGGGTAAGATTACCTTCAAACTCTATCCTACCGTAGCCGTCTACATAAGTGTGCGACAAGATGAGTGCATCGAAACAAGCTGTATCAAGATTGATAATAGTTGTAGATTGATATTTTATCACAGAATTTTCCATAGTATAAACATATTAAAAAGTTAAGGTTTTTCAAACATCCAAATTTAAATCTTTTTACACAAATATGCAAGAGATGAAGTTATGAAATATGATAAATAGTATTTTGTAAAGTCTTGCAGATAGCATAAAAATTAATTATCTTCGCAATGTAATCAAAGAATACAATATGTTTTGGTTTGGAAGTAAAAAACAAGATGCGCAACGTCCCTATCACATAGGATTGGCATTGGGAGGTGGAGGTGCACGCGGATTTGCACACATAGGAGCATTGCGAGCTCTCGAAGAGTATGGCATACGCCCCAATGTAATAGCCGGTACAAGTGCCGGCTCAATAATTGCAGCACTGTATGCCGATGGATATGCCCCTCAACACATTATACGATTATTCAGTGAGATAAATGTCAAAGAACTTGTTGATGTAACGATACCGCGCAATGGATTGCTCAAGTTTGATAAGTTTGTGCATTTTTTAGAAAGGAAACTACACTCAAGACGTATCGAGGACCTGAATACACCCACATATATTGTAGCAACAGACTTTGACAATGGTAAGAGTGTTGCATTTGACCGAGGCGACTTGGCCATACGCATTGCAGCATCATGCTCCATTCCCATTGTGTTCCCTCCTGTTGAGATAGATGGCATACACTATGTCGATGGCGGTGTCATGCGCAACTTGCCGGCAACGCCTATACGCGACTTGTGCGACGTATTGATTGGGGTAAATGTATCGCCTATGCACAACGACACTTATGAGCAAAACCTCCTGTCTATTGCCAACAGAGCCTATAATTTTTTGTCATCGGGCAATGTATTTCCCGATATGGCAAAATGTGACATCTTGATTGAGAGCGAAGATGTGAGCAATTACAATGTATTTGATATTGACGAACAGGAAAAGATAGAAGCCCTCGGATATCAAACAACAATAGAGGTTTTGCACAATCTTCCCGACGATAAAAAGAAACTATTAAGTATCCTATAAAAGATGAAAGAAAAAATCGTTATATATCAAGTCCTTCCACGATTGTTCTCCAATACATGTACCCACTGCATACCATTCGGCTCTATCGAGCAAAACGGTGTGGGTAAGCTCAATCACTTTACCGATAAAGTACTGCATGAGATAAAGTCGTTGGGAATAACACACGTATGGTATACCGGTGTAATAGAACATGCCACACAGACCGACTATAGTGAGTATGGCATTCCTCCCAACAATCCCTATATAGTAAAAGGCAAAGCAGGCTCTCCTTATGCAATAAGCGATTACTACGATATAGCACCCGACCTGGCCGAAGATGTATCCAATCGTATGCAAGAGTATGAAGCACTTGTAGCTCGCACCCACAATGCCGGCATGAAAGTCATTATGGACTTTGTACCCAACCATGTGGCTCGGGAATATTGTTCCGACGCCATGCCCTTGGGCGTCGAACAATTGGGTACTCGCGACAACAATGAAAAACAGTTTGACCCGCAAAACAATTTCTATTATATTCCACGACAACGTTTATCGCCACGTTTCTTTATTGGGCAGAATACGGCAAATGAATACTACGAATTTCCCGCCCGGGCTACCGGTAATGACCGTTTTGATGCCTACCCCGAGAACTATGATTGGTATGAGACAGTAAAGCTAAACTATGGCATAGACTATCTCGACCGAGGCAAACAGCACTTCTACCCTATCCCCGACACATGGTACAAGATGCGCGATATATTGTTGTTCTGGTGTAGTAAAGGAGCTGATGGATTTCGTTGCGATATGGCACACATGGTTCCTGTCGAGTTCTGGCACTGGGCTATATCGCAAGTCAAGCGTGAGTATCCGCACATTATATTTATAGCCGAGATTTACGACCCGTCGATATATCGCTCATACATCGAGCACGGGCAATTTGATTACCTATACGACAAGGTAGGCTTGTATGATAAACTTCGTGACATAGAGTGTCATGACATCTCGGCTGCACAACTCTCCTATTGTTGGCAATCGCTCGACGGGCTGTCCGATAATATGCTTAATTTTCTTGAAAATCACGATGAACAACGATTTGCCTCTATGCAATACGCCGGAGAAGCATTTCGCGTACTGCCATCACTTGTCGTATCGGCCACGATGAGCTGTGCACCCATGATGATATACTTTGGGCAGGAATTGGGCGAAAAGGCTCTCGATGCCGAGGGTTTCAGCGGGCGCGATGGTCGTACAACAATATTCGATTATTGGAGCGTACCCTCTGTGCGTGCCTGGTATAACGAGGGTCGATGCAATACCGACAATCTTACTTCCGAGCAATGTGCCCTGCGTGAAATGTACCAACAAATACTCACGTTGTGTAACACCGAGCAGGCTATATCGCAAGGTCGTTTTTTTGACCTGATGTATGTCAACTTCAACAATGGTATGTTCGACCCACACCGTCATTATGCCTATTTGCGATATACCCAAGACGAGATATTGCTCATAGCTGTCAACTTTGGCACGCAAAGCAGCAATGTAGCCATTAACATTCCGCAGCTGGCATTGGATATGATGAAAATAGACTCTGCAGCGTATGAAGCAACCGAATTGCTGAGTGCCGTGCAAGAAACAAAATATCTGCACAGAGCCATACCATTCACAACCACAATTAATGCCAAAGGTGCTGTGATATGGAAAATAAAAATACCGAAAAAAAACATTCAATAGAGTGCAAAAAAATCAGTTAAATTGTGCAATAAAAACAAACATAGTTTTAACTTTGCAGAAAATTTTCAACAGCTACAATTTCTTATAATATCTATGGAACAAACAACTCCTTTTAAGGTTTTCTCAGGTACAAATTCTCGCTATCTGGCAGAGAAAATTTGTAACAGTCTCGGTTGCGATTTGGGACAGATGAAAATTCAACACTTTGCAGATGGTGAGTTTGCAGTATCGTTTGAAGAGTCAATTCGTGGCGTCGAGGTGTACCTCGTACAATCTACATTCCCCAGCTCGGACAACTTGATGGAACTTCTTCTTATGGTAGATGCCGCCAAACGAGCATCGGCCAAGTCTATCAATGCCGTAATCCCATATTTTGGTTGGGCTCGTCAAGATCGTAAGGATAAACCTCGTGTATCTATAGGTGCAAAACTTATAGCCGACCTCTTGAGTGCAGCCGGTATCGACCGTCTTATTACCATGGACCTTCATGCCGACCAAATTCAAGGTTTCTTTGATGTTCCCGTAGACCACCTATATGCTTCATCGGTATTTATTCCCTATATCGAATCGCTCAATCTCGATAACATGGCTATTGCTACCCCCGATGTGGGTGGCTCAAAACGCGCCAGCACCTATGCCAAGTATCTAAACTGCCCTCTCGTATTGTGTGACAAGAAACGCAACAAGCCCAATGAAGTTGCCGAGATGACAGTTATTGGCGATGTCGAAGGCAAAGACGTCATTCTCATTGATGATATGGTAGATACTGCCGGTACAATTACCAAGGCGGCCAATCTGATGATGAGTTGGGGTGCTAAATCGGTACGTGCTATTGCCAGCCACGCAGTAATGAGCGACCCCGCTTCACAACGTGTGCAAGACTCTCAACTTACCGAAATGATTTTTACCGATAGTATACCCTATACAAAGGATTGTTCTAAGGTTCACATCCTGTCTATCGCCGACTTGTTTGCCGATACAATACGTCGTGTAAATAGCAACAAGTCTATCTCTTCACAATATCTATTGTAAGAAGAGACCTGATTTATGTATAATTGATCATATAAACAACTCTCATTGATACTGCTTTTATGTAGATATCGGTGTGAGTTGTTTATTTTTAGGCACTTATGAAGTAAATACTCAACAATAAATTATGACGCTATGAAAACTACTATGAAACACACAATCGCAATTGTACTGATGACGTTGCTTTGCGTTCCGTTGTTTGCTCAAGTACCACGGTCTATCGAGCAACTAAGGGGCGATAGTCAATCTATCTTGGAAAACGTTGCAAGACGCAAAACCGACCATCGCCGAGCCTTGAAAGTAGAAAACACCACTCCCAATGCTCATACGTTTGCATATACATGGGGTACTCTGGAAAATGAGGATGGTACTACATGGTATTATACACAATCTTTTGAGGAGAGAGATTGGTACATAGGCTCGTCAGAGATTGTTATTTACAACAACAACTTTGAGGAAATGAGCAAGCTCAATGTCGTTATCCCGCAAGAATTGAATGTAAATGATATTGCTCCTGTATATTTCATCACATCGCAATTCTTTGATACCGATGCAAGCAGCGTAGAGATACCGGTGTTTGTACATGCAGTAGATAATGGTACACAGATAAACAAGGTGTATGTGTATAATCTCAACGGAGAGAAGGTACAAGAGTATGACTCTCGCTCTATGATATACTTTACAGCAGCCAATGACTACCGTCGAGTGTTGTTGGTAAATGAGATAAACGGAGACATGATTATAGACATCATGACTCCGGCCGAAGGCGACGGTGCCCCTACCTCCGAACACCAATTTGTAATAGACCAGGACTTGCTATACTATAGCAATGGTCCGGCACTCAGCTACTATGCACTCGAAGGCAATCCATATTATAGCATCGCACACTTTGAGAAACCCTGCATGGATGGCATGGACCCCGAAACATTTGTCCCCACACAGGCTCCCGATAACTACTTGGTTGTAAAAACATACAACCAAAATTTTGAGAGAGTCGATTCGCTGAAAATTTCTTTAGATGCAACAGACGAAAATGCCACTTACGGATTTGCTTCGCTGGGAATGTTGTCGTACAATGATGTGAGATTGGGCGAATTTACCAATGACAATCAACGCAACTATATCATTACCCACTACGAATACTTTGCGCAGAGTGACGAGTTTTCATACCATTTCAAGGTATACGACCAAGAGGGCAACTATGTAAAGACCATTGTCGAGAACACCAGCACATGGTTTGGATTGAGTAATATTGAAGGTTGCGAGGAGCAAATGGCTTTCTTGAAGATGACAACCGATGGCCAGATAATGGAGATGATCGATATACCTTCATGTCAGGTAGCCGCAACATTCCCCGCCATCGTAGACGGATACCGCATCTCAACAACCCTCGACCGCTACCCCGTTGGCGAAGATTATCAATATGTAATAGGATTGAGCCAAGCCGAAGTAAATGCTGATGGCGATGCCATAGCCCGCATTGGTTGGTACAATCGTGATTGCAGTGTCGATCACTATGCCGAGTTCAATTTGGGGAAAAATGCCGAAGGTTTTACACCCTACATTGCCAGCTATGTACTCGACCCGTATTTGTTCAACACCGATGGCAAAAGAGAATATTTCTACCTGGCAATGAACAAACGCTCCGATAATAGCGAGGTGCTTGACAAAGTTCTATACTTGGCCGACGAAGATGGCAATGTATTGCGCACCATCAAGCCCGAGGACGGTAATGAAATAGAGTTCTCGAGTGGCGACATCTTTGACTTCTATACCGCCTATCCCAAGATGGTCTTGTCGTTCTACAATGGCGAGAAAGATGCCTTTGAAATTCAATACTTCAATCTACCCTTCGACTCGTTTACAAGTGGTGGTAATGGCTCGCAAGACGAACCTTATGTGATAACAACACCCGGCGAGCTGGCTCAAATGCACACCGCATATAATGCAAACTTCATACTTGGCAATGATATAGATATGAGCGAATATCCTCGCCCATACATTGCCCCTACTGAGTTTGGCTCTACTTTTGACGGTAATAATTATACTATTTCAAACATAGAGCTTAATAATGGTGGTATGTTTGACATGCTACATCATGGAACAGTAAAAAATCTACAACTGCAATCCCCTACACTAAATATAGGCGATAACAATATCGATATGGGTATAATTGCCAATAGTGCTGTGCAAGTCACAATAGAGAATGTCCACATCTACGATGCCTATATTTATGGAAACGGTGATAACAGTAATCATGTAGGTGGTATATTGGGTCAGGCATCATATACCGATATCAACGCTGTATCGATGTTGCGTGCCTACGATATGTATCAAATCAACAACTTCGGTGGTATAGTAGGCGCGATGGATAATAGCAATATCAATGCCGCTGTTACTACCGGCAGTATAGACTTTGGCAAGAACTTTGGTGGCATTGCCTCATTCGTTTCATGCAGTAATATCAGCAACGCTCACACCGAGTTTGCCCTGCTATTGCCCCACACATCGGGCGGTATTGTGGCAACTTTAAATGGAGAAACTTTCGATTCGACCATAAAACACTGCTACTCGACAAGCTTTGCCTATGGCGAGCTGGATGAATTTGATTATCCCACTCATGATTATAGGGATATTGTTTACACCAACAATGAAGGTACAATAACCAATTGTGTGGGTGGTGAAGCAATAATGAACGAGGGTCGTCAATTCTTTGAAGAACTCGGATTTGCCTATGGCTCTACTTACGATGCACCATGGACAGGCGAAGGCCTTCCTATCCTATACTTTGAGAATGATTACCATAGCACTCCTACAATAGAGAATGTCGATAATGGCATCGTATTTAATGGATGTACTGTTGAAGTATGCAATGCACAGAGTATAACAATCTACAATATGCAAGGTATGCTTGTGCGCACTGTCAATGGCTCATCTCTTGATGTCAGCGGCGTAGGAGATGGTATTTATATAGTATCGGCTATTAATGTCCAAGGCGAACATTCTACAAGCAAGATAGCTGTACGATAAAAGAAAAATAAATTGATAAAAAATCCGGCTTCAATCCCCGAAGCCGGATTTTTTTGTTACATTTGTCATAAATACAAATATCTATTGTGTTGCAAAGAAAATTTTACTGACACCTAAATTGAGTAAATATTATGTCGTGTTTAAGAGTCATCTTATGTATTATCTTTCCACCCCTTGCTGTTATCGATAAGGGTTGCGGCTCTATTGCCATTGTCACCCTGCTCACCCTGTGTGGTTGGATACCGGGTGTAATAGGAGCATTGGTAATCCTCAACAAAAACGAGAAACAATAGCTATCTATTGATCTATAGGTGTCGTACACCTAAATAAGTGAGGCGGTTGCATTAAGGATGATGCAACCGCCTCGCTTTATGATATCGATAATGCTATCTTAGAAACCCATCTCCATTTCAATGAGTTTGAGATTTTTAGCATCGTTGAGGTTGTAGTAGATGGTACGGAGTGCTACCATATGATCACGCTCGTTGGGGTCGAGTTGGTGAGCTTTCTCAAGGTAGGGCAATGCTTTACGATAGAGAGGAAGCACCTCAGCCTCCTTGGCGGCATTGAACTCAGTTGTATTAGTAATCTTCTCGCTCAATTCCAAATCCTTTCCAACACCTTGATTATAGTATACACGTCCTATATTACCTATTGCAAGAGCAAAGTTGGGGTTCATGTCGATAGCTTTCTTGAAGCAGTCGATAGCACCATCAATATCGCCCTGAGCCTCAAGGAGTTGACCTTTGACATTCCACAACTCGGGGTTTTCGGGGTCATTGGCAACCACTTCATTAAGAAAATTGACAGCCTTCTCATATTCATTGGCTGCAATGTAGAGGTTGATGAGGCGAATGCTGTAGTAGTTCTCCTTTTGAGTGAAAGTTGTACCGTCGGGGCGAGTGGCAACAACATCGAGGTTTGAGAAGAGCTCGTTACCTTCATTCAAGATAGAAACGAGGTTGGCGGTATCTTGTGCAATTTCATATTGACCTACAATAAATTTGTAGACATTGTTTTGCTCATAACCGTTACCCTTAGCACGGAGCAAAGCCTTCAAAGTCAAGTCTCTGTCGCCCGTGTTGAGAGCAGCCAACGCAGCATTGTACTCAAGCATGGCATAGATAGAGTCGGCAGGCATTTGCTTGGCCATGCTTGCCATGAAAGGAAGGTCGCGAATTTCAATAAAAATGTTCCACATCTCATAGGCTTTCATGTACTCTTGTGCATTGAAGTAGCGTACACCGGCATTGATATAACCGTCAGAGTTGGCCAACAAGTCTTTTTGGATGTTTTTGATATATTTGGGTTTTACTTTACCCTTGGCGTTGGGGAGAGTGTCGAGAGCCACTGCCTTACGATAGTATTTGTATCCATTTTCAAGGGCAAGATCCATCTCGGCTTCCTTAACTGCCATACCAAATTGAGCTTGCTCGTTTTCTTTCTCAAAGAAACGTTGTTCGATGTTACCTGCAACATACCAAGCCTTTACATCCTCGGCCGACTCGCCTGCAAGTGCCTCTTGAATAGTATTGCGAGCTGCCTTGAAATCGGGTTTTTCAGCCTTTTTAGCCAAGCTCCATGCTTGTTCTACCAATGCTTTTTGACCAAACGAAAGAGTTGCTGAGAGAAGCAACAATGAAGCTGTCAATAATGTTTTTTTCATAATTTTTGTTGTTATGGTTTTTTATAATGTTTAGACTTTTATTCATTAGAGAGGTTTAAATTCTCTTGCGAAGATGTTATATCTTCGTTATTTTCGGGGGATGAAGAATCGGCAGTCTCTTCTGCGACATCTTCCGTAGCCGAGAGTACCTTACATACCGAGGCAATCTCATCGTTGCGTTTTTCGAGGTTGATGATGCGCACACCCTGTGTGGCACGTCCCATCACACGCACATCGGCAACTTTCATGCGCAGGGTTATACCCGACTTGTTGATGATTACCAAGTCGTTCTCGTCAGTTACGTTTTTGATAGCTACTACTTTACCTGTCTTTTCGGTTATCTTCATGGTTGCAACACCTTTACCACCACGATTGGTTATGCGGTAGTCTTCGGCAATAGAACGCTTACCATAACCTTGCTCCGATATAACCATGACAGTCTCTTCTTGGAAGTTCTTGACAACAATCATACCTACAGCGGCATCTTGTCCGTCTTCATCGAGTCTGATACCACGCACACCGGTTGCTACGCGACCCATCTCGCGCACAGTGCTCTCGTGGAAGGTAATGGCACGACCGTTGCGGTTGGCAATAACAAGGTGGCAGTTGCCATCTGTGAGGCGTACGTCGATGAGTTGGTCGCCTTCGAGGATGTTGATGGCATTGACACCATTCTGACGAGGACGTGAATATGCTTCGAGTTTGGTTTTCTTAATGATACCATTACGTGTACAGAATACAAGATTGTGTGTAGTGTTATACTCGGGGTCTTGCAATTGTTTTACACGTATAAAGGCATTGACTTTGTCGTCCGACTCGATGTTGAGCATATTTTGTATAGCACGACCCTTCGAGTTTTTGGCACCTTCGGGTATTTCGTATACCTTGAGCCAATAGCAACGTCCCTTTTGTGTAAAGAAGAGCATATAGTTGTGCATAGAAGCCGGATAGATATACTCGATGAAGTCTTCGTCGCGAGTATCGCTACCCTTAGCACCTACTCCACCTCTGTTTTGTGCACGGAACTCTGTGAGAGGTGTACGCTTGATATATCCCATGTGCGATATGGTGATAATCATCTCATCGTCGGCATAGAAATCCTCGGCGTTAAACTCCTCACTTGCATACACAATATCGGTACGACGCTCGTCGCCATATTTCTCTTTTATCTCGTTCAACTCATCTTTGATGACTTGCATACACACCTCGTTGTTGGAGAGAATCTCTTTAAATCGACGTATGGCTTCTTCTACTTGTTGGAACTCGGCATGCAACTTGTCTTGTTCAAGACCGGTAAGTTGACGCAAGCGCATCTCGACAATTGCGGCGGCTTGCTTGTCGCTGAGAGCAAAACGCTCCATCAATCGGTTGCGTGCTTGCTCGCCATTTTGCGATGAACGTATTATGGCAATAACTTCGTCGATATTGTCGCTGGCAATAATCAAGCCTTCAAGTATATGTGCTCGCTCTTCGGCCTTCTCAAGATCATACTGAGTGCGACGTATTACAACCTCGTGACGATGGTCGATGAATGCTTGCAACAGTTGCTTGAGGTTGAGCAATTGCGGACGGCCATTGACAAGGGCTATGTTGTTGACGCTGAATGATGATTGCAAAGCCGTCATCTTATAGAGCTTGTTGAGCACCACGCTGGCATTTGAATCGCGCTTGATGTCGATAACAATGCGCATACCGCTACGGTCGCTCTCGTCATTGATGTTTGATATACCATCAAGGCGTTTTTCCTCAACAAGGTCGGCAATGTTTTTGATAAGCTCGGCTTTGTTTACACCATAAGGTATCTCATTTACAATAATCGACTCGCGGTTGCCATCGCTTTCAATCTCGGCTTTGGCACGTACGATGATGCGGCCACGACCTGTTTCAAAAGCATCTTTTACACCCGAATAGCCATAAATGGTGGCACCGGTTGGGAAATCGGGAGCTTTCACGTATTGCATCAAGTCGGCAACTTCGGCCTCGGGGTTGTCAATAAGAGCTATAGAAGCATCTATACATTCCGAGAGGTTGTGTGGAGGCATATTTGTAGCCATACCTACAGCTATACCCGATGCACCGTTTACCAACAATTGAGGTATGCGTGTGGGTAGGACTGTGGGTTCTTCGAGTGTATTATCGAAGTTGGGCGAAAAATCGACAGTGCGCTTGTTGATATCGGCAAGCATCTCCTCGGCAATGCGAGAGAGGCGCGCCTCGGTATAACGCATTGCGGCAGGTGAGTCTCCATCGATAGAACCAAAGTTGCCTTGACCATCGACCATACAATAGCGCAATGACCAATCTTGAGCCATACGAGCAAGGGCAAAGTATACCGATGAGTCTCCATGAGGGTGATACTTACCGAGTACCTCACCGACTATACGTGCACATTTCTTGTAGGGTTGGTTATGTGTATTGTTGAGACGTTCCATTCCGTACAGAATACGACGGTGTACAGGTTTAAGACCATCTCTTACATCGGGCAAGGCTCGAGCAACGATTACCGACATCGAATAGTCGATATACGATGATTGCATCACCTGTTCGATGTTTACTTTCTGAATTTTGTCTTGGTCCAGCATATAATTAGTTTGTTTTCTATTTGTTTTTTCTTTGTTACATACAACCTATCCTATTGATTTAAGGTATCGCGCGCGTGCGCGTAGGTAATAGCGTACAAAGATAGTCATTTTTTGCTCAACTTAGCACCTATTTATTGTTTTTTAAAACTCTGTCTCCAAAAATTCGGCACACTATTTGTTTAATATCTAAAAACGAATGATATAAATTTTTATAGAGGTATATATGACAAAAACTACTACCTTTGTCAGCGAAAAAGGATAAAAGGTTAGGTGAACAAATATTATATGGAAAGAAATTTTTCAATTCACGCCAAAAGCGTGTTAGCATATAGTCGAGAGGAGGCCGGTCGCTTGCAAAACACCGATATATTGCCCGAGCACTTATTGCTGGGTATTATTCGTGATGGCGAGAGCCGTGCCATTGATGCTATCCTCAGCCTCGGAATAAACCCGCTCGTGTTGCGCAGGGCTATCGAAAAGGAACTTGCCACTGACGAGGAGGTTGTTTCGGGACAGGAAATCACAATAAGTAAAAGTACCGATCGTGTGCTGAAAATGAGCATGCTTGAGTCGCGTATGATGAAATGCAACGAAACCGATACGGAACATATCTTGTTGGCTATCTTGCGTGACAAGAACAATGCTGCGTCGCGAATTCTTAATGACAACAATGTAACATACGATGACGTTTTGTCTTATCTGAAGGATAGTACTGACACCTCATCGCATAAGTCAAAGCCTCAAATGGGTGCCGGATTTGAAGAAGATGAGGAAGACGATGATGTGCCACACATGTCGTCGAGTGGTAGTCAAAGACAATCTACCACGACATCAGCTCCGGGTAGCGAAACACCTGTATTAGACAACTTTGGCTCCGATATGACTCGCGCGGCCGAAGAGGGTCGCTTAGATCCTGTTGTAGGCCGAGAGATGGAGATTGAGCGATTGGCTCAGATCCTGAGTCGTCGTAAAAAAAACAACCCCATACTCATAGGTGAGCCGGGGGTGGGCAAGTCGGCTATTGTCGAAGGATTGGCATTGCGCATTGTGCAGCGCAAGGTGTCGCGTGTACTCTTTGGCAAGCGTGTTATATCTCTTGATGTAGGGTCTATTGTGGCCGGTACAAAGTATCGTGGACAGTTTGAGGAGCGTATGAAGGCTATTCTCAATGAGTTGTCGAAAAACCCCGATATCATACTCTTTATCGACGAGATACACACTATTGTAGGAGCAGGTGGCGCAACAGGTACGCTCGATGCAGCCAACATGCTCAAGCCGGCACTTGCTCGAGGTGAATTGCAGTGCATAGGAGCTACAACATTAGACGAATACCGCAAGAATATAGAGAAGGATGGCGCACTTGAACGTCGCTTCCAGAAAATCATGGTTGAGCCTACAAGCCCCGAAGAGACATTGCAGATATTGCACAACATCAAGGAACGCTATGAAGACCACCATAATGTAACATATACCGATGATGCGTTGGAGGCCTGCGTAAAACTGACCGGACGCTATATAAGCGATCGTAACTTCCCCGATAAAGCTATCGATGCCCTTGATGAAGCCGGCTCGCGTGTACATATAACCAATATTGTTGTCCCCAAGGAAATAGAAAATCTGGAACAACAAATAGAAGATGCCGGCAAGGAAAAAATGCGCGCTGTGAATGCTCAAAACTATGAGTTGGCAGCAAGCTATAGAGATAAAGCACGCGAGTTGCAAGTAAAACTCGAACATGCCAAGCAGCAATGGGAGGCACACGTAGCCAAACACCGGGAACTTGTTGACGAAGAAAAGATAGCCGAGGTTGTAGCCATGATGTCGGGTGTGCCTCTGCAACGTGTGGCTGAGGGAGAAAGCAGTCGATTGCTGGATATGAATGATGTCATAAAGGGAGTAGTTATAGGACAAGACAAGGCTGTAGACACCGTTGTAAAAGCTATACAACGCAATCGCATAGGACTCAAAGACCCCAATAAACCTATAGGGACGTTCTTGTTCCTCGGCCCTACCGGTGTGGGTAAAACTCACCTTGCCAAAAAGCTGGCCGAACAGCTTTTTGATAGCAAAGATGCACTTATTCGCATAGATATGAGCGAGTATATGGAGAAATTCTCCGTGTCACGATTGGTGGGTGCGCCTCCGGGATATGTAGGCTACGAAGAAGGTGGTCAACTTACCGAGCGTGTACGTCGTAAGCCCTACTCTGTTGTCTTACTCGATGAGATAGAAAAAGCTCACCCCGACACGTTCAACCTGCTGTTGCAAGTAATGGACGAAGGTCGATTGACCGACAGCCTGGGTCGTCAGGTAGACTTTAAAAATACGGTGATAATTCTTACCTCAAACATTGGCACACGACAACTCAAAGATTTCGGTCACGGTGTAGGCTATGCCGCACCCAATGTAGACGAAAAAGAGAAATCGCGCAATGTAATTACAAAAGCTCTCAATCGTGCATTCTCGCCCGAGTTCCTTAATCGTGTCGACGATATAGTTATGTTTGACCAACTCGACAAAGAGTCTATATTCAAGATTATAGACATAGAATTGGTGGGGTTCCGCAACCGCATCGAACAACTTGGCTATAAACTTATTATTACCGACCAGGCCAAAGATTTTATTGCCGACAAGGGATATGACGTACAGTACGGAGCAAGACCACTGAAACGTGCCATACAAAAGTATCTCGAAGATGAAATGGCCGAAATGATAATACGTGCCGCCATACACAACGGCGATACGATAAAGGTCGACTATGACAAAAACGAAGATAAAATAATCACATCGGTTGAAGACACTTCACTATCGGACAAATAACCAATAAATTTTCAAGCCAAAATGTCAGCCTTTGACGGGCTGGCATTTTTTTTGCTATACCTAAGTCAAAATGTAATAACTATAAATATTAAATATCATGCAAAAAGGAACCATTGGGGTAACTACCGACAACATCTTCCCCATTATCAAAAAATTCTTGTATAGCGACCATGAAATCTTCCTTCGTGAAGTTGTGTCAAACGCTGTAGACGCCACACAGAAACTCAAGACACTCTCTTCTGTGGGAGAATTTAAAGGCGAATTGGGTGCACTCGATGTACGTATTGCGATAGATAAAGAGGCCGGAACACTCACCATCAGCGACAGCGGTGTGGGTATGACTGCCGACGAGATAGACCGTTATATCAATCAAATAGCATTCTCGGGTGCCGAAGAGTTTGTTGAGAAATATAAGAATGATGCCAATGCCATTATCGGACACTTCGGTCTGGGATTCTACTCTACATTCATGGTATCGAAAAAGGTAGAAATACGCACACTCTCTTTCAGAGAAGGTGCTCAGGCCGTACAATGGAGCTGCGACGGTACACCTTCCTTTGAAATGACCCAGATTGAAAAGTTGCATAGAGGTACTGACATAATTCTATATATAGATGATGAAAATAAAGAGTTTCTGGAGCCTCAACGCATAGAGACACTATTGCGCAAGTACTGCCGTTTCTTGCCTGTACCTATCATCTTTGGCAAAGAACAAGAGTGGAAGGATGGCAAGTATGTAGATACTGACACTGACAAAATTATCAACAATCTCACTCCGGCATGGACTCGCAAGCCTACAGATCTTACCGATGAGGATTATCGCGAGTTTTATCATGAAATATGCCCCGGAGCAGATGAACCTCTTTTCTGGATACACCTTAATGTAGATTATCCCTTCAATCTTACAGGTATTCTTTATTTCCCCAAGATAAAGAGCAATCTCGACCTCAATCGTTACAAAATACAATTGTATTGCAACCAAGTATATGTAACAGACTCGGTTGAGGGTGTTGTACCCGACTTCTTGATGCTCTTGCAAGGTGTTATCGATTCGCCCGATATTCCGTTGAACGTATCACGCTCTTATTTGCAAAGTGATGCTAATGTAAAGAAAATATCGACCTATATCACAAAGAAGGTTGCCGACCGCTTGCAAGAGATATTTAACAACGACCGCAAACAGTTTGAAGAGAAATGGAACGACATTAAGCTGTTTATTGAGTATGGCATGCTCAGTGACGAGAAGTTCTATGAACGTGCCGCCAAGTTTGCGCTTTTGCACAACACCGACGGTAAATTCTTTACCTTTGAGGAATATAAAAACATTATATCGGGAGAGCAGACCGATAAAGATGGCAACCTCATATATCTATATGCAACCGACAAGACAGCTCAATACAGCTATATCGAAGCGGCAACAGCACGTGGATATGATGTCTTGTTGATGGATGGTCAACTCGACTCTCACTACATAGCTATGTTGGAGCAAAAGTTTGAGAAAAGTCGTTTTGTTCGTGTAGATAGTGATGTTATAGACAATCTTATACGCAAGGAGAACGACCGCGAAGTAACACTCTCGGCTCAAGAGCGCGAAGCGATGACTACCGTCTTTAAGTCGCAAATACCCACCATCGAGAAAAGCGAATTTATAATAATGTTTGAGGCTCTTGGCGAAAACTCAGCACCGGTCATGATTACCCAAAGTGAGTATATGCGTCGTATGAAGGAGATGGCTGCTATGCAACCCGGCATGAGTTTCTATGGCGAATTGCCCGACACTTTCAATCTCATTGTCAATACCGACCATGCGTTGTGCAAAAAAGTCCTTGCCGATACCGGCGTGGCTTGTAACGATACTATAGCACCTCTTGCATCGCAACTCGATGCTGTCAATGCCGAGATTACGCGTCTTAACAATGAGCGCAAAGATAAGAAAGACGAGGATATTCCTGTAGCCGATAAAGAGGCTCTGCGTAATGCCGAGAATGAGGCTGCCGACTTACGCAAAAAGCAAGAGAACGTGTATAGTGAGTATGCACAAAATAATAACTTGGTAAAACAACTTATCGACTTGGCTCTGCTGTCTAACAATATGCTACGTGGCGAGGCGTTGAGCCGTTTTGTAAAACGCTCTTTCGACATGTTGTAATTGAGGGTTATTAAGTAATTTACAAATAAGAGTGGCTACACCGCATGTTCAATGTAGCCACTCTTGTATTAGTCTTGAATATAATGAGATATGCTATTTTATCTCAATCATTTCTATAGGTTGTGTTTTGTCTTTATCAAGAGGATAACTTCCCGATTTGACACGTCCGAAGTCTATGCTTTTGAGGTCTATACAACGAATATTGCTATTGTAGGCTGTACGGTAATAAATGCGATGATTTGTCAGGTCGCTTACCACTGTCCACTGAGTCGCTGATGGCATATCTTGTGGCGTTTCGCCCGGATTGTACTCCACACCGATGGGTACATCGAAATTGTTGAGAATATGGAAACATTGCAACACGGTATCGAATGCTGTAGGACGTTGGGGTGCAGTAGCTACAAAGAATGCTGCGCGGACAAATCGAGATGTCGATGTAACATCACCCGGTATACCGTGAAAAGCCGATCCGGCACTTATGGAGGTAAGCTCTACCCCATTCCATTTTTGTGATTTCGCTACACCGGGATATAGATTGACATAGTTATTGAGATTGGTTATATGCCATGTAAAAGATGGTGCATTGGTGATAACGCCTATCTTGTTTTCATGTATGTTATATTTACCATCGATTATCTCCAACACTACTTGTCGCCCTCCTGGCTCGGCTATACGCCAGTGAATTGTCAGCATCGACGGGTCGAGTGATACGACATGAACATCCTGCAAACCGGCAATCACATCATCAATGCTCGAGAATTGTGATAGAATCCATTCGACCAATTGTAAGTCGGCAATTGTTTTGTCATTGTGTTGGGCATTATACGTTTCGTAGCTGCCATAATGGGGAAAATAGAATAGACCGGCCGATAATCCCGCTTCGTTGATGCCCTCGGCAACAAAATCACCATTAACCACACTGAGTCCGATAAAGCCATAACGAGCATTAAACTTTATACCATTACGACCCGTAGGCGTATATGAGACAAGTTCTTTACCTCGTGCTACTACATTGTACTCGCTTGTGAGTGGTGTACCCGCCCACTCTATCGTGCGAGCTACCACAAAACTACCATCGGCTGCATGAAATGATATGCCTGTACAGGCCTCTACTCCCGCCAGACTCGACAGTGCCATACCGGCACTTATTGCTAATAATTGTGTTGTTCTCATTTCTTTATATTTTTTATTCTCACTATTAACACAAAATAATTCATGTAGGTTCTATTCTTTGGTAAAAAAAACGTACTTTTGTTATTCTTAAAAACAAGGAAAATAATGAGCGCAAACAGATATTTTACAGAAAGTGAATGGAGCGAATTTCGCAACAACTATTGTCGCTTGGTAGATGCTATGCGCGATGAGATAAGGTATGATGAAGTAAAAGCGTTAAGCAAAATCGTGCACAATGCCATTGAGCGTGGCCAGATGCCTCGTGATGAGCATGGCATCAACCCATTGTTACGTTGCATAAATACGGCATTGTTGCTATGCGAAAAAGTGGGAGCCGAGCGTGATACTATCATTGCAATTTTTCTGTCGCCACTTGTCGAAAGCGAATATTTGCTGTGGGAAGATGTGTCAAATCTCTATGGTGACGGCGTCATTAAATTGATAAAAGGCCTTCACAAGACCAATGAGCTTGACGGCAAGCAAGGCGCAATAAATAGCGAATACTTCAAAAATTTGCTTTTGATATTTGCCGATGATATCAGAGTAATATTTATCATTATTGTCGATTGCCTGTGCCTCATGCGCATGGCAAACAATCATGCCGATGATAAATATCGCAGGAACATTACAACCGAAGCATCCAACCTCTATGCACCTCTGGCTCATAAATTGGGACTGTATAAGATAAAATCGGAGTTGGAAGATTTGGCACTGAAATACTCCGACCGCGAGACTTATAACCTTATAGTTCATGAGCTCAACACTACAAAGAAGTATCGGGATGATTATATAACCTCTTTTATAGGACCGGTAAAGGTAGAGCTTCAAAAGGCAAATCTCAAGTTTGAAATAAAAGGTCGCACCAAATCGATATACTCTATCTGGAACAAGATGAAAAAGCAACAGATAGGTGTAAGTGGCATCTACGACCTGTTTGCTATACGCATTATACTCGACACCGAAGAAGGTGCCGACGAGAGAGCCGATTGCTGGAAGGCATTCTCTATCATTACCAACATGTATACACACAACCCTCGCCGTATGCGCGACTGGCTATCCAACCCCAAGAGCAATGGTTACGAATCACTTCACGCAACAGTGATAGGCCCTGAAAACAAATGGGTGGAAGTACAGATACGTACACGTAGAATGGATGAGATAGCCGAGCGAGGATTGGCCGCACACTGGCGATACAAAGGTATTAAAAGCGAAGGCAACCTCGATACACTCATGAACAGTGTACGCGATGTGCTGGAGTCGGACAATGATGACCCCCTGGAAAAAATAAAAGATTTCAATATCGATATATACGACAAGGAAGTCTTTGTATTTTCGCCCAAAGGCGACTTATATAAGTTCCCTTACGGCTCTACAGTGCTCGACTACGCATTCCATATACACACAAAATTGGGTTGTGCTTGTATAGGTGCACGTGTAAATGGAAAAAATCAAACAATAAAATATGAACTGAAGAGTGGCGATACGGTAGAGATACTCACATCCTCATCACAGTATCCCAAGAAAGAATGGCTCAATATTGCACATTCGGCTCGCGCTCGCGTAAAAATAAAACAGGCACTTAATGAAATAGAAAACAAGAGTGCCGAACTTGGCCGAGAGCTATTGTCTCGCCGAATGAAAAACCGTAAAATCGAGGTAGATGAGTCGGTATTGATGCGTCTTGTCAAAAAATCGAAGTATAAGACCGTAACAGCCTTCTACCTCGATCTGGGTAATGAAAAAATAGATGTAAACGATGTTATAGAACAATACCTTGCCATCATAGAGAAAGACCGTCAGGAAGAGGAACAACGCTCGGCCGGCGAGTATACCTTCGACACAAAGCCTGTCGATGATAATAAGGTAGACGAACTCGTCATAGGTGGCGATATAAAAGGTGTAGACTACCGCTTGGCACGGTGTTGCAATCCTATTTTCGGTGACAAGATTTTTGGCTTTGTATCGTCAGAGGGCACTATCAAGATACACCGTTGCGATTGTCCCAATGCCATCAATATGCAAGAGCGTTACCCCTATCGTATTATAAATGCACGTTGGGCAGGCAAGATGGGTACAAAGTATGTCGTAACATTGCGCGTTGTGGGGCACGACGATATAGGTATCGTAACAAATATATCGTCTATTATCAATAAAGAAAAAAATGTGTTCCTGCGTAGCATATCGATAGACTCCGATGACGGAATTTTTCAAGGTCACTTGTCGGTGGCTATAGACGATATATCATCATTGAATACACTCATAAAAAAACTACGTACAGTGAAAGGTGTGAAAGATGTGCAACGTGGTGCAATGTAAATAAATCAATAAAACAGATGTGTATATGAAAAACAAACTTCTTCTACTACCCCTACTCGCTCTGCTGGCAGCGTGCGGAAATAACGAAAAATTGGCTCAAGAGATGCTCAACGAAGCCGAGCGACTATACAATCAGGGCAATTATATCGAGGCAACACAGTGGGTCGACAGCATCAGCGCAACCTACCCACAAGAGGTTGATGTGATACGACAAGGCATATTGTTGCAATGCCATATAAACCAACAGAGATATGAACGTGAGCTGATAGAAATTGACAGCCTCTATAATGCCGCTACTGCCGAACTGGCATCACTCAAAGGTCGATTTGAATTGGTGCGCGAGGGCAAAGAACAAACCTTTGCCAACTATATATACAAAGGAACTCGCAACAAAGGCGATATAAGACATAGCGAACTACGTGTACAAGTAACCGAGAAGGGCGACTTACAACTCACAAGTATCTATTTTGGAAAATCCAATCTCAACCATACCGGCATATCGGTACAACAAGCCGGCGGTGGTGCAGCCAATTCGGCAACAATTGCCTATGATGGTGGCAAGAACTACCGCTACAAAACAGGCAACTATGTAGTAGAAATGGTTACATACAACATGGCTCAGTGCAAAGACGTGGTGCAATTGATAGCATCTGATGCACAAGCCAAGTGTAATGTAAAATACACCGGTGGCAAGGCCTTCAACCTATCACTCGACAAGCTCTCTCGCGAAGCTATCGCCAACAGCTATCGCTTGGCTCAACTTTTTGTCTTGACCGACTCGTTGCAGTCGCGTCGCGAGTATGGCATCATACAACTCGAACTTGCCGACCGTCAACTCATGAAACTGCAAGACAAAACATCGGAGACTGAATAAACACAATGTAGGGTAAGATATACTCGCAATCATCGCATATATGGCAAAGAAGATTGGAGCAATATAGTAACATATCTGCTTGCCATCAATATACATAACAAGAGAAACAGCCACCCGGCAACATTGCCGGGTGGCTGTTTTTTATAATTTCAAATACGTAAAGTTATTGACGACCTTTTACATTCACGGTACTGTTTATCTTACGCACCATACCTTGTAATGCTGTACCGGGACCTACTTCGGTAAACTCGACAGCACCATCGGCAATCATATTATCTACCGAGTAGCTCCAACGAACCGCGGCAGTGAGTTGCGCAATAAGATTTTGTTTTATCTCGAGGGATTGGTATGAGGAAGAGCATCGACATTCTGGTAAATAGGACATGTAGGCGTACTGAATGGAGTGACAGCAATAGCCTCGGCCAACTCGGCACGAGCCGACTCCATCAGAGGTGAGTGGAAAGCCCCTCCTACTTTGAGTCTCATGGCACGCTTGGCACCGGCAGCTGTGAGCTTGGCACATGCCGCATCCACACCCTCAATACTTCCCGATATTACAAGCTGTCCGGGATTGTTATAGTTGGCTGCAACAACCACGCCCTCACTCACCTCGGCACACACCTGCTCGATAGTAGCATCGGGCAATCCTATGATAGCCGCCATAGTTGAGGGTTGTTTCTCGCAAGCCTTCTGCATAGCCATAGCTCGAGCCGATACCAACCGCAAGCCATCCTCAAACGACATAGCACCTACAGCTACCAGAGCCGACAATTCGCCCAATGAGTGACCTGCCACCATATCGGGACAAAACTCCTCGCCCATTGTCTTGGCCAATATCACCGAATGTAAGAATACGGCCGGTTGGGTTACCTTGGTTTGCTTCAAGTCCTCTTCTGTACCTTCAAACATAAGATCGGTAATGCGAAAACCCAATATCTCATTGGCCTTCTCAAACATCTCTCTGGCTACAGGATAATTCTCGTACAAGTCTTTACCCATTCCCTTATATTGTGAACCCTGACCGGGAAATACAAATGCTTTTTTCATATCTTTATATCTTGCTTTAATTTCAGCGTGCAAAGATAGATAATTTGTCTTGAAAAAACATTGTTTTGTTAAACTATTTAAATACACAACTATTGCAAAATATCATTATTACAAACATATCATACTGACAACCACTGTCTTATACAAACAAACAATAAACAACAATAAAACCCATAAGCAAGATTAATACCCCAAAAAACTTGCCACAATTATATATTTTAAGACGATAAACCACTATTATATCAATTATTTTTGTTTACTTTGTAGTGTATTATGCAACAACATATACAAGCAACAAGCCAATATATTATAAACCAAATAAATTATTATTTATGAAAAAACTTCTACTTATTACCCTCGCCATGTTTGCTGCATTTATGGCCAATGCAGAAGAGGTAAAAGTTACATGGAACGGACAAAGCGATTGGACCGGTGTCGCCGACCAAGCCGCCACAATTTCTTACACATATAACGGTATCGCTATCACTGTCGACAAAGCAGAAGGAAGTACAAAACCTACAGTCAACGCCAACTCAAACGACCTTCGCGCCTATGCCAAAAACACGATTCGCATCACAAGTGAGATAGGCAATATGACAAGTATCTCATTTGAACTTTCGGCTCAAGGCCTAAAACGTTTGCCCGAACTTACAGCAACCAATGGTGAGTTTACGTATGATGTAGAGAATGCCAACGTAACATGGACCGGTGATATTGCCGACCTCACCATTACAGTAGGCGAAAAAGCCACACTCGGTAGCGACGGTGCAAGCAAATCCGGCCAATTTGACTTCCTCAGCTTCACGGTTACAACAGGTGCCGCTCCTGCCATTGCAATACCCATATTCTCTATCAACGGTGGTACTTTCTACGAGCCTGTTGAGGTAGAAATCACCTGCTCAACAGAAGGTGCTTCTATCTATTACACACTCGATGGCACAACTCCCGATGAAAGCAAAACGCTCTATCAAGAGACCATCACCATCAGCGAGACTGCTACATTGAAAGCCATAGCTGTAAAAGAGGGTGAAACATCAGGTGTAAACGAGGCTACATATACAATCAAGACAGTTCCCGAAGTTGCCGACATCACTGCATTCTTGGCTACCAACACTACCGAGGCTGCCAAAACCGATATATACCGCATCACATGCCCCGTAACTGTTATATATCAATACGACCGCTACCTCTACATTACCGATGGCACAAAGTCGCTCCAAGTATACGGCTCTCTCAACAACACTTACACCAATGGCGATGTATTGGAAGGTATATGCGGTAGCGTAGGTTACTACAATGGTACATACCAGATGACTCCCGTTGTAACAAGTTTTGGTGATGCTACTCCCGGCACAGCAGTACAACCCGCCACTGTCACAATCGAAGACATCACCAACGACATGGTGAGCGATTATATACGTATCACTAAGGTTACCGTTGAGCAAGACAAAACATTTAGCGATGCTACAGGTACTATCGATGCTTACAAGCGTTTCGATGTTGAACTTCCCGCGGTGGGTGCCGATACATACACTGTCGAAGGTTTTGTAAGCAACTACAAAGGCACTCTCCAAATCTTCCCCACCAAGATTACCAACACAACTGCACTCAATGCTACACAAGCTGTTGCCGGTCGCGTTTATGCCACCAATGGTTATATCAAGACCAATGGCAACAACGAAACTGTAAGCGTATATAACGTAACAGGCAAACTTGTTGCTACCGGTATGGCCGGTCGCGACATCAAGGTAAACGGCAAGGGTATATATATCGTAAAAGTTGGCAACAAAGCCACCAAGGTAGTTGTTCGCTAATATTATACAACATATAAACCTATCAAATAGCGTTGCCCAAATCCCGGCAACGCTATTTTTATACTCCGGTTCTGAAAAAAATATAAACCTATTTGTTTTGTTCTACCATCTCTTATTACTACCTTTACCGAAAAGAGATTCTATACCATCAACATATTATGCCACGATATATTTCTATTCTATGTCTTATGTTATGCCTTATGACACCCACGGCTGCAAAGACACATTACAAACTGATAACGCCCCAATGGAACACCTATAACAGCGACTTTCGTCATGCTACAACCGACGACAAAGGCAACCTTACCGACTGCTATACACGCATGGGATGCGATACGGTAAACATCATTGACACAGAAGCCTCAAACGAATACTCGCTCGACATAAACTTCCTTATAACCAACCTGCACGAAAAGCCCTACACTACATATCCTCAATATTACTACAACGACGAAGGTAAAATATGCAAGGGGCAACCGGTAGAACGCCCCATATATGGATGGGTATTTGGGATGAACGATATGCAACACTACAGTGCCATACTCATGCGCTCTGCTCCTCAAGATGACGAGCTATATGAAAACGTGGGGGTAGAATTTCGCGTTATCAGCGTCAACGGCAACGATACTACATACTATAACGATTGGAAAATATGCCACTACAACGATCTTGTCAATAAATCGAGCCGACACAGCTTGTGGATACAATACCGCAACAACACCTTGTGGTTTGGTGGCGGATGGAGTAATGATATACCTTGGGATGTTATACACAACATACCCACCTACGGCACTTATACCGGATTGTATCTGCAAGCCGGAGCAAAGGTGTGTATTGAAGATGCCATGATCTTTGTAGAAGACAAGTTGTCGCAACCTCACACCCTGCTGACAAGTGAAATACTCGATACATACTATCGCTCCACCCCCTGCGCCTTTATTGAGGGATTTTGGGAGGTAGCCCTTGACAATCGCCCCATCAACCGCATCAAGATGGGTGGCAAATATTCATTGGGCATTATCTACAATGGTTACAGCTACTATATGATATACATCGATGGAGCCCAAATATACCCCGGCAAGTGGGCTGAAGGTGATGTAAAGGGAGAACTGATACCCACCGAAGCCGGATACTACAAGGCTGTGTGGTATGATGCCGAAGGCTGCAAGATGGAGAATGTGCTGGCCTTTCTCAATGGCAATGAGTTGACGCTCGATTTTGTAGATGAACAGACACGACTTATCCTCTCTCGTACCAAACAATATATCAACCCTACAACAACCGGTATAAATGTTTCCGGCACCGGATTTGCACTATCGTCCGACGGCTATATAGCAACCAACTATCATGTTATAAGAAATGCCCGCAACATAGAGGTAAACTGCCTCAATATTGAGTTTCCGCAAACCTTCAAGGCCGAGGTTGTCGCCACAGACAGCATCCATGACTTGGCTATTATACATATCAATGACGACAACTTTGTAGGATTTGAAGAACTACCCTACAGCATAAGCGACCGACAGGCGCGCAAGGGTGAGACGGTATTTTATCTGGGATATCCCATACCCACTCTTACAGGAAATGAACTGAAGACCTCTATAGGTGAGATAAATGCAGCAAATGCAACGAATGGTGTGCAATATATGGTATCGGTAGATGTAGATCATGGCAGTAGTGGCAGCCCACTTTTTGACAACGAAGGTAATATCATTGGTGTGATTTCGAGTTTATTATACAAGGAACTCACAAACCTTAATGCCAACTTTGCTGTAAAGTCATCTTATTTACTCAAGTTGGCCGAACAAGTAGAGGGGCTGAATATGCAACACATCAACAAAACCAAAGATCTATCGCACCCCGACCGCATCGAGGCAATAGCTCCGTTTGTCTTCATACTGAATATTACATACTAAGTGATGTACCCATTATAGGCTGTCGCATCTTAGACCTGCATAGTGCTCACAACTTCCTGTCTAAGTATACACTGAGAATGTTGCGCAACTCGTCGATGCGCTCTTTGATATAGTTCCAGGTTTTACGCGACGAGTCATCAAGAGAAGAGAGTTTCTCGGGGTCGTGCGATATATTGTCGGAGTGAGCAACCCATTCGGCCGCTGTCTGATAGTCTCCCAACTGCAAGTAACACAAGATAATATCGAACAGATAATGTGGCTCATAAGGGTCTTGTTCCAAGAGTAGCTCCAGCACTTTTACAGCCTCGTCATATCGTTGCAAGTGTATACACACATCGGCAAGAGCCGATGCCGGAACAGTATCGATAACAGGAGCAAGCTCGGTACGCAACAAGTGTATATAAGCCTCTTCATACGCCTCTTGTTGCATGAGCAGTTCTCCCATAAACACATGAGCCTCATCATCGCTATCGTCACAGGCCACAGCCTTTCGCAAGTATGATATAGCCTCGTCGACCTCACCCATATAGTAATGATTGACTGCCAATTGGTAGTACAAGTCGTGACTGCTATCGTTTATTTCCACAGCTTTCAACAGATACTCTATAGCCTGTTCGTGTTTCTCCATACGACCATAAGCCTCTGCTATAAGCTCATAGGCAACTGCCTTGTCTGATGTACACTGCAAGAATATCTCAAACTGCTCTACGGCCTCTCTATAATCACCTTGGTCGTAATAACAATAACCCTTAAAAGCCACAATACTCTCGTCATTGCCTTCTATGGCAAGGGCAAAATCACAAGCATCTATTGCCTTGTTATACTCCTTACGGCGGGCATAAACCTTGGCCAGCGAGAACCAATCGTCTGTTGAGTAGGGGTCTATATCAAGCACCTTGTTATACAAGTCTATGGCTTTGTCATCCTCCTCTTTTTCCTCATACAGCATAGCCAGCTCACGCAGATATGGACTCACATGGTCAAACTTTTTCTCCACCCGAGGTGTAATATTGTCCAACAACTCGGTCCTATCATAATCGGCACACACATCAAGGATGTCTATACAATCTTCTATTACACAATCGGCATCCGATATGATATGATTGAAAGCCTCCATTGCGGCATCTATATCCTCCTGCATCAAGGCACATTCGGCACTTGCAAAATAGTACTCGATATTGCGCTCGGTAATAGACGCAAGTTCTTTTACTGCATCCTCAATACGTCCCAACAACAAGAGACACCGTGCCTTACGCAACATGAGCATCTCATTGGAAGAATAGAGTTCAAGACCATGAGACACTACCTGCAAAGCCTTGCGATAGGCCATTTCCTGCTCATACGACTCGGCTATCATATCCAGCTCGTCGGGCTCAAAGTAGCCATGAGTACCCTCATCAAGCAGTTTCTCATAGTGTTCACGCAATCTGCGTATGTCCGATTCTTTCATCTTACAGTCACAACTACATTTAATGTACAAGGGTGCGCTTCTACAACCAGAAGTGCACCCCTGCTATTCAGCTATACAAGGTCTATTTTGTCTTGGCTTTTTCCCAGCTGTCTTTGAGCAATACCGTACGATTGAATATCAGCTTCTCGGGAGTCGAATCCTTGTCGACATTGAAGTAGCCGATACGACGGAACTGCAAGTGGTCGAGAGGAGAAGCCTCGGCAAGATAACGCTCTACATAACATTCGGTGAGAACTTTCAACGAATCGGGGTTGATAACCTCGCGCATGGCTTCGAGCGCATCACAACCCTTCGCATCGCGTATATTTTGAATTTCCAAACGAGGATTTTCCACCTTCCACAAACGGTCGTACAGACGCACCTCGGCCTTGAGGCAATGTGCACAACTTACCCAGTGAAGTGTACCCTTCACCTTGCGGTTGGCTCCGGGCATACCACTGCGTGTCTCGGGGTCATACTCGGCATACACCTCAACAATATTGCCATCCTCGTCTTTCTTGCAACCTGTACACTTCACGATATAGGCATTCATCAAGCGCACCTCCTGACCGGGAGTCATACGGAAATATTTCTTGGGTGCATCTTCCATAAAGTCGTCACGCTCCATCCACAACTCGCGACTAAACTCGATGGTGTGTGTACCAGCCGAGGGATCTTCGGGATTGTTTACACTCTCCAACACCTCTACCTGACCTTCGGGATAGTTGGTAATAACGAGCTTAACAGGATTGATAACAGCCGACACACGAGTAGCACGAACATTCAAGTCCTCGCGTACTACGCTCTCAAGCAATGCAAAGTCATTGACAGCCTCGTATGTTGTGTAACCAATTTTATCGACAAACTTGCGTATAGATTCGGGAGAATAACCACGACGACGGAAACCACATAGTGTGGGCATACGAGGGTCGTCCCATCCGTTTACCAAGCCCTCTTTAACGAGTATAAGCAAGTTGCGCTTGCTCATAAGCGTATAGCTAAGGTTGAGTTTATTGAACTCATATTGTCGAGGACGATTGTCATCCAAATCTTCTCCACCCTTGGCCCAATCTACAAATAGATCATACAAAGGACGGTGAGGCACAAACTCGAGTGTACAGAGTGAGTGTGTAACACCCTCAAAATAGTCACTCTGTCCGTGCGCAAAGTCATACATGGGATATACATTCCATGTCGTACCCGTACGATGATGGGGATGCTTGAGAATACGATACATGATAGGATCGCGGAAGTGCATATTGGGCGAAGCCATATCAATCTTGGCACGCAAAGTGAGCGTACCTTCCTCAAACTCACCGGCATTCATACGCATAAAGAGGTCGAGACTCTCCTCTACAGGACGGTTGCGGAAAGGACTCTCCTGCCCGGGCGTTGTAGGTGTACCCTTTTGTGCGGCAATCTCTTCCGATGTTTGCTCCTCGACGTATGCTTTACCCTCCTTGATAAGACGGATAGCCAAGTCGAACAATTGAGGAAAATAGTCCGATGCATAGTATAGACGGTCGCCCCAGTCAAAGCCCAGCCAATGAATATCTTCCATAATGGCATCGACATACTCCACATCTTCTTTCACCGGATTGGTATCATCGAAACGAAGGTTGCAAGTACCTCCATAACGTTCGGCAATACCAAAGTCCATGCAAATAGCCTTGGCATGACCTATGTGCAAATAACCATTGGGCTCGGGCGGAAATCGGGTATTCAATCGTTTGCCATTCTTCCCGGCCTCAAGGTCGTTCTTTACAATCTCTTCTATAAAGTTAAGGCTACGGCCTTCTTCTTTATTGTTATCAATCTTTTCAACCTCTGTCATATTAGATAGGTCTTATATGTTTTAGAAAATATCAAGTTGCGAAGTTAGTAAAAATAGCACACAGTACAAAGAGAATCAGACTGTTTTTTTAATAGATATACAAAGCTCTTCGGGGCTTTTGCCCATAGATTGTCCCTATAATTGGCAATTTTCTATATTCTTATTTTATCAGGAAGGCATGTACGGCCTTCTGTTGTGAAGAAAATATATTCATTCATAAATCTATCTTTTTATATTTACCGCGTGATGAAAAGTCGATAAACCCTTTATCTCTTAAATATTGTAGTTGTTGACGTATTTTAGCCTCTATATTATTATTGGCGGGATGTTTGTTTTTCAACTCTTCTACAAATTTATACATCTGTTTCAATGTAAAAGTCGTATCAAGTCGTTCTACGCACTTTAAAACATCAATCAACCAACCTCTTTTTTCGATGCTGTTTGTTTGCAATGAGTAAACTCTATTATATTCATTACAAACGCTTTTGGGATCTAACACAACTCCGTTTCTTATAATTGGGATCTTTGCAAAATCAGGAATTTGCTTTAGTAGAATATTACATCCTTCCCATCCGGCTCTACGCGCATCTTTAGCCAATGGCTTACGCTTTTCTATAACTTCCGGAATGAAAAAGCATTTCGGTACAATAATCAAATTGTTCACCTCGTAGTTATCATAATGCATAAAAAAGAAACTAGGATTATCCAACGAAGTAATACGATCTATCATCGTGCGATATACACCGTCATTTACTTTAGTTATGTATTTATCAGTCTTCTCTTTTTTGCTTTTCAATTCATATTGCGATTTGCAATGTTCGCAGATGTAGTCTCTTACAGGAGCATTTGTTTCTGCTTTTTTTATGGATATTTCACCGCATATAGGACAATACATATTTCGTGCAAGCCAATCTTCTGTAAGAACCCTGGCTATTTGTGTTGCACTTTTATATCCACTTGCCAAAGATATGTTAAAACGCAAATCCATGAGTGTATATTAACCTATCCTTCCCACATATCCCATATAGCCTTTACCTGCACAAATCCTTTTTCAAGACGTATCATATTGGCTACCATAAAGGCATAAAAATCATTCCACTGCTCCTGACGATGTATATCGAGCCCTGCACGCATACAATATATGCGTATGACTTGCTTGCCACAATCCTTGATGTAATGCGTATCCCACACAAGTGGCTCATCAAAGGCCATTTCGAGCAACTCCCTATTCTCGAGAAAATGATTATAGAGCTTCTCTTGCTGCTCTTCACTACGATGGTCTATCTCCAATATCACATACGCACCATCGCGTGTGGCATCGAACTTCATGGCAACGCCCTTCATGCGGGTGTTGTGCAACATAAACTTATGACGACGATTGCTCAACTCCTCATAGCTCTCGGCATAGGCACTGAGTCCGTCCCAAAAACGTTTTTTCAATTCTCTTACTTCATCCTTCGAATACATACTGCAAATGTACTACATATTTTATATTCGACAATATATTATAACAACTCTTTATCCTTTATTATTTGTGCATAAAATTACAATAATAAAAATATTTGGCATTTTCTATTAAAAATTATTGCAAAAAAGTTTGTTGATTATATAATTTATACTATATTTGCATACAGAAGAACCTTTTCATCATACTTGTTATATGTTCTGCCGACTGGTACGCGAGTATCGGTCGGTATTTTTTCACCACCACATCACATTACTTAACAATTTATTTGTAATTTTGCGCACTCACAAAAAAACAATTTTATCTAATACAATATCACTATGCGTGCTATTATAACAATTGTATTACTCATCGTATCAAACATTTTCATGACATTTGCATGGTATGGTCATCTCAAGTTGCAGGATGCCCGCGTCACAAGCAATTGGCCACTTTACGGTGTTATTTTACTCTCCTGGGGTATTGCTTTGTTTGAATATTGCTTTCAAGTTCCGGCCAACCGCATAGGTTTTCGCGAGAACGGAGGCCCATTCTCTCTCATGCAACTCAAGATTATTCAAGAAGTTATCACATTGGTAGTATTTACCATCTTCTCCACCCTTATGTTCAAAGGCGAGTCATTCCAGTGGAACCATATTGCAGCGTTCTTATGCCTCATCGGTGCTGTATACTTTGTATTTATGAAGTAAAGCTCACACATTATACTTAATTAGTCAGAAACGACGGCGTTTTCATGTTTCTTTATTGGAGAGTTGATCGAATGTGTCAACTTTGCTATATAATAATACAGGTATGCTACACCGCTTCACATCCGACATTCGAGACCTTGAGCTACCCAAGCAATTTACCTACCCACACTACTACACGCCACACCCCTTAGCCGTGCGTGCTGCCGAGGAGGTACAATGCTACATTGCTACACGTCAAGAGTGGAAAGAGGAACTTGACAAGGGCAAAATGTTTGGCGTATTGGTCGTGGAAACAGAGGGCGAAATTGGCTTCCTTGCTGCCTACTCCGGCCAACTTGCAGGCCGAAACGACCACCAATACTTCGTTCCGGCTGTATACGATATGCTACGCCCCGGCGACTTCTTCAAACGCGAGGAGGCTAACATCTCGGCTATCAACAAGCAAATAAAAGAGCTTGAGGCTAACGAGGAGCTTCGAGCAGCCAACAAAGAGCTTGAGCTGACCAAACGAACGTGTGAAGATGAGCTCGAAACAATAAAGATGTACCTTGCCGAGGGTAAAGCACATCGCAACAGACTTCGCAGCGAGGGTCTCTACAACGAGCAAGAACTGATACTACAATCGCAACATGAGAAGGCCGAGGCTACACGCCGAAAGCGAGCTATCAAAGAACGGTTAGAAAATGCTACGCTCAAGGTTACCAAACTTTTAAAGAGAATTGAGGAACTAAAACTTGAACGTCAGCACCGCTCGGCAGAGTTGCAGATACGCCTTTTCGAAGAGTTCCGCATGCTCAACATACGTGGCGAAGAGCGCGACCTATGCTCGATATTTGCATCCACCGCACAGCAGATACCTCCGTCAGGTGCCGGTGAGTGTGCCGCGCCCAAGCTTCTGCAATATGCCTTCAAACAGGGCATGCGTCCTGTAGCTATGGCCGAATTCTGGTGGGGCAACTCTCCCAAAGGCGAGGTGCGCCGGCATGGGACATTCTACCCTGCTTGTAACAGCAAGTGCAAGCCCATATTAGAACACATGCTACAGGGACTCGACGTAGAGCCCAACCCATTGTTGGATATTGTTACTCCTGAGCCCAAAATTCTGTGGGAGGATGAGTCGATAGTAGTTATCGACAAGCCGAGCGGTATGCTCTCGGTGCGTGGCAAGGTTGACATCCGCTCTGCCGAGGAGTGGGCCTTGGAGCGATATACCGAGGCAATGATTGTGCATCGCCTCGACCAGTCGACATCGGGAATACTTGTTATCGCCAAAAATAAGGCTGCGCACGAGGCTCTGCAAAAGCAGTTTATCGCACGTACCGTAAAAAAGAGCTATGTGGCTCTGCTCGATGGTATTGTCTTGACAAAGAGCGGCGAGATACATCTACCTCTAAAACTCGACTATGACAACCGCCCACGACAGATGGTCGCTACCGATGGCCGTGCGGCACACACCCGGTTTGAGGTTGAGGGCTACACCGAAGGTCGCACACGCATACGCTTCTACCCCATTACAGGCCGCACGCATCAGCTGCGTGTCCACGCTGCCCACACCGAGGGTCTTGGCACACCCATAGTTGGTGACGAAATCTATGGCAAGAAAGCCGAACGCCTTATGCTTCACGCCGAGACCTTAGAGTTCACCCACCCCACAACCGGCGAATATATCAAGATCGTGTGCCAAGCGGAGTTTTAAGCTATCTTACAGATTTATGTCTATTAAAGGCTGTTAAGGGCTATTAAGGTCATTTCTTGTTATTTCGAAATTCAAGTCTTTTCTTCGCCATTTTTTCACTAAAGCCACCTTCGCGCTCAAACTTGGCAGCTAAGCTCTGTAATTGCCTATATAGTAAATAGTCAGCTTGTTTAATGAGTACAATGGCCATATTAGCTATAGTTTCGGGCGGTCGTGTTTCAACAAGTTGCATAAAATATTCTGCATCATTATGTTCCCTACCCAACCGACGCATCGCCTCTACTTCTATAGATTTCTCTTCCCATACTCTATAGTTGCGAGTGTGTAAATAATCTTCATAATCTAACAGTAACTCACGAAGACTTGCTTTAGCAACATTTATAAGATGAATTTCAGTCTTACTCGATGTTACTGAAGCTGCACACCCTTCAACTATATTCTGTTTTCCACTTCGGGCTGCTTGAACCATTTGATCTATTGTTCTATCTCCTTTCCGCAGGTATTTATGACAGAAGTAGTAAGTAATACGATAAATCACATCGCTCTTTTGGTAAGTCAAAAGATTTTTATACCCCCAATTATTGGGTAATAGTGATTTTGTCATATCCTACTTTAATATACCTCAACAGACCTTAATAGTCACAACTTAAACTATTTAGAACTCGCTGGTGAAGTGGAAACGTATCTTGGGGAAGTCGGTTTGTGCCATTTGCAGCACATATCCGCTATCGGCCATAAATACATCTCGACCGTCTTTATCGACACACATGTATTGAGCCTTGCGACGCTTGAAATTTTCAAGTGCTTCGGTATCGTCACTCTCTATCCAACAAGCCTTGTACATGCTCAATGGCTCCCAACGACATTGCGCACCATACTCATGCAAGAGGCGATATTCGATTACCTCAAATTGCAACTGTCCTACTGTACCTATTATCTTGCGACCATTGAATTGGTTGGTAAACAACTGAGCCACACCCTCATCCATGAGCTGGTCTATACCCTTTTGCAACTGTTTGGCTTTCATGGGGTCGTTGTTCTCGATATACTTAAACATCTCGGGCGAGAACGATGGCAACCCTTTGAAGTGTAGCTCTTCGCCTTCGGTAAGGGTATCGCCAATCTTGAAACTACCCGTATCGGGCAAGCCAACAATATCGCCGGGATATGCATCATCTACTACCGATTTTTTCTGTGCCATGAAGGCCGTAGGACTGCTGAAACGCATCATCTTGCCACTGCGCACATGCTTATAGTTGGCATTACGCTCAAATCGGCCCGAACATATCTTCACAAACGCAATACAACTGCGGTGGTTGGGGTCCATGTTGGCGTGTATCTTGAATACAAAACCCGTAAACTTTTCCTCCGATGGTTTTACCTCACGCTCTATAGCCTGTATAGACTTGGGGGCAGGAGCAATCTTCACAAAGCAGTCGAGCAACTCCTTGACACCAAACATATTGAGTGCCGAGCCAAAGAATACGGGTGCTAATTGACCCGAAAGATAGTCCTCGACCTCAAACTCGGGATATACCCCTTCGAGCAACTCCAAGTCGGCACGCAGTTTTTCGGCCTCTCTATTACCTATATAGCCATCCAATTCGCTGCTATTAACATCGCTCAACTCTATACGCTCGGTCACCACCTGCTTGTTGGGCGTAAAAAGGTTGAGATTTTGCTCATACATATTATATACTCCCTTAAACGTTGCACCTATACCTATAGGCCACGACAGAGGACGTACCGATATCTTCAACTCGCTCTCCAGTTCATCAAGAATATCGAATGCATCACGACCCTCGCGGTCGAGCTTGTTGACAAACACGATAACAGGTGTATTGCGCATGCGACACACCTCCATGAGCTTACGAGTCTGTTGCTCAACACCCTTTGCCACGTCTACCACTATAATAACACTATCGACAGCGGTGAGTGTACGATATGTATCCTCGGCAAAATCTTGGTGACCGGGGGTGTCGAGAATGTTTATTTTGTAGTCGCCATAGTTAAATCCCATGACCGATGTTGCAACCGATATACCACGTTGCTTTTCTATCTCCATCCAGTCACTGGTAGCAGTTTTCTTTATCTTATTGGATTTTACCGCACCGGCTATGTGTATAGCACCACCAAAAAGCAACAACTTCTCGGTAAGGGTGGTTTTACCGGCATCGGGGTGACTGATAATAGCAAATGTACGTCGTTTGGCAATTTCGTCGGTAAGTGTACTCATAATTATATGTATCGTAAATAGGTGTGTTACTACAATTCCAGTTCGCCGGCTTTATCAAGACGGTACTTCTCGGCCAGCGTTGTTATAAATGCTGTGATGTCTTTCATCGCTTTTAAGGTATCGGCCGATACCTCACGCTGTTGCAAGCGCAACATCAATATGCCATACAGCGCATTGAAGCATGTCTCTATCTCGCCCACTTGAGCACCTTGCGACTTGGCTCGCAACTCTACAATATAAGGCAATGCCTTGTAGAAAGCAGCCGTATAGAAGGGCTCACGAGGCGACTTGAGCAGGCGCAAGTGCAAGTCGGTGAGGTCGATGATTACATTTTTGTTGAGTTGCAAGTGTCCATGCTCTACCACACCTTCACTGCGCATCATATCGATAAGACTTTCGTACCACTCATAGAGTGCGGTACGTTGCTCATCGCTCAGGCCTGTATAGGCATCGACTATCTCGGTGCGTATGCGTTCAAGGTCGAGCTTATAGGCTCGTATTATATCCTCTATCTGCCACATATAGAGCAGATACTCGGCTATGTTCTCTTTTTTCTTGGCACTCGCTGTAAACATAAAATTATATCCTCGGAAAATTTGGATGCAAAGGTAATATAAATTTTCTTACCTTTGCGCACAGATTGTGAGATATGAGATTATGAAGAACTTATATGTGCAACTTTTCACAACATTTGTAAAGATCGGAGCCTTCACTTTTGGTGGCGGATGGGCTATGATACCCATCATCGAGCGTGAAGTTGTCGACCATCACAAATGGATTAGTCGGGAGGAGTTTCTCGACCAACTTGCCATCACACAATCGTTGCCGGGCATACTTGCTGTCAATATAGCTGTGTTGATAGGCAATAAGTTGCGTGGTGTTAAGGGTAGTCTGGTCGTTGCTTTGGGCACTATCCTACCCTCTTTCATCATGATACTGCTCATAGCCATCTTCTTTGCACGCATATACAACAATCCCACGGTAGTGAGTATCTTCAAGGGTATTCGTCCTGCTGTTGTCGCACTGATAGTTGTACCGGTACTCACCACTGCCAAGAATGCCCGCATCAATCGTTATACGGTCATCATCCCTATTGCCGTAGCTCTTGCTATATGTTATGGAGGCCTATCTCCTATACTTTGTATTCTGATGGGTGCTTTGGGTGGCTACCTCTACTACATCATATCCAATAAACATGCTCACAAGAAAGGAGGCCGACAATGATGGTATATGTATCGCTCTTTCTCACCTACCTCAAGATAGGACTCTTTGGCTTTGGCGGTGGATATGCCATGCTCTCACTCATACAACACGAAACCGTAGACATCGTACATTGGGGCTGTACCGAGCCATGGCTTACGCAGACGCAATTTACCGACATCGTTGCCATATCGCAAATGACACCCGGCCCTATAGGTATCAACAGTGCCACATACATAGGCTACACCGTTACGGGTAGTATATGGGGCTCGATTGTTGCAACGTTGGCTGTGTGTCTGCCCTCGTTCTTGTTGGTACTCTTGGTGAGCCGACTGATATTGAAAAACAAAGAAAACCCTATCATAAAGAGTATCTTCAGAGGTCTGCGCCCGATAGCTGTAGGTTTGATAGCTTCGGCGGCATTGTTATTGATGAATAAGGAAAATTTTTCCGACACTACATATAGCATAGCCATCGCAGTTGCATCTTTTATACTCACCTACTATATCAAGTTACACCCCATATTTGTTATCATACTTGCCGGCATTGCCGGATACATAATATATTGATATGAAAAGTTACGAAGCACTTATCGAAGAGTTATATAATCGCTTTCCTGCCTTTCAACAGGTAGGTGCAGGAGCTTACAAACCGGGATTGGAAAATGCCGAAGCATTGGATGCACACTTTGGTCATCCGCACCGCTCGTTCCGCACTATACACGTAGGTGGTACCAATGGCAAAGGCTCTACCTCACATACCTTGGCTGCCATCTTACAAAAGAGTAACTATCGTGTAGGACTCTACACCTCGCCCCACTTGGCCGACTTTCGCGAGCGCATACGCATCAACGGCGAGATGATTCCACGTGAAGAGGTTGAGCGTTTTCTCACCCAACACAGCGACGAAGCCTTTGCTTTCCGCCCCTCTTTCTTCGAGCTTACTACATTCTTGGCATTCAGCTATTTTGCCTCGCAAAAGGTCGATGTGGCTATTATCGAGGTAGGTTTGGGCGGCAGATTGGATACTACCAATGTCATTACCCCCGATATGAGTATCATTACCAATATCAGCCTCGACCACGTAGCACTCTTGGGACACGACCTCCCCTCTATTGCTCGCGAAAAGGCCGGTATCATCAAGCCCGATATTCCGGCTATCATTGGTGAAGCCGAGGGTGATGTAAAATCCGTATTCAGACAACGAGCCGACGAGGTGGGTGCTCCCATCCTCTTTGCCCAAGAGTGCAACAATATGACAAGTGCAACACCCATGCGTGGAGGATGGCTATATACCGATACTCTCGCCGGCGACATTTGGGGTGAATTGGGCGGACTGTGTCAGGAAAAAAATGCGGCAACCATCCTCACTGCCGTTACCGAACTACGAAACAGAGGTTACGACATACCCGACGAGGCTATACGCGAGGGTTTTGCCCATGTCACAACACTCACAGGCTTGCAAGGTCGCTGGCAAAAACTTGCCGATGCCCCTCTCACCATTTGCGACACAGGGCACAACATAGGTGGCATGCAATACATAGCCCAACAATTGAGCGAAACACCTTGTCGCAACTTGCGCATCGTGCTGGGAATGGTCAACGACAAAGATATATCGGGAGTACTCTCTCTGCTACCTCGCGATGCACAATACTACTTTACACAAGCATCGGTAGCCCGTGCACTATCGGCTCATGAGGTAGCCGCGATTGCCACAAAATATGGATTGCAAGGCAACTGCTATGACAATGTAGCCACTGCCTATGCCGCTGCTCAAAGCGATGCTTGCGAAGACGACCTGATTTTTGTAGGAGGTAGCACATTCGTAGTTGCCGACCTTATCAAGCAACTATCGGAATAACAAGGATTTATCGCGTAGTGATTACACGGTCGAGTTCATCTATCATACCCAACAACTCGCCGCGTATCTCTTCGAGACGATGTATCACCTCTTGCTTGCTCACCTCTGCGCCACGTCGACGACGCAACAAGCGTTTCACACCATCTATGGTGTGCCCCTCCTCTTTTACCAAACGATATACCAAACGAAGCTCCTCAATATCGGTAGCCGAATATTTGCGTGTACCGCCTTGACTCTTGCGAGGACTCACTGTGGGCAGTTCTTTTTCCCAATATCGCAAGGTCGATGCCGGTACACCCAGCATATTCGATACTTCACTTATCGAATAGTACATTTTCTTGGCCGATACGATTTTCTCACTCATACTCACTCTTTTTATTGATTGGAAGCCTCCTGTATCATGCGATCATACTCCTCGGGCGTGAGGTCAAGGAAAAAGTAATTAATGGGGTCTATGGTATGTCCGCGATATATTACCTCGTAGTGCAAATGAGCTCCGGTGCTTTTACCCGAACTTCCTACCTGCCCTATCTGTTGTCCTCTATTCACGGTCTGACCCTTTTTCACATCTATCTTGTGCAGATGCGCATAACGGGTTACATATCCATACCCATGATCAAGGTCTATAACACGACCATAACCCTGCTTCCAGCCGGTAAATGTCACTACAGCATCTCCCGTTGCATACACAGGCACACCGCGATTGGCACTGAAGTCTATTCCATCGTGATAAGTGCGACGACCGCTGATAGGGTCTATACGCCAACCATAGGTCGATGCTATGCGCTTCAAGTCCTTGTCTCTTACTGGCTGTATTGCAGGCACATGCTTGAGCCTATCTTCTTGTTGATGTGCCAAGTCGACCAACTCATTGAACGAATAATCCTGCACATACAGGTTGCGCGAGAGCTTATCAACCTGACGAGTTACAGTTGTCACCAATCGGCCATTCGACATATTCATCAACTCGGCATAACGAGCTGCATTGTCTATACCGGCATCGCGCACTTTGCGACCTATCGGGTCGGCCTGCATCACGACACGATACAGATTGTCATCGCGATGTTCTATATCTTCAAGCACTGCGAGTGCATCATCGACCTTGCGCGATAGAATGTTATACTTGGCTTGCAATTGCTCGTTTTCGAGTCGCAGATACTCATCGTGCGGCGAACCAAAGAAAAAGTACACAACCGATATGAGAATTGCACCCATGACAAAACTGCCAAACAGCACCCATATTATCAATGGCCAACTACGACGTGACCACCTTACAGGCTCATACGTATTGGTCTCATTATTAAATATATAATACTGTTTCTTGCTCATTATTTGTTACAATTTCGACAAGTATTGCACATATAAAAATAAAAAAAACGCCTCTTTGCAATACTTTTTTACCGGTATATAGGTGCAAAATTAATATTTTGGGTTATTTTTGCAAACTGTTTTCTAAAATATTAATTGTATCGCACGATTATTAATGATCGCGATAGGTAAAAAAGGAGAATATAAAAACAATAAATTGAACGTAAAATATGCTTACTGCAAAAGAAATCAGAGAATCCTTCAAGGAATTTTTCCGCTCTAAGGAGCACCAAATTGTTCCTTCGGCTCCTATGGTTATCAAAGACGACCCCACGTTGATGTTTACCAATGCCGGTATGAACCAATTCAAAGACATCATTTTGGGTAACGTACCCATCAAGTATCCCCGTGTAGCCGACTCGCAAAAGTGTCTGCGTGTAAGTGGTAAGCACAACGACTTGGAAGAGGTTGGACACGACACATACCACCACACCATGTTCGAGATGTTGGGCAACTGGTCGTTTGGCGATTACTTCAAGAAAGAGGCTATCGACTGGGCTTGGGAGTATTTGATCGACGTACTTAAACTCGACCCCAACCGCATATATGCCACCGTATTTGAAGGCTATGAGCCCGAAGGTCTTGAGCGCGACAATGAAGCTGCCGGATATTGGGAGAAACACCTTCCCGCCGACCACATCATCAACGGCAATCGCAAAGACAACTTCTGGGAAATGGGCGACACAGGCCCTTGTGGTCCTTGTTCGGAGATTCACATCGACTTGCGTAGCGATGAAGAACGCGCTGCTGTAGACGGTCGTGAACTTGTCAACCAAAGCAACCCCCAAGTGATTGAGATATGGAACCTCGTGTTTATGCAATACAACCGCAAGGCCGATGGCTCATTGGAAGGTCTCCCCGCCAAGGTTATCGACACCGGTATGGGATTTGAGCGTCTTTGCATGGCTTTGCAAGGCAAGACATCAAACTACGACACCGATGTATTCCAACCCATCATCCGTGTTATCGGCGAGATGTGTGGCAAGAAGTATGGCGACAACGCACAAGACGACGTGGCCATGCGTGTTATTGCCGACCACATCCGCACCATTGCATTCTCTATTACCGATGGTCAGCTCCCCTCTAATGCCAAGGCCGGTTACGTTATACGTCGCATCTTGCGTCGTGCTGTTCGCTACGGTTACACATTCTTGGGTCAACGACAAGCATTCATGTATCGCCTCATCGATATCCTCATCGACACCATGGGCGATGCTTACCTCGAATTACCCGCTCAACGCGACCTCGTTGCCAAGGTTATCAAGGAAGAGGAAGACGCCTTCTTGCGCACACTCGAGACAGGTATCCGTCTGCTCGACAAGGTTATGGCCGATACTCGTGCCGCCGGCAAGAGTGTCATCAACGGTAAGGATGCCTTTACCCTCTACGACACCTACGGCTTCCCTCTCGACCTCACCGAGCTTATCCTCAAGGAGCACGACATGAGCGTCAACATCGACGAGTTTAACGCCGAGATGCAACAACAAAAGGATCGCGCCCGTAATGCCGCTGCCATCGAGGCCGGCGACTGGGTAACATTGCGCGAAGGCGAGCCCGAGTTTGTAGGCTACGACTTCACCGAATGTGATGCCGAAATCTTGCGCTATCGCAAGGTAAAACAAAAAAATCAAGAATTCTACCAAATAGTACTCGACCGCACCCCCTTCTATGCCGAAATGGGTGGACAGGTAGGCGATTGTGGTACACTCACCAATGGCGAGGAGGTAATCACTATCGACAACACCAAGCGCGAGAACAACTTGGCTATCCACATCAGCAAGAAGTTGCCCCAAGATGTTACAGCCACCTTCCGCGCCGCCATCAACAAAGAGGCTCGCTTGGCTACTTCATGCAACCACTCGGCCACACACTTGTTGCACGAAGCTTTGCGCGAAGTACTCGGCTCACACGTTGAGCAAAAGGGATCATACGTATCGCCCGACTCATTGCGATTTGACTTCTCGCACTTCCAAAAGGTTACCGACGAGGAGTTGCGTCAAGTTGAGCGCATAGCCAACGCCAAGGTGCGCATGGCAATGCCTCTCGACGAGCACCGCAACATGCCCATTGCCGAGGCTCGCGCCATGGGTGCTATGGCTCTCTTCGGCGAGAAGTATGGCGACGAAGTACGTGTAGTACGCTTCGGCTCATCGGTTGAGTTGTGTGGTGGTACTCACGTTGCCAACACCGGTAACATAGGTATGATACGCATCATCAGCGAAAGCTCTATTGCAGCCGGTATTCGTCGCATTGAGGCCATTACAGGTAGCAAGGTCGAGGAGATGATGAATGAAATGGATGGTACAGTAAAACAAATACGCTCGTTGTTCAACAACGCTGCCAACATCATACAAACCATCGAAAAGTCGCTCAACGAGAGCAGCGAGTTGCGTCAACAAGTCGACATGTTCACCAAGGAGCGCACACTCACCATTAAGGAAAAATTGGTCAAGAATGCCACTATCGAGAACGATATCAAGGTTATTGCCTACACAGGCCCCATGTTGCCCGAGGTAGCCAAGGATATTGCCTTCATGTTGCGTGGCGAGATTACCGAGCGCATGGCATTCATTGCCGCTACATACAAAGAGGGCGAGAACAAACCCTTGCTCACCGTAATGCTCAGCGACGACCTTGTAGCCGGTGGCAAGAACGCATCGCAAATCGTGCGCGAGTCGGCTCGCCTCATCCAAGGCGGTGGCGGTGGTCAACCCTACTTTGCACAAGCCGGTGGTAAAGACGCATCGAAACTCAAAGACGCCCTCGACAAAATGCACGAAATGGTTGTAGCATAACAACCATTTATCATCCATACAACAATGCCACCCGCGAAAAGCGGGTGGCGTTGTTATTATACTCCGGCTGTTTATTATCCACAGAATTTGCGGTTAATTGCCTGTATATCATAAAGAACGAGGAGGTATCTCTCGGCTTGAGACACCTCCTCATCCTTATATAGTTTTATTCTACAAAACAACCTTGCGAGTTGTGCCATTTACTTGCACAAGATATACTCCCGGCGCAAGTACCACAGTCGGTAGGTCCTCGACATTGGTACGTTGCTGCAACACACCACCTATGGTGTATATGGTAACAACGGCATTGTCTTCTACACCATTTATAGTTACTGAACCATTCTCTACAATTACATGCCAACTATCGTTCACAACATTTTCAATGCCCGAGATATCGCCTACAATCGAATAGAAATCTTTCCAATAGGTCGCCTTGGCATATACATCGGCGTAATCCTTGGGAGTGTGCAATGTTGCAACACTTGCAACAGCATTGGTAAAGGTACTCTCGCTTATGGTGGGAGGTACAAGAGCGTGGGTATAGACATCGCGCAATGATGAGCAGTTTTCAAAGCACCAATTACCCATCTCTTGCAATGTTGCGGGCAGGGTTATTGAGGGCAGACTCGAACAGCTCCAAAATACCTCATCGCACATTACGGCAAGATTTTCGCTCAGTGTAACCGAAACAAGGCTCTCGCAACGAGAGAATGTGTAGTTGCCCAAGCGAGTTACACCGTTGCCTATAACGGCCGACTTCAAGCCTGTACAGCCCCAAAAGGCCTCATCGCCCAACGACTCTACGCTATTGGGAAGAACAATCGACTCCAGGCTTGTGCAACGCGAGAAGGCATAGTCGCCTATCTCGGCCACGCGCTCACCTATGGTTATCTGCTTCAACGCATCACATCCCCAGAAGGCCGACACACCCAACTTGGTGACATTATTGGGCACAACCACCGATTGCACGCCTGTAGTACTGAATGCATGTTCATTTATCGACTTCAAAGACTCGGGAAGCTCTACCGAAGTGAGATTTTTCATTCCATAGCACAAAGCTGCAGGGATGCTCTCCACCTTGGCACCAAAGACAAATCGGTCTACCTTAGAGCCCTCATTGGTTGTGACTCCAAAGGGCATATAAAAATTGCCATTCTCGTCGACATAAGTGCTACAATTGACAGCATTCCACTCTATTGATGTGAGGTTGGTACAATCTTGGAATGCACTTGCACCTATCGAGGTCAAGTATTCGGGGATGGCAACTGAGGTAAGCGATGTACAATTCAAGAATGCACCCATACCTATTGTTGTAAGGTTCGAGCCAAGCTCTATGGACTTGAGCGCAACACAGTCGGCAAAGGCATAATCGCCAATGACATAAAGATTGGCCAACATATTCACCTCTTCAAGAGCCGTACAGTAAGAAAATGCCGAGCTACCTATCGTTTGCACGGCGGCAGGTATTGTTACCGACTTCAAGTTGGTCATATTGGCACACAATGCAGTGGGTATAATCATAACCGATTCACCAAAAATCATTTCGCTTACACTACATTTTCTATCGGCATAGTTTAAGAAGGGCGGATACATATTCAGTATACCATCTACCACCTCGGTGTATGTATAGGCATATATAGCGTTCCACACCACTTTGGTGAGTGATGTACAACCATCAAAGGCATTGCGACCTACTTTCTTGATAAAAGTAGGGATCGTCACAGCAGTGAGTTGATCGCTGTTGGCAAATGCATAGTCGGCAATACTATCGACAAAGTATGTTTCGCCATCATATACAATGGTTTCGGGTATAACCACTTCACCGCTATAACTAAGGCCTGATGCACGAGCTACAACCTCTACACTGGGAGTCATACCAAAACCATCTTTCGATACCACTGTATAGGCAATATTATCAACCTCAATATTCAGGAAATTCTCAAAGTGCATTCCATTGGTAAAGGTAAGGTCGGCTGTTTGATTGCCTGCACCACCGCTACCATTGTTGAATATAATCATGGGCTTTACAAAGTCGTAGGTAGTAGTAAAGCTATACTCCCACACACAATTTCCAAGCCTTTTCATCACTGTGCCGGGCCAACTACCCAAGATTTCTTTGTTGTTTTGTCCCTCATCCCACATATAAACATACATGTCGTCACCTGTAAAGGCTGTATTGTGGAATGTTGCCTTCCATCGGTACAATTGAGTACCATGCTCTACGATAGATGTAAACTCATTCCAGAACGGTGCACTCTTGTATGTGTCGACACTTCCGGCCGGAACATATATGGGTACACTTCTATCTACACCATAAAAAGAGCTTTCGTATATTGTAGGTGGAGTTGCCGACTCCATAACAATAGCATTCAAGGCATTATTATAGAAAAACGCACTATAATCTATGGTCTTTACACTCGAGGGTATGGTTACCGAAACAAGCTCATTACAATCCTCAAATGTGCGACGGCCTATCGATACCACCGAATAAGTTTCGTTGCGGTAGGTGATGGTCGAGGGTATCACAACATCGCCACTATACTCACCCATGTACTCATAGGCATTGCGACCCTTGAAGGTCATCACTACGGTTTTGTCGACATCGTTCAACAAGGCATAATAGATACCATCTACAAGTATCTCTTCAATAATATATGTTTTGTTGTTTACAAATTCAAGGTCTATCGATTGATGGGTTTCGCCATTGCTAAAGATAACCATTGGTGTCACCAAGTCATAGTCGGTTGTGAAAGAATACTCCCACAAGCCATCGTCATTATGTGTCATAGGAGCACCGGGCCATGCCCCCATCAACGGCCCACCGATACCGGCATCCCACATATATATATACATCTGGTCGCCATCAAACATCTTATTGTCAAAATAAGCTGTCCAAGTATACTCACCATTGGCACTCGATGTAGAGGGAACTCCACCATAGGCAAGCATAAAGCTGAAGCTGCACAACAAACACATCATTGCGACAACTTTCGATAGTAGATTTTTCTTCATAGGTATATAGAATTTGTTATAAATAATATATAATTTGCTCTGCAACGGGATTTTTATTTAATATCTATATTTTTACAGACAAATATAATAACAGACTGTAATTTACACAAGTTTTTAAGCAACAATTTCACATTTGCGATAGGATAAAAGACAAAAAAGGTGCACCTCGGCGAGGTGCACCTTTGCTATAGTACAATGTATGTTGTTTTATCAGATACAGAGGTCTTTCTTCATAGCCTCGATCTTCTCATCACCAAGGAGTGTACTCTCAAACGACTCCTCTGCATCTATCTTATGTGGTACAAACTCATTCATAACGGTAGCAAAGGTAGTTAAAATTCTACAGAATTCTCATTGTGGAACAAAGCGCATACCAACAACAAATACTC
>JAFXAB010000020.1 GCA_017522135.1 Bacteroidaceae bacterium
GAGGGTTGTGGCAATATCGCCCATGTGGTGAAGAATCTCTGCGTTGACAAAGTCGCTGAGGTGGCCTGCATGACCATGCTCGGCTGCTTTTTCAACTACGAAGGGGAGTGCGTCGGCTCCGAGGATAAAGAGTACCCACATGACCATACCCAAGAGAAGGGCAGTAGCCGATTTGTCGATTTTAATGGGATGTTCAAGTGCTATGAGAAGATAGCCTATGATGAACACCACTACGAGAGCTGCATACATAAAATAGAAGATTTTAGGGGTTTTTAGTTTAATGAGTGCAAAAGTAGTATAATAAATTGATATGACAGCCCTCTATGTTACAAAATTATTGCGTTTGAGTGAATAAAATGCAACATTTGTGTTAAATAATGATGAATATGGGAGGCTTGGTGGGCCTATCCAATGGAGAAATGGTGAGTTTGCGAGAATATATATAAAAAAACTACGCCGAGAATAACTTCTCGGCGTAGCAATATTTGTTGCAAGAAATATTATCTTTCAACTTTTTCGATGCGCTCCATACCCACTTTGATAGCAGCCTCGTTGGCGGGGATGAGCTTGTGGTGACGCTCGGGAAGTGATTTCTTCAAGCCCAATACTACGCTGTCCATAGTAACCATGGGACGCAATTTGAGCAAACCACCCATAACGATCATGTTGAACGCCTTTGAGTTGTTCATCTCGTTAGAGATTTGAGTAGCGTCAATGCGATAGCACTCGATGTCGGTGCGAGTAGGAGGATTAGTGATACCGTAGCTATCGTAGATGAGGATACCACCGGGTTTCACTTTATTCTCAAACTTGTCGAGTGAGGGTTGGTTGAGTACGATAGCCACGTCGTAAGCGTTGAGAACAGGCGATGAGATGCGATCGTCGCTCAAGATTACGGTAACGTTGGCTGTACCACCACGTTGCTCGGGACCGTATGCAGGCATCCAAGTTACCTCTTTGCCTTCCATAATACCCGAATAAGCCAAAATTTTACCCATTGAGAGGACACCTTGTCCACCAAATCCGGCAATGATTATTTCGTGTGTCATAATAATAGTTTTATCGGTTATTCATTTTTCAAGTCGCCCATAGGATACTCGGCGAACATATTCTCTTCCATCCATACGTTGGCTTTGTCGGGTGACATCTTCCAACCGGTGTTACAAGTAGATACGATTTCGATTACCGAAGTACCTTTCTTGTTCATTGAGTTCTCAAAGCCTTTCATAATAGCTTTCTTGGTCTTGCGGATAGCTGCAGGAGTGTGAACACTTTGACGAGTTACGTAGCAAGTACCTTTGAGCTTGGCGAGGAGTTCACCAATGTGCAAGGGATAACCGTTCAACTCGGGTTTACGACCGAAGGGGCAAGTAACTGTTACCATACCCTCGAGTGTGGTAGGAGCCATTTGACCACCGGTCATACCATAGATACCATTGTTGATGAAGATGATAGTGATGTTTTCACCACGGTTACAAGCGTGGATAGTTTCGGCAGTACCGATAGCAGCGAGGTCACCGTCACCTTGGTATGTAAATACAAGTTTGTGGGGGTTGAGGCGTTTTGCTGCTGTAGCAACTGCTGGTGCACGTCCGTGTGCTGCTTGAATCCAGTCTACATCTATATAATTGTATGCAAATACTGCACAACCTACGGGTGATACTGCGATGGTGTTTTCCATCATACCCATTTCTTCGATAATCTCGGCAACGAGTTTGTGCGCTACACCGTGGCTACATCCGGGGCAGTAGTGCATGGTATTGTCATTGAGCAAGGTAGGCTTGCGATAGACAAGGTTTTCGGGTTTAATTATTTCGTTTACGTCCATTTTCTTACGGTTTTAAAAGGTAATCACTGATTACATGAGTTTCTCTTTGATAGCTGCAACAACTTCTTCGGGGCTGGGTACAATACCACCCAAGCGACCAAAGTGCTCAACGGGGAGGCTGCAGTTTACGGCGAGTTTAACGTCGTCAATCATTTGACCTGCGTTAATCTCGGCTACCAATACACCTTTCTTGCCCTTAGCTGCTTCGGCGATAGCTTTTGTGGGGAAGGGCCACAAGGTGATAGGACGCAACAAGCCAAGTTTGATACCCTCTTCTTTGGCGAGGTCGATGGCCTTTTGTGCGATACGTGCCATTGAGCCAAATGCTACCATGAGGTAGTCAGCGTCTTCGCAGTTGATTGTCTCGTAGCGTACTTCATTGGCTTCGATTTCGGCATATTTGGCTTGCAACTTGAGGTTGCGTTGCTCCATCACTACGGGGTCCATTTCGAGTGATGTGATCACGTTGCGAGCACGGTCGGGAGTGCGACCTTGTGCTGCCCAAGGCTCTTGTTTGCGGATTTGCTCTTCGGTACGACGCTCGCGGAAGGGAGGCAATACAACTTTTTCCATCATCTGACCGATTACACCGTCAGAGAGTATCATTGCGGGGTTGTGATATTTAAATGCAAGGTCAAAGCCGAGGTTTACGAAGTCGGCCATCTCTTGTACTGATGCGGGAGCCAACACGATAAGACGATAGTCACCGTGACCACCACCCTTACATGTTTGATAATAGTCGGCTTGGCTGGGTTGGATTGTACCGAGACCGGGACCACCACGCATTACGTTGAGTATAAGACAAGGAAGCTCTGCACCTGCACAGTATGATATACCTTCTTGTTTAAGTGAGATACCGGGGCTTGATGATGAAGTCATAACGGCTTTACCGCAGCATGCACCACCATATACCATGTTGATAGCTGCCAACTCACTCTCGGCTTGCAATACTACCATACCGGTTGTTTCCCAAGGCTTTTCAGCCATCAATGTTTCCATTACCTCAGATTGAGGTGTGATAGGGTAACCAAAGTATCCGTCTGCACCGCTACGGATAGCTGCGTGAGCGATAGCTTCGTTACCTTTCATCAATTTTACTTCTTCACTCATGAGTATGTGTTTTTCTTTGTTTGTTCGTTACTCTCTATATGCTTTGTTGCAATATAGTGTTAAAGTTTCACTTTATATACCTCGATACATCCGTCGGGACATACAATACCGCAACTTGCACATCCTATGCAGTTGTCGGGGTTAGCCATATAGGCATAGTTATAGCCTTTTTGGTTTACTTTTTGAGGTTGTAGCGCAAGCACGTCTGACGGGCACGCTACGACGCACAAGTTGCAGCCTTTGCAACGTTCAGCGTTCACGGTAATAGCTCCTTTGATTTTTGCCATAGCTTAGGTTTTAATAATTGTAAACTTATCGCATTACAATCACAAGTGCCTAAAGATTAAGGTATTGTAATTGTGTGTGTTTCTTTTTTTTTTTTATTGCTTAGGTCAGTGTTTTATAATTTTAACACATCTATGCAATTATCGGATGTAAAGATAGGAAAAGTTTTTTATCTGTATGATGTATTATTGTTAATTAACAGATTTTAACGCCCGAGAAGCCCATAAATGCCAATGCTAAGAGCCCGGCGGTGATGAGTGCTATGGGTATTCCTTGCATGGCCTTGGGTATGTCGTTGAGTTGCAATTGCTCGCGAATACCGGCAAAGAGCGTGAGCGACAGGGTAAATCCTATCGCGGTCGATATGGCATATACTACCGACTCTACAAGGGTATACTCTTTCTGTATTACCAAGATAGCTACACCGAGTATGGCGCAGTTGGTGGTGATGAGGGGGAGGAATACGCCCAATGCCTGATAGAGCGAAGGGGATACTTTCTTGAGTATTATTTCCAACATTTGTACCAAGGCTGCTATTACGAGGATGAAAACGATTGTTTGCATGTAGCCTAAGCCGAATGGTGTGAGTAAATAGGCTTGCAAAAGGTACGTGACAATGGTAGATAGCAACATCACGAAGGTTACGGCTGCTCCCATGCCTATGGCCGAGTCGATTTTTTTCGATACTCCCAAGAACGGACATATACCCAAGAACTGCGATAGAATGATATTATTGACAAATACCGCTGTGATAAATATTGATATATAGGTGAGCATGATTTATCGGGTTTTAAGTTTGTTGACAATTGCAATGAGTAATCCTAAGGCGATGAATGCGCCCGGTGCCAGTACGAAGGCCAGTGCACCATACTCCTCGGGAAAAATACTGATGTTGAATATACGACCCGTTCCTAAGAGTTCGCGCGTGGCACCCAGCAGTGAGAGGGCTATGGTGAACCCTAATCCTATGCCTATACCGTCGAGCAATGAATCGAAGGGGTTGTTCTTGGCTGCAAATGCTTCGGCACGACCCAGAATGATACAGTTGACTACGATGAGTGGAATGAAAAGGCCCAAGCTTTCGTATAACGCCGGCAGGTAGGCTTGCATGCATAGTTGTAGCACTGTGACAAATGTTGCGATGATAACTATAAACGAAGGTATGCGCACCTTGTCAGGAATGAGGTCTTTGATACAAGATATTACTACGTTGCTGCACATAAGTACAAACATTGTAGCCAATCCCATGCTCATACCGTTTATAGCCGATGAGGTTGTGCCCAATGTGGGGCACATGCCCAGCAATAGCACAAATGTGGGATTTTCGGTGATGATACCGTTGAGTATTATTTTGAGTTTGTTCATCGTGTTACCTCCTCTTCATTGTGGGGTTGTGTGATTGTATCGGTCGATGTGTGGGTTGAACTGCCCGACATGGCATCTATGGGTTTGTTCATATATGCCTTGTAGGCATTGCTTACGGCTTCGAGAAAGGCTCGCGATGTAATTGTCGATGCAGTAATAGCATCAATATCGCCTCCATCTTTTGATACAGTGAAGTTGCTCTTCTCGGGGTGTTTGCCAATGATGCTCTGACGATTCTTGTCGGTGCGAAACCATTGTTCCATTTTAGCACCCAATCCGGGTGTTTCGCTATGACTCAGTACACGGTATTGGCGCACTGTGCCATCTTGCTCAAAGCCTACGATGAGGCTTATTTCACCGTTAAACCCATTGCGACTCGATGCCTTGACGGCAGCTCCTACGGGGGCACCGTTTTTCGACGCAGGATATATCACAATTTCTTGGCCATGACTCTCTATCGTGTCGCTCTCGGCAATAGGGTTGTTGTCGAAGTCGGGTGCTACTATGCGTATGGCCTCTTCTTGTGCACGAGCCGCAGCCTCTGCAATGGGTGCTTCGGTGAGTTTATATACTCCGCCCAATATGGCTCCTACTGTGGCGGTAATGGTTGTGAGCACTGCAACCATATTGAGCATGTTTGATTTCATTTTAGCCATTTTTTACTACCTCCCCATATCGTTTAGGTTTCATGTATTTGTTGATGAGCGGTGTTGCGCCATTCATGATAAAGATGGCAAACGACATACCCTCGGGGTATGCTCCCCACAAGCGTATGACAACGGTAATGATACCGATGAGTATGCCATATAATATCATTCCGCCGCGTGTCATGGGCGAGGTGACATAGTCGGTAGCCATGAAAATAGCTCCCAACAGCAAGCCTCCCGAGAAGATTTGCAACTCGCCAAAGATGATGGCATATTCAATACCTTGGCCTACGGTTACTGCAAATGAGAATAGAAATACGGTGAGTATAATAGAGACCGGTATGTGCCAAGTGATAATTTTGCGCCACAAAAGGTAGATAAAGCCTATAACAAGGGCTATGGCACTTACCTCGCCAAAGCTGCCTCCGTTGTTGCCGATAAGGGCGTTGATAACGTCGATATTGGCTATCTCTTCAATATTACCGCGCTTGAGTATATTGAGGGTGGTGGGTCCGGTGATGGCATCTACATTTGCACCCCAAGGCGATGGTGTAGGCCAAGAGGTCATTTGTTGCGGAAACGATATGAGCAAGAATATGCGACCTGCAAGGGCGGGGTTGAAGATGTTGTTTCCCAATCCGCCAAAGGCCATCTTGCCTATACCGATGGCAAAGAGTGAACCTATCACCACTATCCATAATGGAATGTTGGCCGGGAGATTGAATGCCAACAGTACACCAGTGAGTATGGCTGTTCCATCGGAAAGTGTGGGGGGCTTGTGGAGCAGATATTTTTGTATGAGGTATTCGAACAGCATGCAAGCCACTACTGCCGTAGCGGTAACAAGCACGGCATTGATACCAAAAAAGTATATAGATGTGAGAAATGCCGGCACAAGTGCTATTAATACTCCATACATGCACTGGGCTGTCGATAGTCCACTGTGTATATGTGGTGAGGGCGAAACGACTAATTTGTTCATGTTATCTATATAGGAAATTATGTGTTATGTTTAAGAATTACTTTTCTCGGAAGTGCGAGCGCGCATTATGGCCATAACCTTGCCTTTTCCATGTCGTATGTAGTCGAGCAATGGTCTATGAGCCGGGCATGAATAGGAGCAACAGCCACATTCGATACAGTCATATATGTTTCGCTCTTCGGCTATCTCTAAGTTGCCGATGGCTACAGCTTTCGATAGAAGATATGGCTCAAGTCCCATAGGGCAGGCGGCTACACATTTGGCACAGCGTATGCAGGGCGAAGGCTCCGAGCGGTGAGCTTTGCTCTCGGGGATGACAAGTATACCCGATGTACCTTTGCCGGTAGGTGTGTCGATGTTGGCGGTAGCTCTACCCATCATGGGGCCACCAAGCACAATTTTCCCGGTATCTTCGGGCATGCCTCCGGCCACTTCAATCAGTTGTGATATGGGCATACCCATACGAGCCAGGTAGTTGCCCGGTTTAGTGAGCGATTTGCCTGTGACGGTAACGACGCGTTCTATAAGGGGCTTGTTTTTCTGAACTGCCTCATATACGGCAAAGGCGGTAGCAACGTTCTGTACAATAGCACCTGTCGATACGGGAAGTGCTCCACTGGCTACTTGGCGACCTATAACAGCATCTATCAGTTGTTTCTCGCCACCTTGCGGATAACGGCATTGCAAACGCACAACCTCGATGTCTTTGCGTTTTTGAGTCTTTTGCTTAAACAACTCAATGGCATCGGGCTTATTGTCCTCAATACCTATGTAGGTGTGGTCTACGTTTATAGCCTTCATAAGTATTTCTATGCCCACAATTATCTCGTCGGCCTTGGCCAGCATCAAGGCGTGGTCGTTGGTGAGGTATGGCTCGCACTCTACAGCATTGATGATGAGTACCTCGGGCTTCATGCCGGGGGGAGGCATTAGCTTGACTTTGGTAGGGAAGGTTGCACCTCCTATACCTACGATACCCATTTGGTCAATCTTGTCGATAATGGCTTGTGCGCTTAAGTCACATTGGGTTATAAGGCTTTCGCTGCGGTCGATACTTTCCTCCCATTCGTCACCTTCCACATTAATATATATGGCAGGTTTCTGATAGCCCGATCCGTCTGCCACGGTCTCTATCTTGGTTATCGTACCCGATACGGGTGAGTGGATGTTGGCCGATACAAAGCCATTGGCCTTGGCCAGCAAAGTTCCAACCTTAACGGAGTCGCCTTTCTCAACGACACATTGAGCCGGTGCACCAATGTGTTGCGACAGCAATATCACTGCTTGCTGAGGCAATGGGGCTGTAACGATAGGTTGTCCTGCTGTAATCTTGTTTTCGCGAGGGTGAACTCCTCCTATGCTGAATGTTTTCATATTCGATAGTTACGTGTTAATTGTCTGATTGAGTAGTAGGCTCAACAGAGTTGTTAGAAACGACCTGCTCGACTGCTTTTTTTGGCGGGAAGTTTACAGCGAGGATGGCTCCGGTGGGGCATACATCGACACACTTGCGACACATCTTGCACTTGTCGCTGTCGATGTATGAGAGATTGTTGGCTATGGTTATGGCATCGAACTTACACTCCTTGGCGCATTTGCCACAACCTATACATGCCACTTGGCATGCCTTGCGGGCTACACCGCCTTTCTCCTTATTCATGCAGGCTACATATACTCCACGACCTTTGGTGCCTTTCTTGCGCACTTCGATGATGTTGCGAGGACAAGCACGTGCACATGCTCCGCAAGCGCCACATATATCTATATCTACAACGGGCAGATGTGTATCGGGGTCGATGGAAATAGCTCCCAAACTACACACCGAAACACAATCTCCGCAACCCAGACATCCGTAGGCACAACCTGTATCACCGGCATACAAATTATGCGTAATGGTACAGTTGTGAGCTCCTTCGTAAGTGTTGATTTGAGGGCGATATTGGCAAGTGCCATTACAACGCACAACTGCTACTCGGGCTTCGGCCTCGTGTGCCTCTTTACCCAGAATTGTTGCAATTTGCTTCATGACGTTGTTGCCTCCTACAGGGCATAGCATCCCTTCGAGTGAATCGGCCTTTACGCATGACTCGGCAAAGTTGCGACAACCGGCTTTGCCACATCCGCCACAGTTGGCTCCGGGCAGTAACTTTTCAACCTCATCTATTCGAGGGTCTTCGTCGACCTTGAAGCGTTGCGCAATGATATGAAGTATCAATGCGGCTATGGCACCGATGATGGCGAGTGAAATGATTGATACAATAATAATATTCATGTTGTTATATCTTTGGTCTTATGTAAAATACAAATGTTTGTTTTATCTTGTTACGCATTGTCCATAGCAAGAAATAGTATGGCACGAGTATCACCAATGTCGATATACCTGCAACAGCCTCGTTGGCGGTGTAGTATGTTGTCAGTAAGAGGGTTGTCAAGGCTATTGCAAGGGGTATTACTATCGCCAAGATAAGTGCTTTGTAGCCCAATGCGGTGCGACCATATATTTCTACTTGCTCTCCTATGGCAAATTTTTTCTCGCCGGATATAGCTTCGATGCACTTTTCCTTGCTTTCGGCAACAGTACATAGAGTGGCAGCCTTGCAGGTTGCGCAGGCCGACTGTTGCACAATCTTTACCAAGTATTTATTCTCGGCAATTTGTGCTACGATTGTTCCGTCGTGCTCTATGTAGTTGCGGTTATTCATAACTGTGGTTGGCTGTTTCGGTGTGTGTCGTATCTCTTTTCTCTCCCTGTGCTCTTTGTCCTATGCGTTGCAGCTTCTCGAAATTTTTTGTACCAAAATATTGAGTATATAATTCTCGGTACTCATCGCTTTGTTGTATAACCGATATCCAACGGTTGAGGCTGTCGCATAAAATAGTACTTTCAGGGCGCATTACCCAAGACATAAATTGGGTAAAACCTATGGCTGTATCGTAATTGATATTGTCGTAGTTGGCAGCAATCATAGCAGCATTTACTTCATCGCATACAGCATAGTCTATTGCTCCTGTTGCAACAAGTCGGACAAGGCTGTCACAATTGTGGTTGTGTGTCTCGCAAATGTGTATGGTGTTGCCTGTCTCTTGTGCCAGATTTTCTATGCGCAATCGGGTAGGTGAATCTTGCACAATATGCAAGGTGCAACCCTGCAAGTCGAGTTGGTTGCGTATACTTACATTGCCTGTCGAGTCGGTACGTTGTATGAGTACTTGTTTGTTGAGGGATAGGGGTTTGGAAAATAGATATTTGTTTGTGTTGTAGCTTGTTATGGGTGTCTGACATGCTACAACGTCGTAGGTGCGATTGTTGAGTTTCTGCATGCACCGAGACATACTTGTTTCATGGTGCAATTTTACATCCCATCCCGAGAGGCGTTTCAACATCTGCAACAACTCGTAGTCATATCCTGTGATACTGTCGTTTATGATGTTATACGATAGCGGAGAGTGGTACATACCCACATTCAATACACCGTGAGTCGCTATCTGGGGATAGTCGCGAGGGGTATTGTTATGTTGTATTATGATTGTAGATGCAATAGCCAATATCAAGGCTATAGCTACAATATGTAACCACTTTCTGCCTCTTTCTTTCATTTGTTGCTTAGTTTGCAAAGTCTACCGATACGCCCAATTGCAGCATTGCCGGATTGAGAGGATAGTGGGGTATTGAGAAATAATTGTTTCCACCCAGCCATCCTTGATTCATGTGCGAGTACATGATATAAAAGCGTGCTTTCTTGAGCTTGGCATTGATATATGCGTTCATAAAAGGATAGTTGCCTATTTCTATTTCATCTTGATTATATCGTGCTATGAGAGCGGGTTGATATGCAGGGGCTTTGAAGGCCGAGTACCAATTACAATCTACGCCAACTTGTAGATGCAGTACCTTGGCAATGGGAAAGAGTAGATAGAAGTTTCCGTATGCACTGAATGTGGGTAATGGCAATACTTGCTTGTTGGATGATAGTTGGTAGGTACCCTCAAGATCAAGGTGGAAAATACTCACCTTGAAGTTTTGTTTGATAGTAGCACTTATTACTTGTATATTGGCACTCTCTTGTCGAGGCATGCACTCATTGTCAAAGTAGATGTAGTTCTGTATATTCTCCAGTCCGGCCTGTATGTATGTTCCTGTCTTTGGAAATGATATTTCGCCACAGATGCGCAGACGTCGTGTTTTGCCGAAATCGTTATCCCATATAAAGTGGTTTGAGACGTATTGTTTGTAGAAGTACGAGGGTGTTGTGTTCTTGAATAAAATGTTACCTTGTATGCTCAGCGAGTCGTTCCATACAGGTATCTTTGTGCCCACCTTACCGGTAATATCGAGGTCGCCCAATACAGCGTCTACAAGTCCTACACGAGCATTGGCCTCGTAAGTGAGCCATGCACCTTGTCGCTTCCACAATTGTCCGCCCACCCACAAGGCGTGTTGTGTGGTATGTGCTGCTATGTCATAGTTGGGCAGTGGTGTCAAGTTGGGTATCTCTTCTGTATTGGGTCTTGTTGTATCGCTTACCTGATTGTAGCCACGTATTTCATAAGTAATGTATGCTCCCAATCCCATTGGGAAGTATTTGCTCAACCCCTCATGAACGGTGATGCCTATTGTGTTGGCAACAGCCCAATAGCTCGACAATTCATTGGTGCCTTTATCCGAGAGGTAGGTGTTGCGAAAAAAATCCAAATCTTCTTTGACCGATTTGTTGACAAATCGGTGTGAAGCACCTTCGTATGTGAGAGTGTGTACAATGCTCGACACAGGCACAAATTGTTCGACCAACACAGTATCTTCTTCGCTCTCTTTCACATCTTTATAGTAACCCAGGTTGTATCGGTGTGTGAGGTACAAATCATGACCTATGAGGTGGGTAAATGCTTGTGATAAATTGGTAGGAATGGTGCGACCATCTACTTTTGTGTCGCCTCCTTGCAACGATGCCGGGTCGAGTATAAAGTCGTCGTTGGTGATGCCTCCATTTTCGGCGGCAATATAGTCATAATGATTAAATGCAGCTTGTATCTGATATCGTTGTCCTATATAGCTGGTAAACAGACGGTAAGAAAACTCTTTGTCGGCTTGGTGGTTATATTGTCCTTTGCCTACGACATAGTTGATGCCTCCTCCTACTTGTATTTGCTTATTGACATTGGCCGAGAATGTAGCTGATAGGTTGTCTTGACCTGTGTCGCCCGAGCTTCCTGTGTGGTATGATATTTGAGTAAATGGCAGGCGTGTATTGTACCATTCAAAGTTTGATGGGTCGCGCATCCAATGGTGAAAGGGTTCTTTGAAGAAGAACAAGTCGGACTCGGGTCGCTCAAAGTAGATGTTGTTGTAACTTGGTGAACCCAAGTTGCCGGTTGTTGCATAAGAAAGAGAGTAGGCATTGGCAAGGTCGGTACGGTAGAAATTGAGCAATAGCGTATCGAGGGGAACGCGGTAACGCTCTCCCAACGGCAGTATGTCGCGCCATGCAGTAGGATTGGGTTGGGGGATAGTATCCTTCTTGCTCTTGGATAGAGATGTGTTCTCACGCGATACAGGCGTTGCCATCCGTGGTGCTTGTGCCTGCATCTCCACTATCATTCCCACTACTGCAAGTAATATGGCCAATATCCTATACTTCATTTCTTTTACAAAGGTAGAATAAAACAACTTATCGTATCTGCTTTGTTACGTTATTTTGCCTTTATTAAAAATCATTTTCAATCGCAAAACTTTATACACTTGTTACTTAGCTCTTCGATACGAGCAAGCGACTCAACGTGGATGCCTCTTTTGCGCAGCTTATCTCCACCTTCCTGAAAACTCTTCTCTATGACAAATCCCATGCCTACAAGTGTAGCACCCGATTGATCTACAATATCAATAAGCGATTCTGCCGCACTACCGTAGGCCAAAAAATCGTCTATGCACAATATGCGGTCGCCGGGTTTGATGTATTCGCTGTTTACAACTATGTTATAGTCAATGTTCTTGGTAAACGAATGTACCTGACTTTGCAACGCTTTGTCCATCGTGCAAGGCTTGGCTTTCTTGGCAAATATTACAGGAATACCCATGCAGTACCCTGTCATTACAGCGGGTGCTATACCGCTGGCCTCTATGGTGAGTATTTTGTTGGCTCGTGAGTAGGCAAAGCGTCGAGCAAACTCTACGCCTATTTCCATAAGTAGCTGCGTGTCAAGCTGATGATTGATAAAGCTATCTACTATCAGAACACCTTCAGCCGGACACTTCCCATCTTGCAGTATGCGTTGTTTGAGTATTTCCATTGGGTTGCAAATTTAATTGTGCAAAATTAGTAAAAAAAATCTATTTGCATAGCGAGTTTGGTATGGGCAATGATAAGAAAAAAGACATGCCTTGCGGGCATGCCTTTTCTGTATCGAGGTGATGTAATATGGTAGCTTATTTGTACATAAAACGGCGGATGCTGCGCTTGGGCGTTTTTTCAAACTCCTCATCGCGAAGTTCTATCTTAATGATGCGTGAATACGCGGGCAATTGCTTGTTGAGTTCGTTGCGGTTGTCAAGAACAATTTGTTTTACCGCATCGGCATCAAGACCATCTTGCTTGCCTTTTTCGTAGTCGGGGTAGATGAGTGCCACCAATTGACCCTCTCGATCTACAACCAACGACTCGGCTACATAAGGCATGTTGTTGATCTTCTCTTCAATCTCCTCGGGATATATGTTTTGACCCGATGGGCCGAGAATGAGGTTCTTGTTGCGACCACGAATGTAGAGGAAACCATCTTTGTCGAACACGCATAGGTCGCCGGTATTCATCCAGCCATCTTTGAATGTCGATTGGGTAGCCTCGTCGTTCTTGTAGTAGCCGAGCATGGTATTTGTACCGCGTACCCACAGTTCGCCCACCTCGTCGTTTTCTTGTAGGGGAACGATGCGCGCTTCCATGCGATCTACAATCTTACCACATGACGCTTTCTTTATATCGTACCAAGGTGCGTATGCAATGAGGGGCGCACATTCGGTCATGCCATAGCCCACTGTGTAGGGGAACTTCATGCGACGCAAGAGGTCTTCTATCTCGCCGTTGAGGGCTGCTCCACCCAATACTATCATCTCCAATTTACCACCAAAGGCACCGATAAGTTGCTTGCGCACCTTCGAGAGGATAAGGTTGCTTACACCGGGTATGTGCAAGAGTATCTTCATGAGGGGCTTTTGCAGTACGGGAAGTACTTTCGAGCGGATTATCTTCTCAAGAATAAGAGGTACAGCAATGATGAGCTTGGGTTGAACTTGGGCAAATGCTGCCATGAGAATTTTGGGTGAAGGAGTCTTACCCAAGAAGTATACATAGCAACCCTTACACAAGGGGAAGAGCATTTCAATAGCCAATCCATACATGTGTGCCAGAGGCAACATGTTGATCATACCATCGTCGGCCTTGAGGTAAGTGATGTTGTCGATGGCAAAACGCACGTTCGACCACAAGGCTCGGTAGGGCAATATCACACCCTTTGAGAAGCCTGTAGAGCCCGATGTGTAGTTGATAAGTGCTATTTCCTCGGGTTGTTCGTCGTGTACCACTACATCATCTTTGCCAAATCCGTTGGGATATTTTTCGGCAAAATGTTTCTCGATGTTTTGAATATAATCGGCCAACTTTGCATCTTTGCAGTATACTGCTTTGTTGTCACCGAGTTGTATTACGACCTCTAATGCACCCATTTCGCTAAGGGTTACATTGTTGATTGTAGTGTCATCGGCCCATAACATGCGAGCGTCGGAGTGATTGACAATATTGTGTATGCTTTCGGCCTTAAAGTCGTTGAGGATGGGTACAGGCACAGCTCCATAAGTCATTGATGCAAGGAATGCAATAGACCAACTTGCCGAGTTGCGTCCGCACAAGGCTATTTTATCTTGAGGCTTGATGCCGGCTTCTTGAAGGACAAGGTGTAGTTGTGCTATCTTCTCGGCCATCTCACGATATGTAAGTGGCTCTTTTCCTGCGTCGCACAAGGCCTTGTGATCCCAATTTTTGAGGATACTGCTTTTGAGTAGTTGATTTAATGAGTCTGTCATATTATTCTTTTTATGCAAGCATCCGTTTGTAGCTTTTTGATAGGTATCTTTTTATACTATAGAACGTTTGATGCTGATTATTGGTTGTGATTGGTAATTGTTGAATTTTGCAACAAAAATAATGAAAGCGATGTGAATATCAAAATATATTTAAAACTTTTTTACAGATATTTGAGCGTGTGGTATATTTCTGTTTTTTGTGTCGAAGACAGTTATACTTGATGCCTAATTTTTGCGCAACGTGAAGAGTATGTCAAGACCGCCGCCTTGTGCATTTTTGGCCATAATTTCACCTCCATGAAACAGTACGGCATTCTTGACAATGGCGAGTCCAAGTCCGGTTCCTCCCAACTTGCGTGAGCGACCTTTGTCTACGCGGTAAAATCGTTCAAACAGGCGATTGAGGTGTGCTTCTTCTACTCCTACACCGTTGTCGGCAAATGATATATAATAGTGTTGGTTGTCGGTGTGATAGCAGTTGATGGTTATCTCTGTATTATATCCAGCGTAGGCTATAGAGTTGTCTATGAGGTTGCGGAAGATAGAGTATAGCAATGATATGTTGCCTTTGAGCGGCATGTCGGGTTGTATGCCCAATGTGTTGATGCGCATTGACTTGTTGTCTAATGATGTTGCCGAATCGGATATGGCTTCTTTGATGATGGAGTAGAGGTCTGTGTTTTGAGAGTCATATACTTCCGATGTCTCGTCGAGGCGATTGAGGATTGAGATGTCGTTGAGCAGGTCTGATAATCGTCGCGATTGTGCATAGCTTCTTTCAAGAAATTGTTGTTGCTTGTCGGCACTTATTCCCGGTGTGTCGAGTATTGTTTCAAGATAACCCCTTATGCTGCTTACCGGTGTCTTGAGCTCATGAGCGATATTTTGAGTAAGTTGCTTTTGTACAAGGTCTTCACGCTCTCGCTCGGTGTTGTCAAAGATGGAAATTTCGAAAGAGTGATCATGAAAGCGTATACCTCTTACGATAAAGTGCAATCCGTTTTTTGATATGTCTATTTGTTTTATCTCGGTAGGATTGCTATTCTCTATTGTATTGTCCGGGGCGGTAACGTATTCTATAATTTCTTGTAGAGCCGGCTCGGTAAAAACCTCTTCAAGGTTGTCGTCCAATGTGCGGTCGGTGATATGATTGGTGTATTGTATAAACAGGTTGTTTGATACTATCATCTTGCGGTCGTGGGTAAAGATGGCTATACCTTCGCGTGAGAGCTGTATATGTGCGAGCAGTTTCTCTTCTTGCAGGGTCAGTTCTTCACGTGCTTTGCGTATTTCATCATAGTTTTCACGCAGATTTTGTGTAATTCGTCCCAGTGTACTTGTGTCGTCATATATGGTGTTGTCGAGAGGTAGATTTAATTTGGCTTTTTCGGCCAACTCTTCCAAGTTCAAGATAGATCGTCCCAGCAAATGGCAGTAAACAAACAATACAACGACAAACATACCTGCGATTATAATAAGTATGTATCTAAAGAGAGGGTCGACGTGGAGTATGTCCGAGACGGTTTCGTCGTATGGTATAGATGTGCGTATGACGTAATTCTCATGCCTGTATGCTACGTAGAAGTAGGTGTCCTTGAGTGTCTCGGAATAACGTATCGAATAGCTGTTTTTTTTACTGTTAATGGCACTTTTTATCTCGGGACGGTCTATGTGCGATTGACTTATGGCTTGCGACGTGCCATTATCAAGCAATACCTTGCCTGTGTCAATATCTATAATGGTGAGTCGGTAAGGATAGTTGCTGAATGAGTTGGCCGTGAGGCTGTTGTTGTTGGGTAGGTCGTTTCCTTGATGCTTGTCTAACAAATTGGCCACATGGTAATTGTACTCTTGCATGAGCCTGTAAAGGTTGTTGTATCGTATGTTTTTTTCTTGGTAGTATTGCAAAGACATGGTTATGGCGACAAACAAGATGAAAAAGCCACTGATGGATAGAAACAGCTCTTTCTGGAAAGGAATGTTTTTTTTATGAAGTACCATGAATTACAAGTTGCGTTTATGTTTCGAAACAATACCCATATCCCAGTCGGGTGACAATATTACTGTCGTAAGGTACAACCTTTTTGCGCAGGCGGGTAATGTTGACATCTATAGTGCGGTCGAGAACGTAGGCTTCGTCGCTCCATATTTGAGAGAGTATCTCTTCTCGTGAAAACACTTGACCTTGATGTTCAAGCAGAAGGCGCAATATTTCAAACTCTTTCTTGGTGAGAGGCTTTTCGATATTATCTATATAGCATTTCTTGCTACGCAGGTCGAGGCGCAGTGTTTCGTATACGATTTCGTCTTTCGATAGCTCGTTGGTCGACTTGGAGCGGCGCAGTAATGCTTTGACACGAGCCTGTACCTCGCGGATGGAGAAGGGCTTGGATATATAGTCGTCACCACCAAGGTTAAATCCGGTTATCATGTCGTTTTCCGAGTCTTTGGCGGTGATAAATATAATGGGTATGTGCTTGAGTGTATCGCTCCTACGTATGATAGAGGCCATCATAAAACCACTTATATCACCCATCATTACATCAAGAAGAATAAGATCGTAACATTGCAGATTGAGTGCAAGAGCCTCTTCGGCCGAGTGAGCTGTGTCGACAATATAGCCGTCGGTTTCGAGGTTGAACTTTAAGATTTCGCACAGATCTTCCTCGTCGTCGGTTACCAATATTCGATAGGGTTTCATATCGTATCTATTTTTGCATTACAAAATTGCGAAATAATTATTACAATGGTGTGACAAAGATAATTTTCTTTATAAAAGATGTCAATCGTGTTTGTAATTTTTGTTTACCCGTAAAACGAATTGTCTTCTTCGATATGGACGTCTATAGCTACTCGATAGTACCAGTCTTGTGCATTATACTTTACATAAAACAAGCTGCACATCGGCAGTCAAACTGTATTGGCAAATTTGTTAGATAAGTGTTCGATATAACCCATTGAAAGCAAGAATCAAAGTAACGGGATAGTAACGAAACTTTGTTATTTCTTGGCTTTTCATGGGCATTTGATGGCACAGCAACATCTTGGCAAACACTGTTAAATCGCTAACAGACAACATTCTTTTTCTGTTTCACACTCACTTTCGTTTCTTTGTCTTATCTTTGTGACAAAGAATTTGTTTTTTTATGAGCCACATAAAAGATTTACAACCCCTTACTCCGGTAGAGGAGTTTTCTGTATCGACGTTGAGTGAGTCTGTTCCGGCCGGATTTCCGTCGCCGGCGCAAGACCATGTTGAAGATGGTATAGACTTAAATCGGGAATTGATACGCCATCCGGCATCGACGTTTTGTGCCCGAGTTGCAGGTGACTCGATGCGTGACTGTGGTATTGACGATGGCGACTTGCTCATTATCGACAAGGCTTTGCCTCCCAAGGATGGTAGTGTGGCTGTCTGTTTTGTTGATGGCGAGTTTACGTTGAAACGCATCTCTATCCGCACCGATGGGGTGTGGCTTGAGCCGGCCAATCCTTTGTATCCTTCTTTGCATGTCACCGAAGGCAGTAACTTTCAGGTGTGGGGTATTGTGTCGTATGTAGTTAAGAGTATGTAGCGTGATGTATGCCCTTGTAGATTGTAATAACTTTTTTGTTTCGTGCGAGCGGTTGTTCAATCCGTCTCTTAATGACCGTCCGGTTGTTGTATTCAGTGGCAACGACGGGTGTGTCATAGCACGCAGCAACGAAGCGAAGGCCTTGGGTATAGGTATGGGGCAGCCGGCATTTGAGTTGCGTGAACTCTTTGAGCGCGAGAAGGTAGCACTGTTTTCGTCCAATCATATTCTTTATGGCGATATCTCGCGCAGGGTTATGTCGGTGTTGTCGCAATTCTCGCCCGAGGTGGAGGTGTATAGTATAGATGAAGCATTCCTTGTGCTTGATGGTATTACTATGCCCTATGGGGCCGAGGTATATGCTCGCACGATTGCCGAAACGGTGATGCGTTGTGTAGGTATTCCTGTAAGTGTGGGAATAGCGCCGACAAAGACCTTGGCGAAGATTGCTTCGCATAGGGCAAAGAAAATAGCACGTTATGGTGGGGTGTGTCATCTTGCTACTCCCGATCAGCAGGCCATTGCCTTGATGGAGTGTCCTATAGGTGACGTGTGGGGGATAGGAAGGCGACTCGCCCCTAAGTTGTTGGAGCAGGGTGTGTCTACGGCCTGGGATTTTAGCCGTTTGCCTCGTGAGCGTGTGCGCCGACTCTATACAGTAGAGGGTGAACGCACATGGCGTGAACTGAACGGGGAGGTGTGTTATAGTGTCGATGAATTGCCTGCAAGTAGGCTGTCTGTTACCGTCTCTCGCACCTTCGGACAAGCTGTTACTACCTTTGATGATGTGTATGAAGCTGTGGCCAATTTTACCTCGACGGCAGCACAACGCTTGCGTCGGCAAGGCTCGGCTGCGGGGGCTGTCATGGTTTTTGTTAAGGGACGAGGCTGTTCGCCCGGTTGTTATATGGGAGCGTTGCAATGTACCTTGCCTGTGGCATCGGACAGTACCATCGAACTGTTGCAATATGCGCGCAAAGCACTTGTCGGGGTGTATAGGCGTGGAGAAGCCTACAAGAAAGCCGGCGTGATATTGCAACATATAGTACCTCGCGAACATGTGCAACTGAGTCTTTTCGATACAGTAGATAGGGAAAAGCATCATCGTTTAATGCAGGTGATGGATAGTGTCAATAAACAAGTGGGTAGCAAAGTGCTGCGATTGGGTGCCGAAAGCGGAAGACAGGTGTGGCAGGCTCAGCGCAGTCATCTGTCGCCCTGTTATACCACCTCATTTAGCGATATTCTGGTTGTGAAGGCTCATGAAAAATAGTATGTCATTTATTCTGTAGCTTGCTGTGTGTTGTATTGGTCGAGAAAGGCAATGAGCGATGTGTCATCGCCCGTAAGACCAAATTTTTGGCGCAAGCGTGAGCGTGCCACGTTAATACTACCCAGACTTTGATGTGTGATGTCGGATATCTCTTTTGTAGACATTTTCATGTGAATGAAGAGACACAGTTTGCGTTCGTTCTTGGTGAGATTGGGAAAATCTTTCAACAGATTTTCATAGAAGGCATTGTTACCTCCGGCAAGAGTCATCTCTACCTCGGCCCATACGTTGCCCGACTTGGTGTTGTTTTGCAACCGATGAATGATATGGCGCAGTTGATTTTGCATTTCTCGATGGTTGCCTAACATGGCAATTTTGCCCAGCTCCTCAGAGAGCTTATCTATATTGTTTTGTTCTTGATACTGTTGTAGTTTCTGTATCTTGATAATTTCGTTTTTATGATTAAGCTCTTGTTCGGTTTTGGCACGTTGCAATTCACGATTTCTTCGTTCAAGACGGTAGCGAGAATGTAGCAAGAGTCCTACTATCAATAGAATGATGATAGAGAGTGCGTAAAATATGGTAATGAGCCGGTTGTGTTCTTGTTGGCGTTGATATTGTTCCTCGCGACGCAAATGCTCTTGCTCGTTGCGCTCTATTTCCATGTTGCTTATAAGCTTTGACAATTCTACGATGTTTTGGCTGTTGTGTTGGCGAGTATAAGTTTCGGCAAAAGCCATGAGTGACTCGTAAGCCTCGCGAAAATGACCCTCATTGTAGTATATATCTTGAAGGAGAAAGTATGAATGTACATTTTTTGTGTCAAAGTCGCCGTTGTTAAGTAGCGTAATAGAGTGTTTCAAGGCATCAATGGCTTGTGACACCTTTCCGATATTGAGATAGTAAAATCCCAATGCCGAGTAGTAGTAGCCCTCTTCTTTAAAGTTGGTAATCAGCGACTTGGCTTGGTCTAAGTAAAACTCTGTATTGTCAAAGTTTTCAAAGACAAATTCTTGCATTGCTACATTGAGATATACGTTTAGCAATTGGTCGTTAAAGCCATATTGAGTGCAAATATTTTCGCAACGTTTGAGTATGTCATCCACATCATCGGGTGTCAATTCGTAGTTGAATCGGTTATTAAGGGCTCGCACGCATTGGTGCGCTTCTTCGCGGTTGTTGTAGCTTTGTGCAACACGATTGTTATATTCAAGTGCTTGCTCTTGATTGTGATTGTAGAAGTAATCGACTTGTTCCATGGCCAAGTATGCTTCTCGTACAATCGTCGAATCGCCTATTGCTCTGCCACCCTCAAGTGCCTTTACGCTATGACTGAAAGAGTTGTGATAATCGCCGTTGCGCAAATATAAGCGACTCAATAATGCATGTGAACGTGTCATGCCCAGGAGGTTGTTCATGGCTTGGTATACGCTGTAGGCTCGTAATCGGTGATATAATGCCTTGTCATATTTGTAAAGAGTGTTTTCGCAGTATTCCGACATAAAATCATGTAGAGTGGCAACATCTTCCCCAACAACGGTGCTGTCGAGGTCGGCAAGAATTTGCTCGGCATATTTGTAGGCAATATCTCTATCGGTAGTACGTTGCTCCATGAATTTCTCCATATTGTAGGCCATCGTTTTTGATGAAAATTGTTGAGCATCGGTGGTGTTTATAACCAATGATAATATCCATATAATGGCAAAAATGACTGTGCGTGTGTGGGTGAAAATGTTATATTGTCTAACTTGCATATAATAAGAGTGTTAGTTTAAAATGTATCACAAATGTAATGATAATATTTCAAAATGTTATGCTAAAATAATAACATTTTATCTATTTCCTTCTATTTTGATTTCTAAATTTGCGTAGAAAACGGCTCGTAAACCAATTAATACCTATAAAAACATGAAGAAAATATTATTTACTGTCTGTGCAGTTTTGGCACTTCTTTCCTTTGCCGGATGTGAAAAGGAACCTCCTGTAACCAACGACGGTGGTGATGACCCTATTGTTAATCCTCAGGATACAACCGATGTGTCTGACCCTGAAGAACCAGAACTCTTATTTGAAATAAGTGTTCAAGAAGATAAACTTGCAGCTTATACGGTTACATTCGATATAAAACCTTCTGACAAGACAAGACGATATTACTATGATGTCATATCCAAAGAACGGTTTGCCGAAGTAGACATTACTACTCTTAAAAAAGAGGTGGAAGAAGGTGCCGAGAAGTTATCGGAACTTACCGGTACTCCTTATAAAGAGGTCATTGCCTCGATGCTCACAAAGGGCGACAATCTCAATGTGCTGAGTAATGCCGGCTATCGTCCCGAATGTGATTTTTATATCTATGCCTTTTATTGGGATGCCTCGAATAACGAGGAGATATGTATATGTGAGTTTTCAACGCCTGCTGTTCAAATCTCAAACGAGCGCGTAGAACTTGCTGCTGAGGTCGATACATACTCGATGGTAGTAGATGTTACACCCTCGGGAGGTGTTACAGAATATTGGTACTATTTTGCCGAGCGTAGCAAGGCCGAGGCTATGTTGGCCGGTCTTGAAGATGAAAATGCCTATTTGTCTTTCCATGCCATGAATGTGGGTATGCGCAAGGAGGAGGCCGAATCTATCGAACACAAGGGCTTGAAACCTGCTACAGAATATATGGTACTCGTCATGGCTATAGATGAGCAATACAATCGTTTTGTAGTAAGCGAAGTGTTTACAACTGCCGAGGAACAAGCGCAACAACGTGTCGAGTCGGAGTTATTTGAACTGTTACTTGGTGAGTGGGAGGGTACGCAAGCTATTACAGACTTGTATGAAGGCCCTGTGACAAGTAAATTTACCGTAAATATCTTATCATCAGTCGAAGACTACGACTATGACTATCGTGCCATGAATCAGCTTGTGGCCACAGTCGATGGATGGTGCAATATACCTTATTACGGTGTCAATGCGCTCATTGATGAGGGTATAGAAGATGCCGAGAACAAATGGGGACCTAAGTGGGTGTTTAACATTGCCGAAGGTGATGTCGTAACGATGGATGGCCGGGCTCGCAACTCTGTAGTCGGATGGCTGTTCTTTGGCGATTGTTATATGCTCAGCAACTCGTCTGATGGTTCGAAGATATATGATGATACCGACTTTGAGGTCGTTGTTTCTAACGATTACAATACCATAACTATTCAATCTCCTGCCTCTATGGGTGATGTATATCCCGGCTTGTGCTATAATTTCGAAGGCTTTGGTTGGATGGGATATTACTATGGATGTAGCGAAATTGTCTTGGTGCGTAAGAAATAAACACATTAATATATAATATCATGAAAAAGATTACTTTGCTTTTATTGGCAACATTGACCCTTGGTCTTTATAGTTGCGAGAAAGATCCCGTTGTAGATCCTACGGATGAAGAACAGCCGGCTATAACATTGGAAAAGTATGCCGAAGACATCAACTCCCTGACATTCAAGGTCGCTACAACCCATGTTACTAAGGCGTGTTATATGATTCTTGGCAATGAAGAAACGGTACCCGGACTTGAAACAATATTTGCCGAAGGTACCGAGATAGAACTTGACGATAAAGGTGTTGCCACCGTTGTAGCCGAAAATCTTCAGGCCGAGACAAGTTATCAGATTGTTGCCGTTGCCAAGAACATAACCAAAATGGCAGGCTCGAATACACTCTATATGACAACCAAATCTCTCGATGACCTTATCGTATCGGCCGAGATTGTACAAGTTGATCACGAAAAGATGAATTTCCGCGTAAACTCTACCAATGCCGAGAAAATCTCTTATGTTGTGATGCTTGCCTCTAAGGAGACACCTTCTGTGTCGTATGTTCTGCTCAATGGCGAGTCGGTCGAGGTGGGAAGTAAAGAGTCGGTCGAGGTAACCGGCTTGGAGTGTTCTACCGATTATAAACTTCTTGTTGCTGCCGAAGGTGCTGGCCAGACAACAATGATAGAGCCTATAGACTTTAAAACAGAAGATGACCCCACGCTGGTTATCAAGCACGAGTATACCCGTGCCCGTGGCACAAAGTATAGTTCGTCTTACTTTATGATGTTCTCGTATGAGGACCCTGCCGAGGAAGATAACTTTGCTTATAATGATATGACGTTGAGTCTCGATTTCTATGGCGATCCTGCAAAGGACTATCTCCCTGCCGGTACTTATGAAGTTAAGGAGTCGACCGACCCCGATTGTATCAGTTCTTATCGCTACTCTACGTATGGATATGACAATGGTGTCCAGCTCAAGAGTGGTCATGCTATAGTGAGCATCGATCCTGAAACAAAAGCCTATTCATTCGAGATAGACCTTTATCTTAAGGATGGTCGTCACTTGCAAGCTACATATAATGGCGATGTGGACAATATGCCGGTTATTGATGTTACAACTATTACCACAACATTCAGTACAGCATCGGCCTCTACAACCGATGATGGCCAAAATTGGATATTAAATCTTGCCGATGTCGATGGTAATAAGGCTCAGTTTAATATTTGTAACGCATTCAAGTCGCCCTATCTTGTCAATAATGCATATACTATCAATACATCGGAAGAGGCTGATGCCGATGAGATAGTTCCTTCTCAATTTGATGCTGCAACATCGTTCTTTACGGTTGCCGGTGAGTCGGAGGCATCAAAATTCCTTACCGGTACGCTACATGTAGACATTGACTGGGATATGCAAAAGTATATGTTGGCTTTCTATGGTACCTTGGAGGGCAACTATGTAGTGGAAGCTAAGTATGAAGGTGCTATTGATGGCATTTCACTCGCGCAATCGGATGAGATTATCGAGGTGATACTCAATTCGGCTTCGGCAACCATGTATGGCGACAATACCAATTGGTATATGACTTTTGCTCAAACAGTAGATGGTGTAGAGAATTACAAACTTGTATTGGATGTGTATTCTCCGGCATCGGAGTACCTTCCTGCGGGTTATTATCGCTTGAATAATAGCGAAGATGGTCGTTATCTGGGTGTAGATGGTACTTCATTAAGAGTAGCCGGAGAAAATCAGTACAGTGCAACAGATGCCAATGCTTCGGTGAGTATAGATATGGCTGCCAAGACCTATTCTTTTGACATATCTTTCAAGATTGAAGATGGACGTATCTTCAAGCTGTCGTATACCGGCGAAGTAAATGGCATGCCTATTACCGACCCGCAAGATGTGCCCGACGACATCCAATGGACTACTTTTTCTGCGCGTAAATGGTATTCGGACAATTGGGCATTGACAATTAAGAGTGCCGATGAACAATATACTATGGTATTTGACATGCGCACCGGTGACAGTGAGGCCAATTATATTGTTTCCGGAGAGTATACAATAGGCACTTCGGGTCAATACATAGATGGTTATTATAGCGAATTTAATGGCAATAAGAATGCCTATAAAGAAGCCCTATTGAATATTACATATAACGAGACCGAGCAAACTTACGATATAGATTTCAACGTAACACTCAACGACGATCGTAATTTTACAGGTACGTATAGTGGCGTTGTAGCGGGTTCGCCTGCCGAGTAATCATAACACAATACATATTATATTATGACAAAAAATATTTGGTTAAAGATAATGTGTTCTGTGGCTGCTCTTGCACTCTTTGCGGGGTGCAAGGGTGATGAGCCACTTGCCGACCCACAAGAGAGTGAACTCACTCTCTTGCAGACCGTCGTCGAGGTAAGTGCCGATGGTGGACACTTTGAAGTAGGATACGAACTGAAGAATCCTTCGACCGATGGCACGCTTACGATAAACAGTGAGGGGCATGATTGGGTGAAGAATATCGTGATAAAAGATAGTGTCATAGCCTTTGATGTAGATGAGAGCTATGAAAAAAGTGAACGAAGCAGTCGCATAGAGTTGCTATATCCGGGTGTGTACCCAAATCCTACAATTTTAGTGAAACAAAGTGTTGGAAAAGAGTATTCTATCAAAATAGACCTCGTATCGGCCGCTGCAACAACTATTACGTTAGATGTTATCCCTCAGGATAAGAATATGCCTTATGTGTTTATTCTTGGTAATGGTGAGTATATCAAGTCCAATGGTCTTATGGAAGATGATGAGGCTCTCTGGGCAAGTGATATGGAGATTTTTGAGAGCTTTGCCACAGCCTTCGGAGGTAATGTGTCGGATGCTGTCAAAGCCTTTATGTACGAGGGTGAGCTTTTGTCTCACCAAATCCGAGAGGTTACTCCCAATACCGAGTATGTAGCCTATGCCTATGGTTTCGACAATGAAACAATGAAGCCTACGACCGAAATATCGCGCCTTCTCGTTAAGACTTCCGATATTGACGAATACACGCTACATTTTGATTTTGAAGTAGAGGTTAATGGTCCCAATGTGGCGATAGACGTTACTCCACAAGGTTATGATGGATATTTCTTCTATGGCGTGTTCTGGGCCAAGGATGTACCTCCCGGTACATCACCCGAGCGATTGCGTGCTCTGTGTGAGGCCGATTGGGAGCAGTATAAAGGTCAATACTCTTCATTCTTTGATAGCACCGAAGAGGGCTTACACTTTATTTTCAATGAGTTGGCCTATAAGGGTACAGCTCATTTGGAGACCGAGCTGGATGCCAATACCGAGTTTGTACTATGGGCTTTTGGTATGAATGATGAGGCATTGCTCAATACCGTGCCCGAGACTTATTACTTCTCTACCGGTGATGTTGTCGCCTCGAATAATCAATTTACGCTTTCGGTCGAAAATCTTCATCCTCGCAAGGCTACAGTGAACGTGACAACAACCAATGACGACCCGTATGTTGCAACACTTGTTACCGCCGACCGCTTTGCCAATATGAGTGATGACGATATAGTTCAATATATTATCAACAACTTTAATGTCCAATATGCGTCGGGCGATATGAGTGAGACAGCGACAGGTCTTATACCCTCGACCGATTACGAATTGCTCGTGTTTGGATGTCAAGCAGGAGCTCCAACCACTGCTTTGCAACGCTTGAAATTCACAACTCCTCAAGTCGTTTATGCCAACCTTGACTTCTCTTTGGATATAGGCTATTACTATAATGGTACCGAAGTAGCCATGATTAATCCCGATTATGCTGTTTTTGCCGATTATGCTATCGTCAATATAATGGCCAATGTCGATGATGAGGCTGTAAACTTCTATTTCACAGCTTTAGATGCCAATACTTTTGCTTCATATACTTATGAAGAGATTGTTGCAGGTCTTGTGTCGGAAGGTGCGGCAGAAGTAGAAGGTAGCTATGCATGGGAATTTGACGTGCCATATATATTCTTTGGCGTTGCCGAGGATAGCGATGGCAATTATACCGAGCTATGGACTTCAAAGGAGATTGTCTTTACAATGGACGGTTGTTCTCCTGCCGAAGAGTTTTTCGAGGGGATGGAAGGAGCACCTTTACGCCCCAATAAAGGTCGTACTACAGTGCCGTTGAAGACAATGTTGTCGGTAGAACAATAACAAGTGACAATGCCTGCAAAAGCAAACGCGACGGTAGACCACCTACCGCCGCGTTGCTTTTATAATGAAGAGAGTGTGCAAATTATTCCTCGTCTTCTTCTTTCATGTTGTGGAATACGTTTTGTACGTCTTCGTCATCCTCAAGGCGTTCAATGAGTTTCTCGATAGAGGCGCGTTGCTCGGCATCGAGTTCTTTAACGTCGTTGGGGATACGCTCAAACTCTGAGCTTACGATTTCAAAACCGTTTTCCTCCAAGTACTTTTGAATTTCGCTATTAGACTCGAATGCACCGTAGAGTACAATCTCTTCGTCATCAGCCTCAAGTTCGTCTACACCATAGTCGATAAGTTCGAGTTCGAGATCCTCAATAGATACTCCATCTTTGGGTTTGATGTGGAATACACATTTGTGCTCAAACATGAATGAAAGAGAACCTGTTGTACCCAATGAACCACCGGCCTTGTTGAAGTAGCTGCGTACGTTTGCAACGGTGCGAGTGTGGTTGTCGGTAGCAGTCTCAACAACGATAGCTATACCGTGAGGGCCATATCCTTCATAGATAATCTCTTTGTAGTCGCCTGCATCTTTGTCAGTTGCTTTTTTAATGGCACGCTCAACATTCTCTTTGGGCATGTTGGCAGCCTTGGCATTTTGCATCAATGCGCGCAAGCGAGGATTACCATCGGGGTCGGGACCACCGGCTTTTACTGCGATTGTGATTTCTTTACCTATTTTGGTAAATGTGCGGGACATGTTGCCCCAACGTTTCATTTTTCTGGCTTTGCGGTATTCAAACGCTCTTCCCATAGTTGTGTGTCTTTATATTGTTTTTATTTTTCTGAAAATTCTTTTTATCGCAACTGTGCGTCAAATTGCTTGGTCATGGCTGCTATCATGCGGCTCATTACATTATCTATTTGCTTGTCGTTGAGAGTCTTGTCGGTGTCTTGCAAGAGGAACGATACTGCATACGATTTCTTGCCGGCGGGTAGCTTGTCACCTTCGTAGACGTCAAATAGGGTAACATCCTTGAGTAGCTTACGCTCTGTTTCGTAGGCTACGCGCTCGATATCGGCAAAGGCTACGCTCTCGTCTACAAGCAATGCAAGGTCGCGTTTGACGGCTTGGAACTTGGGCAACTCGGTGTAGGTAACTTTGTTGCGCAAGGCATAGCGCATGAGATTGTCCCAGTGAAGCTCGGCAAAGTATACTTCGATGTCAATATCAAACTTCTTGGCTACTTTCTTCGAGAGGATGCCCACCATGGCGAGCAACTTGCCGGCGCGATTGGTTATTTGCAGTGCCGCGCTGAAGATGCCATTGCTTATTTGTGTCATGATTGTATCCTTGGCAGGTACGCCCATTCGGGTAAAGATGTTCTCAACGTAGGCCTTCAATTCATATACCGAAGTCTTCTCGTCGGGATGCGCCCAATTGCCTGTTACACGATTGCCGGTGAGCCACAAGCCTAAGTGTTTTTCTTCGCTGTAAGGGGCTGTGATAGACTTTTCGGTCGATACCTCGGCATTGTAGAAATAGCAGTTGCCAAACTCATACAAGCGCAAGTTGGGGCGACGACGATTGATGTTGCGGGCAAGACTCTCAAGACCACCGAAGAGCAATGTTTGACGCATCACGCACAAGTCGTTGCTCAAGGGATTGAGCAAGCGGGCACAGTTTGTTTCGGGGTACTCTTCACAGCCTTCGTAGTACGATACAGCCGAGAGAGAGTTACACATAATCTCGTTGAAACCACAACCTGTGAGTTGCTCTGAGATGAGATTTTGCAAACGATGATTTTCGTCGGTTGCAGTCTTGTATGAGAGGTTGGAGCGTACAGCGTCGGTAAACTCAACATTGTTGTAACCATATATACGCAGAATATCTTCTATCACGTCTACATCTCGTTGCACATCTACACGATAGGTGGGAACGAGTAGCTCAAGTTTTTCGCCATCTTCTGCTACAATTTCTATTTCGAGACTATGGAGAATGTTTTTGATGGTGTCGACGGGAATTTCTTTTCCGATGAGCTTGTTGGCCTTGTCAAATGTGAGTGTCACGGGGAAAGCCGGGAAACCTTCGGGGTGTGTGTCGATGATGTCTCCACAAACAACACCTCCGGCCAACTCTTGTACCATCAGGGCTGCACGTTTCAAGACGTATATGAGGTTGTTGTTGTCTATACCGCGCTCAAAGCGGAATGATGCGTCGGTATTGAGTGCTTGGCGACGTGCTGTCTTGCGTATCCATGTGGGGTGGAAGTAGGCCGACTCCAAGAATATGTCGGTCGTTTTTTCTGTTACTCCCGATTGCAAGCCTCCAAATACACCGGCTATGCACATAGGCTCTTCGGCATTGCATATCATGAGGTCTTGTGCTGTAAGGGTACGCTCAACCTCATCGAGTGTTACAAACTTGCTACCCTCAACAGCTGTACGTACAACAACCTTGCCACCTTTTATTTCGTTGAGATCGAAACAGTGTAACGGTTGTCCTGTTGCATGCAATAGGTAGTTGGTAATATCCACAATATTGTTGATGGGGTGCAAGCCTATAGCAGTGAGGGCGTTGCGCAACCACTCGGGACTCTCGGCAACCTTAACGTTGCGTATTGTTACACCTGCATAGCGAGGACAAGCCTCTTCGTTAAGTACCTCTACTGTTATAGCTCCCTCTTGTTGGTCTACTTTGAAAGCCTCTACCGAGGGGCGTTCAAGATTTACTCTTAGTCCATTTTGCTTGAGGTATGCCGCCAAGTCGCGTGCTACACCGTAGTGCGATGCGGCATCGATGCGATTGGGGGTAATGTCTACTTCAAGAACATAGTCGCTCTTGATGTTGTAATATTCCTTGGCAGGAGTTCCGGGAACGGCACTATCGGGTAGCACGATAATACCATCGTGCGAGTTGCCAATTCCTATCTCGTCTTCGGCACATATCATACCGAATGACTCTTCTCCGCGTATCTTCGACTTCTTGATGGTGAAACTTTCGTCTCCGTTATATAATGTTGTGCCTACAGTTGCTACAACAACGTGTTGGCCGGCTGCAACATTGGCTGCACCGCATACAATTTGTGTGGGATTGCCGTCTCCGAGGTCTACTGTGGTGATGTGCAAGTGATCGCTGTTGGGGTGATCGACACATGTGAGTACCTTACCTATTACAAGACCTTCAAGACCACCTTTTATGGTTTGAACTTCTTCTATTCCGCCGGTCTCAAGACCTATCGAGGTGAGTGCGGCCGATGTCTCTTCGGGGGTGAGATCGAAGTCTAAATATTTTTTTAGCCAATTGTATGAAATATTCATAATATGATAATTTGTTTATTTTCTTGATTATGAGCGATATATAATGCTTGCTTGCCACTATGTGGGGAGAGTCGCAAAAATCCGCCCAAAGATAGTGAATTTTTTTGAAAAAACTCACACTATATTATAGCTAAATGGGTGGTAATTTTCTATATAATTGAATATGATTGAATGATAGCTCTACGGCATAGGCTTGATGTGTGTAAATATGCATATCCAACATTAAGCACCCGGCGAGAGTTACATTATCGGTAACTCTCGCCGGGTGGTATTGGTATGATTTACAGTTGTATATTGCGACTTTCTTATCTCTTTACAACCTTCGATGAACCAACTATTTGGTTATTGGTACTAACGATGGCAATGTACGTACCCCGAGATACATCGGCTTTTATCTCAATGGTTTCGTTCTCTGTAATGTCGGCCTGACGATGTATTACCTCTTTGCCATTGAGATCGAGTAGGGCTATGTGGTATGTGCCGGCTTTATTGGGTTGCAGATAGAAACCATCTTCAAAGGGGTTGGGGTAGAGCTCTTTGATACAATTATCCACCTCTGTTCCTACTATGTTGGCTTGTATGCGACCTTCGATATTGGCTACATATACATACTTGTATTCGGCACAATCTTCACCTATAATGTTGTTGAGGTTGAGCTTGACAGTATATATTTTGTAGTTGTTGACACCCGGGTCGGGGAACTTCAAGTCGGCATATCCGTAGAGGTACTTGCCATCGTTCGATAGCGTTGTTTGTTGATTGCTCGACAACTCGACATTGCTGCCTGCTACCTCGGTGTAATTATGGGGCATGTTATCGGCAATAACAGTCGAATTTGTGCCGCCCTTTATTTGATAGGTTGCTTGGGGGGTGAGTCCGTAAGCCTTATCTTGGGTAAATCCAAGATAGCCGGCTGTCTCGTGCAACTCGGGTATCACGCTGTTACCGTTGGATGATATGTAATAATGCTGCATACGAGCATCGCGATACGCGCTTACACCGTTGGCATATCCATTGTTATATTCATCTTCAAAGTCCCAGAATCCTACAAGACCCTCTATTTCATCGGGATTTTCAAATGTTCCCATAGATCTTATTACTCCGGCTTCATCGAGTGCGATGTTGTAGAGCTGGAAGTTGTCAATAGCTCCGTCAAATCCGGCAAATCGACCCTTTCCTGCTATACCGCCTACGGCAATAGTTGCATTAGAGTCAAAGTCTGTCCAACCCGGCTCTTTCGGCTCGGTAATAGATGCTGTGGCAAGAGGTACTCCATTGACATATAGTGTAAACTTGTTGTCGGCAAAGAAATATTCATCGAAGAAATCTATCTCGTATATCTTCTCTTCTTCAAATACATAGGCTATGTGATACCACACATCTTTCTCAAATTGGAATGTGGGTTTGCCATTCTCTACATATTTATATGTATATGTTTCGTCTTCGGCTGAACGTATATTCATGGCTGTCATGTTTCCATCTTGGTCAACTTCGTTCCATAGCCATCCCCATAGGCTTTTGGGCCAAGGATCTTTGTCATTGCGAATACTCAGCAACCATGCATTGTAGTCTATATTGCTCATCTTTATCCAGAATGCGATAGAGAAATTGAGTTCGGAGTAGGTGGTTGTTATTCGCTCTATACCCGTACCCGATGTTTCTGTCTCTTCTTTTTGAACAATGCCTACATCCTTGGCCACAATGCTGAGCGATTGTTGTTGTAGGTCTACGGCTTTCGATACGTTGTTTTGAGCATCGGCATTTACTGTATAGTGCATGCGCAAGATGTCTTTGCCACGTACTTTGATACCTGCACCGGGTAGGGTAGTATCGGTCTCTTTGAGATTTTTTTCGCATCCCTCTTCGTCTACCATTATAAAGTTGATGCCTTTACAATCGTCGATGAGGAATTGTGATGCCGTCTCGGCTGTAACTTCCGAGATAGCCTCGTCTGTTCCATCGGTATCGAGAGCAACAAACTTCTCGATTTGAGGAGCTGCTATTATGGATTTGTCGTACACATGTATAATAGACGTGAGTGTGCGTGTAACTCCGTCATCTTCGGTTACATGTACATTATAGAAGCCGGCGGGCAGAGATTGGGTGTCAACGACTGTAGATGCTACCGACGCGCAAGCCTCGAAACATGTTTCATTTTCAGCAACCACAACGGTAACAGGTGTTTCGAAATGACTGTTGTGATAGGGGCCTGTGATACTCCATTCTTTTGCTGCAGGGTGAAGAGGGTCGGTATATCCTACAGTGAATGTTGTACCATCGGTAATGTAAGACGACGAGATGTTGATATCGTCATTATATTCGTATACCGAGGTTGCCCCGTCAAGAATTATTTCCATATTGTCGCTCCATGCAATGTCGGATAGGGTGGTCATATCTACGCCTACAGCTTGTACACCTATTTGTAGTTGTGCACCCAATTCTTTGGCCATTAAGGTGTTGAGAGGTGCCGAGAAGAATACGGCTGCCCATGAGGTTGTGCTACCCATGAGAGTTGTTTGTTTGTTGCCATCGCCATAAGTTACTTGGGCATAGATGTTATAAAAAGCGGCGTTGTGATCTATATTGTAGTGACCATTGTTGTTTCCTGTTGCACTATTCATATCGAAAATGACCTTGGCATCTATACCATTTTGGTGTATTGCAAGGATTTTGCTACGAGTAATGGTAGGCATATCGGGTGTGGGGTATGTACCTCGTTTTATTGATATTTCACCGATGTTTATATCCAAGTTCTGGGCATTGCTGAATTGTAGGGCTATTAAAGCAAGTGTGTTGCTACTGTCTATGATAAATCGTTTTTCAACCCATGTTCCGTAGGTTGTGTTATCTATATCAAACAGTACAAGAGGAGCCTCGGTATTCCATTCGTTGCACTCTTCACCCATACCCAATAGGAGTGAGCAATGAGCGTTACCCTTGTTTACTTTATAACGCACTGTTACAATGTCACCGCTCTCTACATGGAATTTTGTCTTAAATAGATGCAATACACTGTTGCCTTGTTCTGTACCCATGATACGCAACGAAGAGCCACCAAACCATGCATCGTTCCAGTCGAGCAGGGCTGTCATGCCGGTAGGAAGGTTGTGAGTTGTGCGTTCAAGAGCCGTTCTTGCCCACCACCATCGCCATGTGGGCATATAGTCCTGAATACCAATGTTGAACCATTCGGCATTGTGCTGTCTCTTGCCTTGCCAATTGAAGAATGTTCCATTTCCCAGATTGAAGTGGCTGACAAAGGCCTCTTGCGACAAATCCCAGCACAAAGTACTTTGTGCTGCAACAAACTTCGACATACCGAAGAACTCGGTATCGAGTGTGTTGATAAGGCTTTCGTTTATCTTCAAATTATCGTCTATGGCATATACAGGGTTGTAGTAACTATTTGTAAACCAGTGCTCCAACAGTTTTTGGTAGGTGTGTTGTATCTGCTCGGGGGTAGACCCTTGGTCAAATCTGTCTTCCCAGAAGGCATTGCAGTCGTGCCCCGACCATATACCTATCGACACTGCCTTCTCGGTTAAATATTGCCAGCGACCATTTATCTCACCTTTACCTGTAAGTTGTGGTTCGTGGCCTTGTAGATTGACCGACGCATACACATCAAACGGACTGCGATTGAGCGTTGTCGCTGCATATTGCAGTGTGGGTGGTAGGTATTCGTTGTTGTTGTTATTGTAATTGGCGTTCCAATTGTAGTTGAGAAAGAAAGAACTTTTTTTATCGTCTTTACCACCGAAGAACACATCGGTCAGCTCCGATACTCCGTTGTCGAATCGAGGGCTTCCGGCTTCTGTCACGCCGTCATACCAAATATTCTCGGCCGAAAACGACTTCATTTCGCCCGTATATTTTTCGTCAAAATGCTTTGAGATAGCCTCGTTCAATTGTACAATCTCTTTCACTCCGCGAGCCTCATATCCTCCGGCAAACTCCGAGTTGTAGCCTATACCGTCTATTCCATAATAATCGAGGTATGCCAATACCTTGTTGCGACTCTCCTCTGTACCGCCAAGTTCTATATAGGCATCACCCCAACCGTTGGTATCCATGTTGGCACCATAGGCAGTAGTTGATTGTGTAGCTACTGCTACACCGTTTTTGTGAGCAACGTCGGCAAAGTTACCGGGCATGCGCATGAAGTGGTCGCTCCATGTACCCCATGTCGATATGTATTGCCACATAGAGAAAACCTCGCTGTTGAATATACCATTGGGTAAAATCTCAAAAGGCGAGACTTCGTTGTATGAGTAACTATATCCGTAGGGTATCCAATTGAGTATCTTTTTGCTGTAGTGAGAGTAGTCTTTGTTGCGATCATAAGAGGCATTTACATCCCATTCCCACCATGGGATGAAGTCTTGATTTATCTGCGTGTGTTTGTTGACAAATCGAGCCTTGGGCTTTACACGCGATATATAAAAGTTGTCGTCTTCACTCCACTCGACACCTTCGCTCCATTCCGATATTCGAAAGTCTGAGCCAGACTTGCCGGGTACGATTTGTCCCGATTTCAGGTGTTGTGCTTGCGTAGATAACATCACGCATAGCATGATAAACAGGGTAGAAACAATTCTTTTCATAACAATGATTTATGTGTGTCTATTTTTTCTCTATCCATTTGTTACCTTGTATGGTATCTCTTTGTTGCATGCGGCGTAGTAAGCGTGCCGTAAATTCGTGATTTTTTATGCCCCAGTGGGGTGCAATGAGTAGTTCGGCAGGCGATTGCGATACAAATCGTTCTATTACAATGTCGGGTCGCAACAACTCGGCAAAGTCTATAACAAGATCTATGTATGTGTCTAAATCGGGAATATTGAAATGTTGCGGATGTGCCTCATATTCGTTGCCCATGACAGTGCCTCGGATGAGCTGCAGTTGGTGCAACTTGATGGTGTGTAAGGGCAATTGCGATAACCGGATTGCGTGCGATAGCATGTCGTCGCGTGACTCGCCGGGCAGTCCTAATATAAGGTGTGCACCGGTAATGATGCCGGCTTGTGATGTGCGATGGATGGCTTCAACAGCCGATGCATAATCGTGACCGCGATTGATGCGTTGCAGGGTCGTGTCGAGTGTACTCTCTACGCCATACTCTACTGTTACAAAGGTGCGTTGTGCCAATTGTGATAGATAGTCGAGCAATGCAGGAGGCATACAATCGGGGCGTGTACCTATAATAATGCCCACAACACCTTCAACCGACAGTGCCTCTTCATAACGGGCAATAAGTCGGTCGAGATTGTCGTAGGTGCTTGTATAGGCTTGAAAATATGCAAGGTAGCGCATTGTGGGATATTTGCGAGAAAAGAAGTGTATACCCTCTTGCAATTGTTCCGTTACGCTCAACTCGCTGCGACAATAGTCGGGATTAAAGGTCTGATTGTTGCAAAAAGTGCAACCTCCTCTACCCACACTACCGTCACGATTGGGGCAGGTAAAGCCCCCGTTGATTGAAATCTTCTGGACTTTACCTGCAAAGTGCTGTTGTAGGAAAGAGCTGTAGTCGTTGTATCGCGCTTTTCCCATTCTTTGTTTATCCTTTGTATTGGTTGTAGAACTCTACTACAGCAACGATACCGCGCTCATACATCTCGAGTGCAAAACTTTCGTTGGGCGAGTGGATGGCATTCTTCTCAAGACCAAATCCCATCAATACCGACTTCAGGCCGAGTACACGCTCAAAGATGGGTATTACACCTATACTGCCACCGCGACGTACAGCCAAAGGTTGTTGGCCAAATGCCAATGCAAAACCTTTCTCGGCAGCCTTGTATGCCGGTATGCCTATGGGGCACACATAGCTTTCACTGCCGTGCATAGGTGTCACCTTTACCTCTACGGTTTGGGGGGCTATTGTGTTGATGTAGTCGATAAATTGCTGTGTTATCTTGTGATAATCTTGGTTGGGTATGAGTCGACACGATACCTTGGCGTGGGCTTTTGAAGGGAGAACGGTCTTTGAGCCTTCGCCTGTGTAGCCTCCCCATATACCGCAAATGTCAAATGTAGGACGTGATGCCGCACGCTCGATAGTAGAGTAGCCTTTTTCTCCCGAGAGGGCTTTGACTCCTATAGCATCGCAGTAGGCCTTTTCGTCGTAAGGTACAGCAGCCATCATGGCGCGCTCCTCGGGTGACAACTCCTCGGCATCGTCGTAGAAGTGTGGAATGGTGATGCGACCGTCGCTATCGGTAATACCGGCAAGCATCTTACACAATACGTTGATGGGGTTGGCTACTGCACCGCCAAAGTGACCCGAGTGAAGGTCGCGACAAGGACCTGTTACTTCAATTTCCCAATAAGCAAGTCCGCGCAGACCGGTAGTCAACGAGGGATGTTCGCGGCCTACCATACTTGTGTCCGATACAAGAATGACATCGCCCTTGAGTAAGTCGCGGTTGTTGGCGCAGAACTCTTCCAATCCCGGAGAACCTACTTCCTCACCACCCTCAAAGAGGAACTTTACGTTGCAGTGTAGCATGTTGCGCTTGAGAGCTATCTCGAATGCTTTTACTTGGATAAAGGCTTGACCCTTGTCGTCGTCGGTGCCACGGCCCCACAGGCGTCCGTCGCGTACCTCGGGCTCAAATGGGTCGCTGTTCCATAGTTCCAACGGCTCGGCAGGCATTACATCATAGTGACCATATACAATAACGGTGGGCCACTCGGGATTGATGATTTTCTCGCCGTATACAACAGGATTGTAGCCTGTTTCCATCAATTGGGCATGGTCGGCTCCTGCTGCAACAAGCAATTCACACCAGCGATTGGCGCATGCATACATGTCGTCGCGATGCTCGGGCTTGGCACTGATTGAGGGGATGCGTAACAGTGAATATAATTCGTCACGAAAACGCTCTTTGTTTTGTTCGATGTAGTTGAGTGTTTCTTGCATAATTCTGTAAAAAAAAGGTTTATATAATTAATTTATTTGACATGCTTTGTTGCGTAGATAGTGGTCGAGCAGTACCATGGCTGTTGCAGCCTCTACGATAGGTATGGCACGCGGTACTACACATGGGTCGTGGCGACCTTGGGGGCTGAGTGTTGTTTTTGTGCCTTGGTCGGTTATACTTTCTACGGGTTGCAACAATGTGGGTGTGGGCTTGAATGCTACACGAAAGTATATATCCGCCCCATTTGATATACCACCTTGTATGCCTCCCGAATGGTTGGTGCGGGTAGTAATGTGTCCGTCTTTATTCTCAAATATATCGCACATTTGCGAGCCTCGTCGGGCAGCTCCGGCAAATCCCATCCCATATTCAAATCCCTTGACAGCGTTGATGTTGAGCATGGCTTTGCCTATATCGGCATGAAGTTTGTCATATATAGGTTCTCCCCATCCTGCCGGGATGCCTTGTGCAACACATGTGACAATACCACCTATAGAATCACCCTCGCTGCGCACCTCTTTGATGAGAGTCTCCATGCGTGCAGCAATCGCAGTGTCGGGGCAACGAACAGGATTGTTGTCGATTGTATCGAGGTCGTATGCTGTGTAATCGCAAGGTAGAGCTATTGTTCCCACTTGAGAGGTGTATGCTTTGATGGTAATACCCATAGAGCCTAATATTTGCATGGCAACTGCACCTGCCACACATGTGGCTATGGTAACACGTGCCGATGCACGACCTCCTCCACGATAATCGCGAAGGCCATACTTGGCTGTATAGGTATAGTCGGCGTGCGATGGGCGGAAAGTGTGCCGTATAGCCTCATAATCGTTGCTGTGTGTGTCGCTGTTGCGTACAATAAACCCGATAGACGCTCCTGTTGTTACGCCGTCAAATATACCCGATAAAAATTCAACACGGTCATTCTCATTGCGAGATGTTGTGATAGATGATTGTCCGGGACGACGGCGAGACAAAAATACTTGAATGGCATCTGTATCAAGCGTAATACCGGCCGGAACACCATCTATAACACCACCTATGGTGCTACCATGCGATTCGCCAAACGATGTGAGTCGATATATCAATCCGGTTGTATTCATTGTTATAAAAAATTGCGAAAGTAAAGATAAGACTTTTTGTTGAGATAACACATTATATAAGTCGATTTTTTGTGTTTTATCTTTATCGGTGCTTGGTTTATGTGATATTTGCCCGTTGTTTTGCTATCTCTCTATATGATAGGATGCGGTTCGGAATAAAAACTTGGGGTAAACATAGTTTTTCTTCGCTCACCTTTCACTATCTTTGCACACAATCATGACAAGAAAGAAGAAGAGCAAACGCAACCGACGTCGTTGGCAGATACGTTTTTTTAAGCTAACACTCTTTATACTTGCCATTGCACTGCCATGTGTGTGGCTTGTGGGACGTGGCAAGAGTGAGAGTGAGCCTATGCGTGTATCACGGCTTTTTGCCGACCACCTCATACATGCTCGCTACGACGAAGCATGTGCCATGGCAACACCTTGTTCGGCCGACGATATTGCTTTCTATGCCGATTGGGTAGGAGAGCAATCACACGAAATGATAAATGGCAATATTCGTTTCAAGATAACTCATGCCCAATTGCTTATGCCTGCCGATACGACCAATATCGTACAAGGAAAAGTATTGGTGATGAACGAGCTTGGAGAAGAAAAAGTATTGCATTATCTCGACCTCAAGATTATTTATACAGACGATGGTTGGATTGTTGATTATGTATCGCCATTGAGTATGTGGAAGTAAAATCTTGGTGTCAAAAACGTCGCATGCAAGCCGTTTCTCATGAGCCAATTGTGACTCTATTCTACTGCTTTTAGAAATGTTTGGGGATATTTTGGGGATATTCCCCTGTGTTTTTAATTTTTTTAAGAAAAACTTTTCACATTACAGCAAGATAAATACCGACCTTTGCACCACAAATGTAAAACACACAAACCAATGAAAAAATTTTTAGTATCAATCAGTTTAGGTCTTTTTGCATTAATGACAACACAATGCACAACTAACAACAATCAAATCGACCCCTTCTGTGGCGAGTATGACACCCCCCACAACACATTCCCGTTCGATAAGATTAGCAACAAACTTTATGAGCCTGCGTTCCAAAAAGGTGTTGAACTTCAAGTAGAAGAAATCAATGCTATTGTAAACCAACGCTCTATTCCTACTTTTGAGAACACTATCGTAGCTCTTGAAGAGAGTGGTAGCTACCTCAATCGCGTAGCCAGCGTATTCTTTGCATTGCAAGGTGCCGAGAGTGACGATGAAATGATGGAAATCTCACAACGTATCCAACCCCTCCTCTCGGAGCACAGCAATAACATAAGCCTCAACGAGCAACTCTTCGAGCGCATCAAATATGTATACGACCGTCGTGCCGAGATGGATCTCACTCCCGAGCAAATGATGCTTGTTGAGAGAACCTACGACTCGTTTGCTACAAGCGGTGCTAACCTTGAGGGTGAAGCGCGTGAGCGTTATCGCGAGTTGTCGGTTGAATTGAGCAACCTCACTCTCGCTTTCAGTCAAAATGCTCTCCGTGCTACCAACGCATACTCTCGCGAACTTACCGAAGAGGAGTTGGCCGGTCTTCCCCAAAGTGCCATTGATGCTGCTGCTGCCATGGCTGCAAGCAAAGGTAAGGAGGGTAGCTATATGGTAGACCTTTCGTACCCCAGCTATAGCGCAATTATGAAGTACTCTTCTATACGCGAGCTCCGCGAAGAGTTGTATCGTGCTTACTCTTCTCGCTCTATCGGTGGTGAGTTCGATAATCTTCCCATTCTTGCTCGTATTGCCGAGGTACGCCTTGAGATAGCCAAGCTTTTTGGTTGCAACACATTTGCCGAGTATAAGCTCAAGAATACAATGGCCGGTACTACTGATGCCGTTTACAACCTCTTGAACCAACTCCTCGCTGCTTACAAGCCCGTAGCAATGGACGAGGTTGCCGAGCTTCAAAAATTTGCCGCCGAGAAAGAGGGTGCCGATTTTGAATTGAAAGCTTGGGACTTCTCTTACTATGCCGACCAATTGAAGTTGCTCAAATATGACCTCAACGACGAGATGTTGCGTCCTTACTTCAAGTTGGAGAATGTAATTGATGGCGTATTTGGTCTTGCAACCAAGCTCTATGGCCTCCAATTTACCGAGAACAAAGACATTCCCGTATATCACGAAGAAGCCAGTGCTTATGAGGTGACTGATGCCAACGGTGAGTACATTGGTGTTCTTTATACCGACTTCTTCCCCCGTCCCGGCAAGCGCCAAGGTGCTTGGATGACTGAGTTCAAGGGCCAATGGATGGAAAATGATACAGTTGACAGCCGTCCTCACGTAACTATCGTGATGAACTTCACTCGTCCTACTGCCACAGCTCCCTCATTGCTCACATTCGGTGAGGTTGAGACTTTCCTCCACGAGTTTGGTCACGCTCTTCATGGTCTTCTCTCTAATGTTACTTACAACTCACTCTCGGGTACCAATGTATACCGTGACTTTGTAGAGTTGCCCTCTCAATTCAACGAGAACTACCTCACCGAGAAAGAGTTCCTCGATGGCTTTGCTCGTCACTACGAGACAGGCGAAACTATCCCCGCCGAGTTGGTTGAGAAGATTATTGCTTCGAGCCAATACCACGCTGCCTACGCTTGCATCCGTCAATTGTCATTCGGTATGCTCGATATGGCATGGCACACTACTACAGCACTTGTTGAAGACCCCATGGCATTTGAGACAGCCGCTTTGGCTTCAACTCAAGTACTCCCCGTTGTAGAGGGTACAGCTCTCAGTCCTCAATTTAGTCACATCTTCTCAGGCGGCTATGCTTCGGGCTACTACAGCTACAAGTGGGCAGAGGTTCTTGATGCCGACGCTTTTGCAGCGTTCAAAGAAAATGGTATTTTCGACCAAGAGACTGCACGTTCATTCCGCGAAAACGTACTCTCACGTGGTGGTACAGAGAACCCCATGGAGCTCTACAAACGCTTCCGTGGTCATGAGCCCTCAATCGATGCCCTCATGCGTCGCGACGGTATCGTGAAATAAGAAATATACATCAGTATATAACAACAAAGGTTGCATCCAACAGCGGGTGCAACCTTTTGTTTTGTTTATTGTCGTGTACGAATAGTATTTAAACCGCAAAAGATGAAAGAAAATGTGCGCAAAAATTAAAAGCGATTATCGGATACCGGTAAAAAAAGTTGTATTTTTATTTGCTATTAAAAACAATAGCATTATATTTGCGTTGTCAATTATACAAACGAGCCATGAAGTATTCAGAATTACACAGGCTTCTTAAAAAGAACGGATGTTATCCAACGGGCGAAACGCAGGCAGGGCATCCATTGTGGTACAGCCCGATAACAGGTAAGGAATTTACAACAAGTCACCACGATAAACAAGAGGTTGCAATTGGAACATTAAAAAGCATTATGAGATTGGCGGGTGTTAAATAACCAGCCAGTTAAAAGGAAAAGAAAGGTTATAGTTATGAAGAAAGTACGAGTTTTTATTGAAAGAGCATCAGATGGCTCATTTAGCGCATATATGCCAGATGATGACGGTTTGGATTATGGCGTTATTGGTACAGGCTTTTCTGCATCAGAAGCTATTAGCGATATAAAGTCGGCATACCAAGGAATCAAAAAACACTACGAAGATAAGGGTAAGTATTTTGAAGAGGTCGATATGATATTTAGTTATGATGTTATATCTTTCCTAACATATTATAGTGATAGATTTACATACGCTGGTCTGGAGAAGATAACAGGTGTGTCGGCAGCTCAGTTATCTCAGTATGTGCAAGGATATCGTAATCCGTCGAAGAAAACAGCGGAAAAGATACAGCGAGGTTTGCATGCATTCGCAGAAGACTTGAGTAAAGTTAGATTTGTTTAATTGACAGCTAGCATTTGTGCTTGACTGCCTCGACGTTATTGCGTCGGGGCTTTTATTTTTGTAAAATTTAGGCATTGCCTTCACAGTTAGGCAACCTTTTGTTTTGTTACTGTGCCATGACCGGGTATAGGAGCGAGTATAAAAAACGATATGTCTGATTTTGACATATCGTTTGTATTTAACAGTACACCCATGGGGAGTCGAACCCCAATCGTCGGAACCGGAATCCGGTATTCTATCCATTGAACTATGGGTGCTTGCATTATATACTCGTAAGCCTTGCTTGATGAGTGTTGCAAAAGTACTAATTATTTTGTAGCTTTGCAAGTGTGCGAGGGTCATTGTAGCTTATTCTATGTTATTATTACCACTCGCTGATGCTGAATTTGTTAACATTACATAGGCCTATGAATGTTCGTATAGAAGAGAGTTGGAGGTGTCGCCTGCAAGAGGAGTTTGATAAACCCTATTTTGCGCAGCTTACTCAATTTGTGCGCGGAGAGTATGCTTCGGGTACGGTATATCCGCCCGGACGTGAAATGTTTGCAGCCTTTGATGCGTGCCCCTTCGAGCAGGTGCGGGTGGTTATTTTGGGTCAAGACCCTTATCATGAGCCCGGACAAGCACATGGCTTGTGTTTCTCGGTAAACGATGGTGTGCCATTTCCTCCCTCTTTGGTCAATATATTTAAGGAGATTGAGAGTGACCTGGGCAAACCTGTTCCTCGCAGTGGCAACCTTATGCGCTGGGCTCAACAAGGCGTATTGTTGCTCAATGCAACCTTGACTGTGCGTGCCCATCAAGCCGGCTCGCATCAGAATAAGGGTTGGGAGGCTTTTACCGATGCGGTAATACACCGATTGGCTACTGAACGTGAGCATATAGTCTTTATCCTATGGGGCTCTTATGCGCAACGTAAAGGTGCTTTTATCGACCGCAATCGTCACTGTGTGTTACAGTCGCCTCATCCCTCTCCACTGTCGGCCTATCGTGGATTTTTTGGCAACAAGCACTTCAGTCGTACCAATGAATATTTGGTACAACATGGATATGAACCTATTGATTGGTAGTAAATTATGGAAAAAAGACAATTAAATATCGATGTAGAGGCTCGCGCTGCACGTGCGCGTGAGGCTTTTGAGCAAGGGTACAACTGCTCGCAAGCCGTTGTTGTTGCTTATGCCGATGTATTGGGGCAGGATGCCGATGTGTTGGCATCGTTGGTGCAACCCCTCGGTGGTGGTATGGGTCGACTTCGCGAAGTGTGTGGTGCAGTAAGTGGCATGTTTATGGTGAGTAGTGTGGCATATCAAGGTGCTCCTACTACCGATAGAGAGGTGCGTACCCGTATATATGGCGGTGTGCAGAAGTTGGCTGAGCGTTATAGAGGCGAATGTGGCAGTATAGTGTGTCGTGAACTCTTGGGCTTGAAGCAAAAGAGTGATGCTCCTGTACCCGAAGAGCGCACGCCTGAATATTACAAGCGTCGTCCCTGTGCAGAGTATGTGGCACTTGCAGCCCGGATTGTGGGCGAGTATCTCAATACGGCTCAGGACTGATTAGGGCCTGATACCGATCCGATAGTGTAAAACAAAAGTCTGTAGCATAATCTCTATGGGATTGTGTTACAGACTTGCTTGTATGTGGGTAACCGGTGTGGACCGATTACTTCTTCTGTGCCACCCACTCTTGTGCAGCTGTGTGACCTTGCTCGGCAGCTTGGGTGTACCAGTGTGTAGCCTCGTCTATATCGGCCTCACACCCCAAGCCATTCTCACACAATATAGCTGTGATGTATTGCGACTCGGCATCTCCGTTTTGGGCGGCTTTTTTGAAACATTGAGCAGCCAATTCGGTATTCTCCTCCACACCGACACCATTGAGATGGCAGTAGCCCATGTTGTATAGGGCATCGGTGTGACCTTGGCGAGCCGCCTTCTGATAGTATGCTGCTTCTTCCTCAAAGTTTTGCTCTACACCGTGACCATTATGATAGCATCGTGCCATGTAGTATTGAGCATCGGCAAAGCCTTGTTCGGCACTCTTTTCAAACCACTCAACAGCTTTTGTGTATTCGCCTTTGTTATATAGCTCAATGCCTATAATGGTTTGGGCCTTGGGATGTCCCTTCTCGGCGGCATGTAGGTAGTGTTTCTGAGCCTCTTCGGCATTTGCCGGTACACCCCATCCGTTTTCATGGTACATACCTATCTGGAATATGGCATCGGGGTCATTCTGTTTGGCGGCAAGTTCCATCCAATGCAAGCTCTCGGCATAGTCCTGTTTTACGCCTATACCTTGTTGGTAGAAAAGTGCGATGTTGAAGATGGCGGTTGCATCGCCCTGTTTGGCGGCCTTGAGCCACCAACGGGCTGCCTCAGTGTTATCGGCTTTTACACCTGTTCCGTTGTTGTAGCATACCCCCAAGTTATATTGGGCATCAATGTTGCCCAACTCGGCAGCCTCTTTCCATACCCTTATGGCTGCGGCATAATCTTTTTTTGCCCCTTTATCGCCACTTATATATGACTCGCCCATGCGTAGCAACGCTTCGGCACGTTCTTTTTTATCCATTATTGTGTCGTTTTTTAGATGAATACAAAGGTAAAGTTTATCTCATAGAATTGCAAGAATGATGATGTCATTTAGCTTGCACATCATGCGGCATCGTTCTGTTGCCGGGTGTAAAATCCTATGCGATTGCGTGTCTTTTTCTCGACCGCTGCCACAGGTGTGTGAGTAGTAGCAATATCACAAGCCTCAATTGTGGTATATACACATTTGTCGTTGCTATTGGCAAGTTTCATTACACGTGCTGCCATGGCGGGTAGTACGCGGTGAGTGATGTATTGTTTTATCCAACGGGCGTTGCTAAACTCTTGGTCACATGCTTGTAGCTTTTCGTCGATAATATCCCGTAAAAGCTTGTCGGCTTCGGGTGTAAGTGTGTATTGTTGTTCTTGCAACATATTGTATGCTATTTGCATCAACTCGTTGCTCGAATAGTCCTCGAAGTGCCATTGATGAGGAAAACGACCTCTTAGTCCTGTATTGATACTCAGCATGGTGTCCATTTCGTTTTTATATCCGGCCATGATTACCAATATGTCGGCATTATCGTCGGCAAGCGTAGTGAGCAGTGACTCGATGGCATGTCGACCATAGTCTCTATTGTCGTCTGAGCTGCGACAAAGGGTGTATGCCTCGTCGATGAAGAGAACTTTGCCTTTGGCATTTTGCAGAATGTTTCTCATATTATCCTCGGTATCGCCTATATATTTGCCCAATAGCGTAGCGCGTTCAGTAACGATTACTTCGCCATTCGATAACAATCCCAAACTGTGAAATATCTTGCCTATCATCTTGGCAACTGTGGTTTTACCTGTACCCGGATTGCCGGTAAATATCATGTGGTGGCAACCTGTAGTGCCGGGAGGAAGCCCCATTTGTATGCGACGTTGATTGAATTGTAATTGTGTGGCGAGAGCGATTATCTCCTCCTTGATATTGTTCAGTCCTATCATCTTGTCAAGCTCTCCCAGACAACTTTGTGTGTTTTCTTGTAGAGGTTGTGTAGCTGTAAAATATCCAAAGTCTATATCCTCGATGCGTAAGCGTTTTACTTGCTCGCCCATCATAGTTACGTGCTCTTGGGGCATGTTGAGGATGCGTCTCTCTACCTTGTTGACAACGCTGTTCCATATAAAGTTCTCAATACTGCTGTGGTCGTAGTTGTCGATGCTTTCATTCCGGGCCATCTTATGGGTAAGGGTATCGTATATGTAGCGTATAGCATCCTCACCAATAAGTATTTTATTATTTGCTCTCATTTCTCTCACGAAACGATAGGCAATCTCTTTGACGGTGGCGTTTGTGCCCCGAAAGGTAAATTCGGTATCGAATAGGTCGCACAACTCGGGGTAGATAGAGAAAAACCGCTCGATGCTCTTAGGGCTGTCGTAGAGGATGATGTGTTTTCCATCATTGATGAATGCCTGGATGTGGTGTAGAGCCTCGTTGCGCTTATCGTATAAGGCGTCGAGATGTGTCCATATACACACTTCATCGCCCGTGTAGAGCTTTCTTAGGTTATCATCGTCGCACAGAGCCTGACAGTTGAGCATTTCGGTAGGCTCATTCCAAAGAATGTTTGAAACGGCATACGCACGATTGAGTATAGGCGACTTTTCGTATACGCCCGGCCTGTAGACAATTGCATGACGTATTCGGCTCAGGTTCAGTTTGTCGATATTTCTGTTAAGTTCGGTAATGTAGCGCACTTGTTTATACTGCAAGATGATTTTGCGTCGCATATCGCTCATGCCGGTTACCGATTGCAGCAGGCAGTAGTCATGAGTATTCAGGTACATGGTGTTTCTATAGATATCCTCTATTTCCTCAGTATTGCACACGTCGCAATGGCTCTTGTGTGTCATGTCGAACGATAATGTGGCTATTGCTCGCTGAGAGTCGTTGATGACCATGGTATAACGCTCGTTTTCTATCCAAAAGAGGGAGGGATTTATGGTAAAATTGCAGGTGTCGTCACAGTGATGAGCCGCTACAGCGATGCTGTTGTGTGCTATCAGATTCATTTCGGAGTCGAAACATTGGACATTCAATACGCTATCTTTATCACTTGTCGAGGCGTGATGTAGTTTTACATGTAGCGAGGCGGTTGAGCCGGTAATGTTTGTACTTTGTATAGAACACTCGGCACTCTTTATGCGTAGCTGTTCTACGGCGCTATTGGTTATGGTAAAGGGTATTACCATGTATCTGTTGTTGAAGTTGTAGCGAGACTTCTGGTGTTGTATGCCACTGACAATGGCAACGTATTTGCCGGCTTCGGGCATATTCTCATTATCTTCTCCCTTGACAAAATAGTAGCTGTCATACTCCTTGACAAGGTTCCTTTGCATGACAATCGTGTTATCGTTTTCGCGAAAAATTGTCAGTACAACAGCGCAACAATCCATAGCAGATATATCCTCTGCCAACTGACAGGTTATAACAGGATTTTTCTCACGGTTGTCGTTAATCCATAGTATACCTTCGTTGTCGTTGTGGTAATATCCGAGCGATTCATTCTCGAAAGTTATGGTGAAAGATGTTGTTGTACCTATACAGCGTGTGGCGCGAGGTACTATATAGTGGTTGTGGTTGTAGGTGATGCGAATGTGGTTTTTATCGAGTATCTTTACTCGTGAACCGTTGTATTCTACTTCGCGATAAATATTGTTGTTTATGGTATTTCTTTTCATAATATGCCTATTTTGGGTGTGAAACAAATGTTGCGCGTTGTCGATAAACGACAATGCAGATGTGATACACGGGCACATGGCGGGTGTATAAGTGGTTGGTAAATGATGTAGGTGATTGAAAGAATTTCTTTTTGTTTAAACTCTTTAATGGCACACGCAGGATGTTTTTTTTGAGCAACGAAAAACGTGTTTCGTTGAGACCTCTCAAAAAAATATGAAGTCAAAGATCGATTCGACTATGGGGTATAGCACGCCCTCAGGGGTGGTGTCATACACCCTTTGTCGATTGAATACTTTGAACTTCTGTTTAATTTGTGCCGCATCTTATGAAAAGATTTTATTGCTATATGAGCAAATAGTGTGCCAAACTTTTCCGTGCTTAATACATGTCATTGCTCATTATAAACAAGTAAGACAATAACATGAGCTTTGTATATCTCGGTAGTTATTGTCTTATTCTTTTGTGACTCCGACAGGATTCAAACCTGTAACCTTCTGATCCGTAGTCAGATGCTCTATTCAGTTGAGCTACGGAGCCTCCTCCATGAAAATTTTTTGTGATCCCGACAGGATTCAAACCTGTAACCTTCTGATCCGTAGTCAGATGCTCTATTCAGTTAAGCTACGGGACCTTTCTCGTTTGCGGTGCAAAGGTACTTCAAAGTTTTTTATGTACCAAATAATTTAGAGCTTTTTTTGCCAACTTGTAAATTAATGCCGATAAATGGCGGTATATGTCACTATTTA
>JAFXAB010000021.1 GCA_017522135.1 Bacteroidaceae bacterium
AAGAAAGTAATCTTTTCTCCCTCTGTGTTTTCCGCATGGAAAATATAGGGGGAGTGGCTGCAAGCCGAGGGGGTTGGATTACACACGCACATATTATCATACGCCAGGTTTTTTTCACCCCCGTCGCAAGGCGACACCTCACCATCATTCTACGGGCAGAGGAAGAGAAATATAGGGGGAGTCCACGCAGTGGGTAGGGGTTGTGTCAATAGATTTTTCAACCCCCGACAGAAAATGTTACAAGGGGGGAGAGGTTATTGGAATAAAAAGCGTACGTTTGCACCAATGTGTTTAAGGCAAACACCTATTGTGCGATGAAAAAAAAGAAATACTACGTTGTTTGGGAAGGCCTTTCGCCCGGAGTTTACGACTCGTGGGAGGAGTGTCGCTTGCAGACCGAGGGTTATAAAGGAGCCAAATACAAGGCTTTCGACTCGAAAGAGGCTGCAATAGAAGCCTTTCGGGGTGATGCATCGGAACATATAGGTATACTCAGGCAGATGAGCCAACGCCACACCAAAACCTTTACCCCCGCTACACTGCCGGCAAGTGTCATTCGCGACAGCCTGGCTGTAGATGCGGCATGCAGTGGCAATCCGGGCAAAATGGAGTATCGCGGTGTATATATTGCCACCGGGCTGGAAGTGTTCCGCATAGGCCCTATGGAGCAAGGCACAAACAATATCGGTGAGTTTCTGGCACTTGTTCATGGACTGGCTCTGCTGAAGAAAATGGGCAATAACATGCCTATATATAGCGATAGTCGCAATGCCATGCTGTGGGTGAAACAGAAACAATGCAAAACGAAATTGGAGCGTAATGCTGTCAACGCCCCTATCTTCGACCTCATAGCACGTGCCGAGGCTTGGCTTCGCAACAATCAATATGACAATCGCATCATCAAATGGGAGACCGAACAATGGGGTGAGATACCGGCCGACTTTGGCCGTAAATAGTCCATTTTTTTGGAAAAATGCATTTTTACCCACATTTTTGTATTGGAAAAATGCAAAACACTATGTTGGAAAGAAAAATATCGCATTATATAGAGCACTTTTATGAGGTAAATAGAGGTGCACTACTTCTTGCAGGAGCTCGCCAGATTGGTAAAACTTATTCAATAAATAACACCCAAAAATACAATAATGAGGACTATAGTACGTTAGAGATATAAACGAAACACACAAAACGCACTACTATGAAACGTTTGGTTCTTATTGTCACAATCATTATTGCAACGTTGCCTCTATCGGCTCAGGTTATCAAACTCGATGTAGGAACAACATTCTCTTCGATGCAAGATGACACACCCATGCACAACTTTTCCAAGACATTGGTTGGTAGTAGCGTGGCATTTGGTGTTGACTGGCTCGAGAAAGAGTGGTTCTATCTATCAAGTGAAGTAGGATATATAACCACCGGAGGTGCTGAGCGTATTGAGATAATGGACAGCCCGGGCTTGCCCATAGGAGAGGCCGACTGGCAATTGATGCGCCACAACATACATGTGAATACTACCTTTAGAGCCAAACTCGCATTGAACAGATTTCATGTATACTTAGGTGTAGGCCCTAAAGTAGACATACCGGTACATACTGAATTGACCGATACTTACAATGACGCGACTGATAGTAATCTTCCGTTTCTCAAAAACGAAGTAATGTTTGGTATCAAAGCCGAGGCCGGTGTTGCTTACAACTTCAACGATGTAAGAGTGGGGCTTAACTTTGCCTACCTTCCCGACTTCACTCGACAGGCTTCATATCTCAACCAAACGACTCGCAACGACATCTTCAAGCTGAGCATATCGGTGGGATATATTTTATAAGACAGACAAAAGATTATACCCAACGAGGCGACCCATCTACCTGAGATAGAGTCGCCTCGTTGTGCGTATATGTCTACTGTAATCAGCCTTTTATTTGTATCTCGTCGATCAACTCATTCATGCGAGAGCGCAAGCGTTGTATGATAGGTACCATGATTATGGCCATTGCCAAGAAGGCCGACGAGGCTATGCCATGAATGATACCTGATATAAACTCAGCCACGTTGCCGGTGACAAATGACAGTGCAATATTCAATGCCAATATGAGAAGTGCAAATATCACGATAAAGGCACAGAGCGTTTTGGTTGCTACACCATAGGCTTTATTGACCATTGATAATTGAGTCATGGCATTGTTTGTCGCATCAAACGGCCCGTCGGCACTCTTCTTGCGCAGATAACGCCAGAATTTAAAGCTGCTGACAATCTCAATGCCACACTCCTCCATAAACTTATAGTAGGCATCAACCTCTACGTCGGTCATCGATTCGTTGGGCAAGTCCAACTTATAGATATACTCTCCGGGCGTACCTTTCTCGAAGGTATATATAAAACCATTGGTGCGAACAAAGTTCCATCCACTGCGACTCATGGCATTGAGCCACTTTTGTTCACGCTCATAGTCGGCAATCGTGAAATACCTGAAATAACGTTTTGTCTCCATAATCTGCTTATTTTATGTATTAATATTTTATCACAATATAGCTTCGCCATTAGCAACCAGCTCGCGAAGACGTTCCAACTCTTTTGCCACAACTGTGCGACCCTCGTCTGTTATCACATACTCTTTGCGGCGACTATCCTCAGCAGTAGCATGTTGCACTATCCAGCCACGATCGAGCAACGTATTGATAGCACCATACAGCGTACCGGCCGATACTATCAGCCTACCGTCGGTCATCTCCTCTATCTTTTGCATTATACCATAACCGTGCAAGGGTTTGGTAAGCGACAGCAGTATGTAATACACTGCTTCTGTAAGTACGATACCTGTGTTTTCTCCCATATTTTTCATTGTTTCGGCTTTCGTTATAACGCCCGTCGTTATATCGGCTTCCGATACAAAAGTATGGCATTATATTTACACTTCAAAACATTTTCGGTAAAAAGTGCTAAAAAATTTCATATTCAACTAATAATCAGCACACTTGCAAGCACAAATTTTTTAACCACCGACTCTATGCAGAACTACAGAAAAATTGTATCTTTGTACGACCTATCACATTGCCTTGATACGCACCGAACATAAGGCATAGATAACAGGTTGTGATAGTATAAAAGAGAATGTCGGACAACAAAAAAAACAGAACTATAAAATGTTACAAATAAAAGATTTACATGCCAACATCAACGGCAAAGAGATATTGAAAGGTATCAACCTTACCGTGCGCCCGGGCGAGGTGCATGCCATTATGGGTCCTAATGGATCGGGAAAGAGTACACTATCGGCAGTTCTTACAGGTAATCCTGCCTATGAAGTTACAAAAGGCGAGGTAGAGTTTTATGGCAAAGACCTCCTGGCACTATCGCCCGAAGATCGCTCACACGAGGGTCTGTTTCTCAGTTTTCAATATCCTGTAGAGATACCCGGTGTAAGTATGGTGAACTTTATGCGTGCCGCCATCAACGAGTTGCGTAAATATCGCGGTGAAGAGCCCATGTCGGCCACCGACTTCCTGAAATTGATGCGAGAAAAGCGCGCCATTGTCGAGTTGGACAATAAGTTGGCAAGTCGATCGGTCAACGAAGGTTTCTCGGGTGGTGAGAAAAAGCGCAATGAGATATTCCAAATGGCCATGCTCGAGCCTCGCTTGTCTATTCTCGATGAGACCGATAGCGGACTTGATATAGACGCACTTCGCATCGTTGCCGAAGGCGTGAATAAACTCAAAAATGACAATAACGCTACCATAGTCATCACCCACTATCAACGATTGCTCGATTACATTGCACCCGACTTCGTACACGTATTGTACAAAGGTCGCATCGTGAAATCGGGCGGCCCCGAATTAGCTCTTGAGCTTGAAGAGAAGGGCTATGACTGGATTAAAAAAGAGTTGGGCGAATTATAATCGAGAGTTATGCAAGCACTACAACAATATATAGACCTCTACCGCGAGCATCACGAGGTAATCGACCGTCATTCGTCGGCAGTACTCAACGCATTGCGTCCGGCCGCTCTTCAAGAAATAGAACGTAGCGGGTTGCCTACTACACGTCACGAAGATTACCATCATACCGATCTTGAGGCGATGTTTGCCCCCGATTTCGGACTCAATATTACACGTATCGAGTTGCCATCGCAACCGCACGAAGCATTCCGTTGCGATGTACCTAACCTCTCTACACAGCTTTACTTTCTCGTAGGCGACAACTTCTACCGCCACGACCGTAACCGCGAGATGCCCGATGGCGTTTTGGCAGGCTCGCTACGCGATATAGCCGAGTCACACCCCGAGTTGGTAGCACGCTACTATGGCAAGGTGGCCGATATGAGTAAAGATGGTACTGTTGCGTTGAATACACTCTTGGCACAGGATGGATTTTTCTTGTATATTCCGCGCCATGTGGTATTGGAGCGTCCCATCCAACTGGTCAACATCATAAGCGGAGGAGTATCTATGATGCACAGTCGTCGCATACTGGTGGTAGCCGAAGAGGGTGCTCAAGCCAAACTTCTGGTATGCGACCATAGCGAGGACGACGGTGTAAATCAGCTCATCACCCAGGTAACCGAAATATATGCCGGAGAGGGAGCCATTGTCGACTACTACAACCTGGAGGAAAACGCAACTTGTGTGCAACGTGTATCGTCGACCTTTGTACAGCAAGCAGCCACATCCAATGTGCTGGTAAATGGCATCACCCTGCGCAATGGTACTACTCGCGACAACTACTACATTGCGCTTGAAGGAGAGGGATGCGAGACACAACTCTGCGGTATGGCCATAGCCGATGGCGACAAGAAAGTAGACATATACAGCCATATAGACCACCGTGCAGCACATTGCAAGAGCAACGAGTTATTCAAGTTTGTTCTTGACGAAAATGCCATAGGCTCATTTGCCGGTCGCATATTGGTACGTGAAGGTTCTCAAAAAACCGAGGCCTACCAAAGCAACAAAAACCTTTGCGCCTCATCAACAGCACACATGTACACCAAGCCACAATTGGAAATATATGCCGACGATGTAAAGTGCAGCCATGGTGCAACGGTGGGTCAGCTCGACCAACAAGCACTGTTCTACATGCGCACACGCGGTATCTCGGAGGCCGAAGCACGCTTGTTGTTGCAATTTGCCTTCATGAGCGACGTGATAGAAAATGTGCGTCTTGAAGCCCTCAAAGACCGCCTGCGTCAGTTGGTTGAGAAACGTTTCCGTGGCGAATTATCGCAATGTCAACAATGTGCCATGCGCACCCAAAAACAACAATAACAATGTTAGATATAGCCAACATTCGCTTCCAATTTCCCATTCTAAATCGCGAGATACACGGTAAGCCGCTGGTATACCTCGATAATGCCGCAACATCGCAACATCCGCAGTGTGTAATAGACCGCATAGCCGACAGCTATTGTCGCGTAAATGCCAACGTGCACCGTGGCGTGCACACCCTGAGTCAAGAGGCTACCGACGCCCACGAAAACGCACGAAAACGCGTGCAACGCTACATCAACGCCCGACACAGCCATGAGATAATATTTACCCGAGGCACGACCGAGGCAATAAATCTTGTAGCACACTCTTTTGGCGAGAGATTTTTGCAAGATGGCGACGAAGTGATACTCACTGTCATGGAGCACCACTCCGACATCGTACCCTGGCAACTATTACAGAGTCGTAAGGATATAAAACTACGTGTCGTTCCCATCAATGAAAGGGGCGAATTGGAGATGGATGTATATAAGAGCCTCTTCAACGAGCACACCCGACTGGTGTGCGTGATGCACGCATCAAACGTATTGGGTACTATCAACCCGGTCGAAGAGATGATTACTTATGCTCACGCACACGACATACCCGTGTTGGTCGACGGTGCACAAGGCATTCCACACTTGGCTGTAGACGTGCAAGCCCTTGATGCCGACTTCTACGTCTTCTCGGCACACAAGGTGTATGGCCCCACCGGTATAGGCGTGCTCTACGGCAAAGAGAAATGGCTCGATGCCATCCCGCCCTATCAGGGAGGTGGAGAGATGATTGCTCAGGTATCTTTTGAACGCACTACCTTCAACGAACTGCCCTACAAGTTCGAGGCCGGCACGCCCGACTATGTTGGCAGTGCAGCATTCGCCACAGCACTCGACTGGATAGAGAGTGTAGGGTTTGATGCCATGAAGGCACACGAAGAAGACTTGTTACATTACGCCACAGCCCGTCTGCAAGAGATAGAGGGAATGAAAATATATGGTACAGCTACACACAAAACACCGGTTATATCGTTTCTCGTAGGCAATATACACCACTACGACATGGGCATGTTGCTCGATAAGCTGGGTATTGCCGTGCGCACCGGACACCATTGTGCACAACCTCTCATGCGCGCACTGGGAATAGAAGGAACGGTACGTGCCTCGTTTGCCGTATACAATACCCGCGAAGAGATAGATACATTCATCGCCGCTGTAAATAGAGTAAGCAATATGCTACGATAGATAAATAATATAACAACGCTAAAAGAAAGAAATATTATGAAATTCATCACAAGAGAACCCGGAAAGACCACCTATCACGCATCGTTCTATTGGTCTATATTGCTCACATTTGCATTGGTCATTGCATTCTTTATGTTTGCCATTCCCACCTACACAGTATGGAGCCAGGAGATGAGTGGTCGTGCCGAGTTTGCCAAAGCCGAGCAAAATCGTCGTATCAAGATTGAGGAAGCTAAAGCTAATCTTGAGGCTGAGAAACTCAATGCCCAAGCCGAGGTAGAACGCGCTAAGGGTGCTGCCGAAGCCATACAAATAGAGAACGGTTCACTTACACCCACTTACATACAATACTTGTGGGTGCGCCAACAAAATACTGCTACCGACAAGGTCATCTACATCCCTACCGAGGCCAACTTACCTATCTTAGAGGCCAAGAAATAGGGCTGACATCACAAACAGTAGCGGGGTTGCACACGGCCTGTGTGCAACCCCGCTCTTGTTGTCGGTATCTATGGCCTATATCCGCCCTCTTGAGCAATAGTATGAGACTTGGGATGGAGATGCAAAATGCGCTGGTTGCGACTACCACGAAAGAGCAATGCAGGGTCGTACAGATGCTTGACAAAAGGGCCATCGACAAGTGTATCGATATAATACAAGCAATCGCGCATAACGTCATTCTTCAACAGTGCCTCATAAGTAAATCCTGTATAGCACCATATATTCTGTCGCGTTTCGCGCTTGAGACGCGCAAGCAACTCAAGCAGAGCTTCGGGGTTATAAAAAGGATCTCCCCCCGTGATAGTGACACCATCAAGCAGAGTGTCGGCATTTATTTCGTCTATAATGCGCGACATTATCTCCTCTGTAAATGGTTCTCCGGCCGTTGGCGACCAACTATCGGGGTTGTGACATCCGGGACAAGCATGACGACAACCGGCCAAATATATAGCATATCGGAGCCCATAGCCATCGGCTATGGTTTCGGGATAGACATTTATAATGTTGAGCGGATACATCAGCTGTGTTTTACACGATCACGCTCTTCGGCTTGCTTGGCCGAATTCCAAGTCTCAAGACTTCCTGTCAGATAGCCTGTAATGCGACGCATGCGCATGATATTTTCGCTCTGACATACAGGGCATGCACTATATATCACACCCTTGTATCCACAGTGGCGACAAGTATCGATGGGGTGATTGATAGAGCCATAGCCCACGCCTTCGTCTTGCATTACCTTCACAATCTTGAGTATAACCACAACGTTCTTCTTAGCCTCGCCATCCAACTCGACATAAGTAATGTGTCCGCCACGGGTGATGGCATGGAAAGGAGCCTCTTTCTTAATCTTATCGACAATGCTGATAGGCTCTTTTACATCTATATGGAACGAGTTGACATAGTAGTCGCGGTCGGTAACACCGGGTATCACACCATAACGTTGGCGGTCTATCTTGGTAAAACGCCCCGACAAACCCTCGGCCGGTGTTGCCAACACCGAATAGTTGAGACCATAACGGAGCTTATACTCTTCGACAACCGTATTCATTACCTGTATCGCATCGTAGAGCGTATTCCACGCTTCCTGGCTGTGAGTGTGTCCCTCGTCATATATAGCCACCATAGCATTGTGACCACCGATAAACCCTATACCCAGAGTACCCGAAAGGAGTACATCGCCTACTTCATCATTTGCATTGAGATGCATACCTCCCTTCCACACATCGTTGCCCATCATAAATGGGAATTGGCGTGCAAGGGCTGTACGCTGATATTGGTATCTTTCATAAAGTTGCTCGGCAATCATAGCGGCCATCACGCGCACTTTTTCGAGGAAGATAATGCGAGCCTCCTTGCGTACAACATGCTTGTCGTCATAGGGATGCAACTCCTCGGCCTCACGGCGAGCCTCGATAGCCAATCGGGGCATATTCATAGAGGTAAACGAGAGGTTGCCACGCCCCCACGAGCTCTTTATGCCATTGAGATTTTCAAACACGCGAGTGCGACAACCCATTGTTGCCACTTCATAGCGAAAACGGTCGGGATCATCGGCTCGCCAATCCTCATGCACATTGTAGGGAGCATCGAGAAAGAGGAAATTGGGGAAGAGCGATGTAGAGGTTGTCTTGCACGCCAACAACAAGAGGTCGAAATTGGGTGTCTCAAATTTTATCTTGCCGGCCATGGCATCTTCGATATTCTCCAGAGCCTTGTTATAGTCGGCCTCGGAGTATGATATGCCCTCTTTAACCTTAAAAATCTGTATAGGAAAGACCGGCACTTCGCCCGACCCTAAACCCTTGACCGTCGAGGCCAACAGCTCTCGTATCACCATACGCCCCTCGGCACTTGTGTCTGTTCCATAATTGATAGAACTGAATACCACTTGGTTACCACCACGCGAGTGCATGGTATTGAGGTTGTGTATAAGGCCCTCCATAGCCTGATGTGTATCCTTGCGAGTCGACTCATAGGCATGCTCCCACAATTTATGCAACTCGGTGTCTGTTATATTTAACCCTCGCTCATGCAGTACATTCATTACAGAAGCACTCTGTACATCGTTTTCGGCGATGGTTGTGATTATTTCGGCAAAAGCCTCTTTCAAGAGAATTGCTCTATCGCAACCCTTCAGCTCCATCAAGAAAGAAATACCATCTATAAGATGCTTGCGAAAACTCTTGAGAACACCGGGAGCCATGAAGTGATCGAAAGCCGGGATAGACTGTCCGCCATGTTGCTCATTCTGGTTGGTCTGGAAAATAATTGTTGCCAATGTAGCATAACTAAATATAGATTGAGGCGGACGCACAGTACCGTTCTTGGTACGAAAACCTCGCGAGAAAATATCGTCAAGGTCATACTGTGTGCAGGTTGTAGTCTTGGTCGGATAATAATCGAGGTCGTGTATGTGAATATCGCCGTTCTTGTGCGCGCGAGCATAGCGCACTCCCACCAAGTATTTGTAGGCATAGTCCTTAGTAACCTCCGAGGCAAAGGTCATCATCTGGCCGGCCGGTGTATGCGACGACATATTGGCATTGCTGAGATTTACATCATTCTTCTCTACCGACACAATACCATCCATCACATGCTTCATCGAGGTACGTTTGTCACGTTCCTTGGTGCGCCACTCTCGGTATATAATATAACGCTTGGCAATATCGGGGTTGACACGCATCAGTTCTCTTTCGACAAGGTCTTGCACTTGTTCTACCGTAACCTGCTCGGTAGTGATATCCTGCATTACACGCTCGGCTACTTGATTGATAGTAGCCTCATCGTTGATATTACCTGCACGATATGCTTTCTCAATGGCACGCTTTATCTTATCTATAGAAAATGCTTGCAACGCTCCGTCGCGCTTGATGATGGTAATGGCTTTTGTCTCCATTTGTTATACTGTTGAAATTAAATATTTACATTTAAATAGCGGGCGATTTGTGGCAAAATCGTGTGTAAAGATATAGCTTTTCTGTTATATTTTGGGTACAAAAAAGCATATATTTTTCAACACAAATATGATTTTAATAATTGCCGAGACAAACTTTTTTGATAACTTTGCAACGAAAAACAGGCCACAAGATACTTTAAAAACGGTATTTTATGAAACTTTTTTACATAGGACTCGGTTCAAATATTGGAGAAAGAGAGCACATCATCAAGCAAGCAATAGCCTTGATAGGCGAGCGCATTGGTATTGTGGAAGCCCGCTCGTCAATGTACCAAACACAAGCCGACGGATTTGTGTCGGACAACTTGTTTATGAACGCTGTTATATCGGTGCGGAGTGCATTAGAGCCACACGAAGTACTGTTGCGCACACATCAAATAGAGGTAGAGATGGGGTGTTCTACACACCGCAATGCCGATGGTACATACTGCGACCGACTGCTCGATATAGACCTCATAGCTTGTGACGACATGGTGTGTTGCGACGATATATTGACTCTTCCTCACCCTCGCATGCATCTGCGCAATTTTGTACTCGACCCACTGTGTGAGATAGCACCACAATGGGAGCATCCTATCTTGCACTGTACGGCATCACAACTGCGCAACGAAATTGTGCAATCAACTCAACAATAATATGTATACCACAAAGCAATACCCCAAAAGTCGGCAAAGAGACTTTCCGGGGTATTGAATATCAGGGTGCGCGATATCGTCGTCTGTATAAGTTGCGTTGGCTATTATTTATCGGCTGAGCAAATCCTCTATTACCTGAGGGAAATGGCGATGCTCCAAGACGTGAATACGGTCGGCAAGGGTGTCGGGAGTATCATCGGGAAGTACCTCACATCGTGCTTGGAAGATAATCTTGCCACCATCAATCTGCTCGTCAACATAGTGAATAGTAATGCCGCTTTCGGTATCGCCTGCTGCAAGCACAGCTTCATGCACATGGTGACCATACATACCCTTACCGCCATGACGAGGCAACAACGAAGGGTGTATATTAATAATACGGCCGGCAAAGGCTGTGGTGAGAGGAGTCTCTATCTTACGCATAAATCCGGCCAACACCACAAGGTCTATTTGTTCTTTTTGCAATACCTCAACAATAGGATGAGCTTCGCTCCATACTTCTTTGGCAAATGTGTGCGTAGGAATATTGAACTGCTCCATGCGCTGATGCACACCGGCATCGGCACGATTTGACAATACACAGGCAACTTCAATCTCTTTATTGCCGGCCAAGTGGCGGGCAATAGCCTCGGCATTAGTTCCCGAGCCGGAGGCAAAAATGGCTATTCTTTTCATATATTACTCTTGTTTGTTATCTTCTTGTCGGGAATGAAGGATTGGAGCCATATCCACCCGACGAGCCATATCCACCGGGAGTATTGCCATAGGCATTGCCCGAGCCATATCCGTATGGGTCGTCGTTCTCTTCATCCTCTTTCTTATCCTTCTTCTCCTCTTTGGGCTTGTTTTTCTTTATCGCATTGGGTTTTTGTCGGTCTATGGCAGTCTGGTATATATTCCAGTCTTGCTCGACATTCCAGAAAGCACGCAACTCAAGAGCCTGCGGATAGTAGTAAACCTCTTCGGGTTGCAGTTTGAGAGCATAATTTCCGGTATCATATTTGCCATTGTTGTTGCTATCGATATACATACGAGCATAGTATGTTCCGGGCTTCAGATAAGTAAACTCTGCGCCACCCTCCAACACCGGTGCATTAACAACCGGCTTGTCACCACCATCGAGCAGCTGTACCACAGCACCATCTTGAATACCCATAATAGCAAAATACAAGTTGGAATACTCTTGCAACGACTTTATCTTAAAGTTTTTATTGACCTTGTCGGTATGTAATCCATACATATCAATCACAGCCATCGAGTCGGCTTCTATTTTATATTCACCCTCGGGTTTCCACTTGTGGGAGAGCAAATAAGTGCGTGAACGGGTCGAGTCGGGGGCAAGGGTGTATATAGTGTCGGGGATATTTATCCACAATGTATCTTGCTTCTCGTATAGGTGGAAGGCCGAGTGATTGATGCTGTCGATAGGTGTGGCAAATTGTATAGGTATAGGTTTGTGTACATCATGACTATTGCTCACATTTATAGTCATCTCGGCAAAGACGGTAGGAGGAGCATCGGGCAAAGAATCGTTCTCATTGCGAGTATTTCTTCTTTTTTTGCTCTTGCTCTCCTTGGGTGCGCGATAGGTGAGAGTAAGAGTGTCGTCACACAGCGAGAGGTTATTGAGCGTATCGGTGCGATAATATTGCATAGACAACTTCAGTGTGTCGATGTTGAATACAAGCGAATCTTTTATCCAATAAGACAACGTGTCATTGGTGAGATTACTCTCCAAAACATACCAGTTGCTATCGGCCTCAAAATTTAGAGGAGTAATACGAGGCAACGAGTCGTGGGGAGTAGAGAAAATAAAGTCGAGTTTGTTACGCGTCACGCGCGATTTATCTTCCATATAACGATTTTTCTTCTGCTCATTAAATGCCATGAGCAAGATGTCGTTGGGATAAAAACTATTATAGTCTATATATATAATAGTATCTACCGTGAGCGAGTCGGTGTATATTGTATCGGCATACTGCTTAGGCTCGGCATAAGCAACAAAAGCCGTGTCGAGAAAAGCGATATCCTCGGATGGGTCGTCAAAGCGGTAGTTGCGATTAGCATCTTTAAGTGCAAAAATACGGTATGGATGGTCTGCTTTGAGATTACGTATAGTAAAGTGTCCTAAAGCATCGCTCGAAGATATACGCTCCATGGGCAAAGTAGAAAAAGCACTATCTTCGATATTACTATATACACCCACAAGCATACCGGTCACAGGCTCCAAATTCTCGGCATTGAGCAGTATGCCCGATATTTGCAACGAATCGAGAGTATCTCCTGTCGAAAAAGAGAGACTGAATCCTTTCAGTGCATTTTTTTCGTTATTATCTACAATAGCATCACCAAAGTCCAGTGTATAGGTAGTATTGGGCAATAAAGAATCTTGCAGCTCTATACGCACCTTCTTGCCCTGAGCCTGTATTTTAGGCATACTTATTTGCACGGGAGAAATAATAATCTTCTCCGACGGCTTATCGACTTGAACAATCTCGTCAAACTCAATCTCAATGCGTTTCCCGTCAATATTGCACGCATTGGGCAGGGGACGACTCTTGATATATTGCGGAGGCGTTTCGTCTTTAGGACCGCCGCTCGGGCGCGACATGTTGGCACATGAGAAGAGCAACAACCCCATGGAGATAATGAGAATTGCTATAGGCAGACATCGTAGCGTCAAATGATATTTCATAATACAATATATAAATTGAGGCGATAAAGGTACAAAAAATGTGGTATTGAGCGCAAAATATCACATATTTACCCCACTCTTTATGCTAAAAAATCAAATAAAAGAGATGAAATTGCTGTATAAAAGAAAAAAACCGTATATTTGCACGCTAAATAAAATGCGAAAAATCTATAAATTTAAAACATAAAGTAATAGACACATGCAAAACAAAGTTTTTACAGGAGTGATTGCTACTTTGTTGGCTTTGATCTGTCTGTTCTACCTCTCTTTCTCAATGGTGACTTCACACCACAACGGAAAGGCCGAGGAGTATGCAGCCGGTGATGAGACTTTGTACAAAGAGTATATCGACTCAATCTCGACAGAGAAGGTTTATCTTGGTTATTACACCTATCAACAATGCCGTGAGATGGAGATTGGTTTGGGTCTCGACCTCAAGGGTGGTATGAACGTAACTCTTCAAATTTCGGTTGCCGATGTATTGAAGCAGTTGGCAAACAACAACCCCGATGTAAACTTCAACAAAGCCATCGCCAATGCTGTAGCCAACCAAGCCGACAACAACGACTTCTTGCAAGTCTTTGTAGACGAGTATAAGAAACTCGACCCCAATGTTCGTTTGGCTGCTATCTTCAGCACTCACGAATTGAAAGAGAAAATCAAACCCGCTTCAACCAACGAAGAGGTTATTGATGTATTGCGCGAAGAGCTTAACACAGCCGTTGACAACTCTTACAACGTATTGCGCAACCGTATCGACCGCTTTGGTGTTGTTGCTCCCAATATCCAAAAACTCGAAAAGGATGGTCGTATCCTTGTTGAGCTTCCCGGTGTGAAAGAGCCTGAGCGTGTTCGCAACCTTTTGCAAGGTGCCGCCAATCTGGAGTTCTGGGAGACATATAAATATGAGCAAGTTGTAGCTCAATTGCAATCGGTAAACAACGCTTTGGCATTGTCGGCTGCCAACCAAGAGGTTGCAGAAGAGACTGTTACCGAAGAGGTTGTAGAGACAGTTGCTGAGACTGCTACTACCGACAGCTTGAGTGCCGCCCTTGAAGAGGTTGTTGCCGAGAACAACGAAGCTGCTCAAATGGAGCAATTCCGTAAGCAAAACCCCTTGTTCTCTATATTGATACAAGATCAATTCCAAGGCTCTCCTATTCTTGGTTTTGCTCACAAGAACGATACAGCTGAGGTTAACAGCATGTTGGCAAGCAAGATTGCTCAAGATATTCTTCCCAACAACCTCGTTACTCGCTGGACTGTAAAGGCTATCGACGAGAAAGGTACTTACTTCCAACTTATAGCATTGAAAGCCGGTAAGGGTGGTCGTGCCTCTATGTCGGGCGATGTTGTGGTAGATGCTCGTGACGACTTCGACAAATATCGTGGTGGTTCGGTAGTTCACATGAACATGAACAGCCAAGGTGCCAAGGAGTGGGAAAAACTCACAGGAAACAACATTGGTAACGCAATAGCAATCGTACTTGACGACCAAGTATATTCATTCCCCAACGTAAACGGTGCAATTGCCGGTGGTAGCTCGGAAATATCGGGTGGCTTTACTCCCGAAGAGGCCAAAGACTTGGCCAACGTGCTCAAGTCGGGTAAGATGGCTGCCGGTGTAAACATCATCCAAGAAGACGTTATCGGTCCTTCATTGGGTCAAGAGGCTATCAACAGCGGTATCATCTCGTTTGTTGTTGCGCTTATCATCTTGATGATTTACATGGTTGTAATGTATGGCTTCATCCCCGGTTCGGTAGTAAACGTAGGTTTGCTCATCAACTTCTTCTTCACAATGGGTATTCTTGCCTCTATCCAAGCTGTGCTCACACTCTCGGGTATTGCCGGTATCGTGTTGGCATTGGGTATGGCTGTAGACGCCAACGTGCTCATCTTCGAGCGTACCAAAGAAGAGTTGCGCTCGGGTAAAAACCTCAAAACAGCTATTGCCGATGGTTACAAGAATGCATTCTCGGCCATCTTCGACTCGAACCTCACCTCTATCATCACAGGTGTTATCTTGTTGATGTACGGTACAGGTCCTATCAAGGGTTTTGCCACAACACTTATCATCGGTATCGTTATCTCATTCTTCATTGCTGTATTCCTTTCACGCATAGCATTTGAGTGGATTTCGGACAAGGAGTGGGGTAAAAAGATTACATTCACCACCGGTGTTTCTAAGAACTTGCTTGTAAACAACAACTTCAATATCTTGGGCAGCCGTAAGATTGGTTTCATTGTATCGGCTGTATTGGTTGTAATCATGACAGTATCGTTTGTTACTCGTGGTGTAAACCAAGGTATCGACTTCTCGGGTGGTCGCAACTATGTTATCCGTTTTGAGGAGCCTGTTAATACTCAAGAAATACAACGCATGCTTGCACCCCAATTTGAGGGTAGCTCATTGTCGGTAATCACCATCTCAAGCGAGAACCAAGTTCGTGTATCTACCAACTATCGTATTGCTGAGTCAGACGAAGCTATCGACCAAGAGATCCTCGATAAACTCTATGCCGGCTTGGCCGAGATGGTAGACAACAAGGGTGTTGAGGCATTTGAGGCTGAGCATGTAATGAGTGTACAAAAGGTAGGTCCCTCTATTGCTGAGGATATCAAGACCGGTGCAATGTGGGCTGTATTCTTCTCACTCATCGCCATCTTCTTGTACATCTTGTTGCGCTTCCGTGACGTTGCGTTCTCAATAGGTACTTTGGTATCATTGGCATTCACAACTTACGTGATTATCGGTCTCTACTCACTCTTCTATGGTATCATACCTTTCTCAATGGAGGTTGACCAAACATTCATCGCTGCAATCCTTACCGTTATCGGTTATGCCGTGAACGATACAGTGGTGGTATTTGACCGTATCCGCGAGGAGCTTCAACTCTATCCCAAACGCAATCGTGCCGAGGTTATCAACTACGCTCTCAATAGTACATTGTCGCGTACAATGAACACCTCTGTAAGTACAGCTGTTGTATTGCTTGTTATCTTCATCTTGGGTGCCGATACAATCCGCAGCTTTGTATTTGCCATGTTGTTTGGTGTTATCGTTGGTACTTTTGCTACCTTGTTCGTTGCTACACCTATTGCCTACGAAATCCAAAAGGCTCGTTTGGCAAAGAAGGGTTTGGAGTTTGACGACTCGGTACTCACAAAGAAATAATCTTTGCAAAACATAAAATTATGAGGGTGTCTCAAAACGAGGCATCCTCTTTTCGTAAGAAACATTTTGTAAAAAAACGAACAAAGCCCTGACTTTCACAAGCCGGGGCTTTGCCATATCACAAAAAAATATTATCTTTGTGATATACAACAAATTAAATGTA
>JAFXAB010000022.1 GCA_017522135.1 Bacteroidaceae bacterium
CCAACGACCTCTAAGTTCTCCTTAGCTCGGTTTAAACTGACGTGACTCGTACTTACGTTCTTTATACATCTTACAATGTATCCCGTTCTGTACTATTGTCTCTCTTTTATTGTTCCAATGATCTCTTTCGTTTTACTAACGCTCGTTTTACTGAGCGAAAGTGGTGCAAAGATAATACCTTTTTATAATACCATCCAAATTTTTGAGGATGTTTTTTTAAAAATTTTTTCTTCGCTGTTTTCAAGCGGGTCTCTTCCCGTTTGCGAGTGCAAAGGTAAGCACGATTTTGTGCCGTTAGCAAAAAATATATCATTTTTCACGCAACAAAACATGCAAACGGTTGCGTAACACTGTAATTCGCAAACTATACACATTAAATATAGAGGGGGCTTAATACCATCTGTTGTATCAAGCCATTGTTTTATATCATGGTATTTAATCATTACTTCCTCTACTTCTGTGCCTACTGCTACTATATACAGGCCTTGTTTCATGGGCATTTCGTCGAGATTTGGCTGCAGGATTGCTATATTGTCGGTGATACTGTACAGCTCGTTGGGCATAAGCTTTATCGTGAACAATTTGCCATCGCAACCCGATATGGGGATTTGTGCTTCGGGGTACTCCAATGCTTTCTTTTGTCCGCGCTCCGATGTTGGCATCTTCTATGATTACATCCCATAGTGACAAACAATCTCCAAAGACTTCATTACCTGTCGAAGTGACGCTTTGAGTGATGGTAACTGCTATGCCAAAACATATTTGCCAAATTTTGGATTACGGGAGATAGGGGCAGATTTTATCAAATATCCTTAGGTTGGTAGTGTAAAGGTGTAGAGAAGGTATTGGTATCGGACACTAATAATACATAAAAGCCCTGCATTCGGGTGAATACAGGGCTTTTTCTTTATAATGAATAATATTACTCGGCAGCGGGAGCCTCAGGGGCGGGAGCTTCAACAGCGGCTGATTTTTTAGAGCGACGTGTGCGAGTAGCTTTCTTCTCGGCTTTCTCTTTGAGCATGTTTTCGTTGTAGTCTACCAACTCGATCAAACAAGTTGCAGCGTTGTCACCAAGACGGTGACCGGTCTTGAGGATACGAGTGTAACCTCCGGGGCGGTCGCCTACCTTAGCAGCTACTTCTTTGAACAACTCTGTTACAGCGTATTTGTTTTGGAGGTAGCTGAAAACTACACGGCGAGAAGCGGTTGTATCTTCTTTAGCTTTTGTAATGAGGGGTTCAACGTACACTCTCAAGGCTTTGGCTTTGGCCAAAGTTGTAAAGATTCTTTTGTGAAGAATCAACGATGATGCCATGTTTGACAAAAGCGCATCGCGGTGAGATTTGGTACGACCCAAGTGATTGAATTTTTTATTGTGTCTCATCGTTTTACTCTTTATCTAATTTATACTTAGAGGTATCCATTCCGAAGGAGAGGTTGAGGCTGGCCAACATCTCATCGAGTTCAGTAAGTGATTTTTTACCGAAGTTGCGGAACTTGAGAAGGTCGGTTTTGTTGTAAACTACCAACTCACCCAATGTTTCAACATCGGCCGACTTCAAGCAGTTAAGTGCACGTACAGAAAGCCCCATGTCGACGAGTTTCTTTTGGAGGAGCTGACGAGTGCGGAGTACTTCTTCGTCAAACTCTTCGCTACCGTCGGCATCAGAAGCTTCGAGAGTTATCTTCTCGTCAGAGAAGAGCATGAAGTGGTGGATGAGGATTTTGGCGGCTTCTTTGAGAGCCTCTTTGGGATGGATTGAACCGTCGGTTGTAATTTCTAATGTGAGTTTCTCGTAGTCGGTCTTTTGCTCTACGCGGAAGTCTTCGCGAGTGTACTTGACATTGCGAATGGGCGTAAAGATAGAGTCGATAGCAATTACATCGATAGCATCGTTGGGGGTGCGGTTTTCGTCAGCGGGGACGTAGCCACGGCCCTTGTTGATGGTGAGTTCGATGTTGAAACTTGCGTTTGCATCGAGATGGCAAATTACCAATTCGGGGTTAAGTACTTCAAATCCTGTAAGCGACTTGCTGATGTCGCCAGCCTTGAATATATCTGTACCCGACACGCTGATAGAGACTTTTTCGTTCTCGATTTCTTCGACGATTTGTTTGAATCTCACCTTTTTGAGGTTGAGAATGATGTTGGTAACATCTTCTATTACTCCGGGTATTGAGGAGAACTCGTGTTTAACACCGTCGATGCGAATCGAAGTAATAGCAAAGCCTTCGAGCGAGTTAAGGAGTATACGGCGCAAAGCGTTACCGATTGTAACGGCATAGCCGGGCTCCAAAGGACGGAACTCAAACTTACCAAAGAAGTTATCCGCCTCCAGCATCAATACTTTGTCAGGTTTTTGAAATGCTAAAATTGCCATTTGACTACTTATTATTTAGAATACAACTCAACAATCGCTTGTTCCTTAATGTTCTCGGGGATGTCGGCACGCTCGGGGAGGTGTAACAATTTACCGCTCTTAGTAGCCTCGTCCCACTCTATCCAAGGATATTTGCTGTGGTTGAAACCAGCCAAAGAATCGGCAATAACCTCGAGAGATTTAGATTTTTCGCGAACTCCGACAACTTCGCCGGGTTTCACAGAGTAAGATGCGATGTTAACAACTTTACCATTCACAACGATGTGACGGTGGAGCACTAATTGACGGGCAGCAGCACGAGTGGGAGCGATACCCAAGCGGTATACTACATTGTCGAGACGTGCTTCGAGAAGTTGAAGGAGTACCTCACCGGTGATACCTTTCTTGCGAGATGCTCTCTCGAAGAGGTTGCGGAATTGTTTTTCAAGCACACCATAGGTGTATTTGGCTTTTTGTTTCTCACGAAGCTGTATACCATACTCAGATGTTTTGCGACGTCTGTTTACGCCGTGTTGACCGGGAGGATAGTTCTTCTTAGAGAGAACTTTGTCGGGGCCATAAATAGCTTCGCCGAATTTACGAGCGATTTTGGTTTTAGGTCCGGTATATCTTGCCATTTCTAAAAATTTTAAATTTTGAATTTTGTCTCGAACCGGGAAGAGTGCAGCCGCGATTGCAGAGAGGAGATTAGTGCAATCTATTCACTATTCGGGATTCTGTTACTAAATACTGAGTTTGTTTTATTATACTCTTCTTCTTTTGGGAGGACGGCAACCGTTGTGAGGAAGCGGAGTAACGTCGATAATTTCTGTTACTTCGATACCTGCACCGTGGATAGTACGGATAGCTGATTCACGGCCGTTACCGGGTCCTTTTACATAGGCTTTAACTTTGCGAAGACCGAGGTCAAATGCGATTTTGGCACAATCTTGAGCTGCCATTTGTGCAGCGTAGGGAGTGTTTTTCTTTGAACCACGGAAGCCCATTTTACCTGCCGATGACCAAGAGATAACTTGACCCTCACCATTGGCAAGCGATACGATAATGTTGTTGAACGAAGAGTGGATGTGTACTTGTCCTACTGCATCGACTTTAACATTTCTCTTCTTTGTTGCGACTGTCTTTTTTGCCATAGTTACTTATTATTTAGTAGCTTTTTTCTTGTTAGCAACTGTTTTCTTCTTACCCTTACGTGTACGGGCGTTGTTTTTGGTGCTTTGACCACGCACGGGCAAGCCGATACGGTGACGTATACCACGATAGCAACCGATATCCATGAGACGTTTGATATTGAGTTGTACTTCTGTACGGAGATCACCCTCTACTTTGTACTCTGAGCCAATAATCTCACGAATCTTAGCAGCCTCGGCATCTGTCCAATCTTTTACCTTGGTTGCTTTGTTTACGCCGGCCTTGTCCAAAATGGTCTTGGCTGCGCTGCGACCTATACCGTAGATATAGGTCAAGGCTATTTCGCCTTGCTTGTTTTGCGGCAAGTCTACACCAACAATTCTTACTGCCATATTATATTACTTTTTTTGATTTTGCAAAAATAATAAAATTATCCCTGACGTTGTTTATATTTGGGATTTTTCTTGTTAATTACATACAAGCGACCTTTGCGACGTACGATTTTGCTGTCGGCTGTGCGCTTTTTGATAGATGCTCTTACTTTCATGTCGTTATGTATTTTTTATTTATATCTAAAAGCAATTCTTCCTTTGGTAAGGTCGTAGGGCGACATTTCTACTCGCACTTTGTCACCGGGGAGGATGCGAATATAGTGCATGCGCATCTTTCCTGAGATGTGAGCTGTTATTTCATGCCCGTTTTCAAGTTCCACACGGAACATGGCGTTTGACAACGCTTCTACGATGATACCGTCTTGTTCTATTGCTGCTTGTTTTGCCATATAATTAATGTAGTTAAATGCTGTTTTCTCCTAAAACTTCTTCGATATAATCGAATGACGATAATATTTCGGCAGGCTGTCCTTCTTGAGTTATTGCTACTGTGTGCTCGTAGTGTGCCGAGGGCTTACGATCGCGTGTGCGAGCTGTCCAGCCATCACGTTCTATCACTACGTTGCGCGACCCGAGGTTTATCATAGGCTCTATGGCGATGCACATTCCTTTTTTGAGGAGGGCACCACATCCGCGACGTCCATAATTGGGCACTTCGGGATCTTCGTGCAACTTGCGACCTATTCCGTGTCCGATAAACTCTCGCACTACCGAATAACCACGGGCTTCGCAATATGTTTGCACAGCATTTGAAATATCTCCTATACGGTTGCCGGCCATGGCCTTTTCGATACCTTGGTATAGCGACTCCTTTGTTGTGCGAAGGAGGGCCATTACCTCGGGAGCTACATTCCCCACCGGGAATGTATAGGCCGAGTCGCCGTTGTAACCTTTTACTATAGCTCCGCAATCGATAGAGACGATGTCACCGTCACGAAGCACATAGCTCGAGGGAAATCCATGCACGATATTTTCATTGACCGAGATACAGAGTGTGAAGGGAAAGCCTCCATATCCTTTGAAACCCGGTATACCACCATTGTCACGGATATACTGCTCGGCAATCTGGTCAAGACGCAGGGTAGTAATGCCCGGGGCTATCCACCGGGCTATCTCGCCCAGTGTTTTGCCCACGAGTGTATTACTTTCTCGCATCAAGGCTATTTCTTCGTCCGTTTTAAGATAAATCATCTTTAACGCCTATTAATAACCTGCACGACCTTTTATTTTACCCGACTTCATGAGACCATCATAATGGTGCATCATGAGATGGCTCTCTATTTGTTGAAGAGTATCGAGCACTACACCTACCAAGATGAGCAACGATGTTCCACCAAAGAATTGAGAGAACTCGGCACTCACGCCGGCTGCTTGAGCAAAGGCGGGAAGAATAGCTACAATGGCGAGGAAGATAGATCCGGGCATTGTGATACGCGACATAATAGAGTCAAGGTATTCAGCTGTTTTCTTACCGGGTTTGATACCGGGGATAAAGCCGTTGTTCTGCTTCATATTTTCGGCCATTTGAGTAGGTTGTACTGTTATGGCTGTGTAGAAGTAGGTAAAGGCTATAATCAACACCGCAAAGATTGCGTTGTACCAGAAACCAGTCATCGACATGAATGAACGGAAGAATGCTGAGCTTGCAGCCTCGGCGTTGAATCCGGCGATGGTAATAGGAATAAACATGATGGCTTGGGCAAAAATGATAGGCATTACACCTGCAGTATTTACCTTAAGGGGTATATACTGTCTTGCGCCACCATATTGTTTGTTACCTACGATACGCTTGGCATATTGTACGGGTACTTTACGTACACCTTGTACAAGCATGATTGCCAAAGCGATAACCAAGAGCAGGAATACTATTTCGACCAAGAAAATAACCAATCCACCTTGTTGTGAAGTGAATCGATTGGTAAACTCTTGAGCGAGAGCCAAGGGAAGGCGTGCGATGATACCGATGAGGATGATAAAGGAAATACCGTTACCAATACCGCGGTCGGTAATGCGCTCACCAAGCCACATGATAAACATACTGCCTGCAGCCAAAACGATTGTAGAAACAACCAAGAACGCCCAACCTTCGGGGAAGGCGGCACCCATTTGCACTCTGAGGTTGACGAGGTATGCAGGACCTTGCAACAAAAGAATGAGCACAGTGAGGTAGCGTGTGTATTGGTTGAGTTTCATTCGGCCACTTTCGCCTTCACGTTGCATTTTTTGGAACGAAGGCAAAACCATGCCGAGCAATTGTATCACAATCGAAGCGGTAATGTAAGGCATGATACCCAATGCAAATATAGAAGCATTAGAAAATGCACCACCCGAGAACATGTCGAGGAGTTGCATCAAGCCACCGCTTGTTTGTGAGCGCAATGCATCGAGCTGAAGGGGGTCGACACCGGGAAGGACCACGAATGATCCTACCCGATATACGAGTACCAAAAGGATTGTCGAGATAATTCGCTTGCGCAAATCTTCGATTTTCCAGATATTTTTTAAGGTTTTAATAGCTCCCATTTTGATTAGAGTTTAACAGCTGTTCCACCAGCGGCAACAATAGCAGCTTCGGCTGTCTTAGAGAATGCGTGAGCTGTTACTGTGAGGGCTACTGAAATAGCACCGTTAGCAAGAATTTTGATGCGTTGTTTTGAAGAGGTAAGACCGGCTTCAACAAGGGTTTGAACATTGATTTCTTGCAAGTTGCGGCTTTCGGCAAGAGCTTGCAAAGTATCGAGGTTGATAGCCTTGTATTCAACGCGATTAATATTCTTGAAACCAAATTTGGGGACACGGCGTTGCAAGGGCATTTGACCACCCTCGAATCCGATTTTACGTTTGTAACCCGAGCGTTGCTTAGCACCTTTGTGACCACGGGTAGAAGTACCACCCATGCCCGAACCGGGACCACGGCCAATGCGTTTGCGAGAGAAGGTTGAACCTTCGGCGGGTTTTAAGTTACTCAAATCCATATTAGTGATGATTTAAAAGTTCGGTGGATAAAATTAGTCAACGATAGCAACCAAATGCTTTACTTTAGCAACCATACCAAGAATAGCGGGAGTTGCATTGTGCTCAACGACACGTCCCATGCGGGTCAAGCCGAGTGCATCGAGAGTGCGACGTTGATTTTGGGGGCATTTGATTCTGCTCTTTACTTGTTTAATTTTGATAGTTTCCATTATGTACTCCTCCATTAGCCTTTAAAGACTGTTTCCATCGACACTCCACGGTTTTGAGCAACCATAGAAGCATCTCTCAACTCAGACAAAGCAGCGATTGTGGCCTTAACCAAGTTGTGGGGGTTAGACGAACCTTTTGATTTAGCAAGCACGTCGGTAACACCAACGCTTTCCAATACGGCACGCATAGCACCACCGGCTTTCACACCGGTACCGTGAGATGCAGGCTTAATGTATACTCGCGCACCACCAAATTTGGCGTATTGATCGTGGGGGATAGTACCTTTGAGCACGGGAACCTTGATAAGGTTTTTCTTGGCTGCTTCTACACCTTTGGCAATAGCAGCAGTTACTTCACCGGCTTTACCGAGACCCCAACCCACAATACCGTTTTCGTTACCTACAACTACGATGGCCGAGAAAGTGAATGTACGACCACCCTTTGTTACTTTGGTAACACGGTTGATAGCGACCAAACGGTCTTTGAGTTCGAGGTCGCTAGTTGATTTTACTCTGTTGTTTTTTACTGCCATAATGATTAAAATTTAAGTCCACCGTTACGGGCGGCATCAGCCAATTCTTTAATTCTTCCGTGATAGAGGTATCCGTTGCGGTCAAAAACGACAGTTGTGATACCAGCTTCTTGTGCTTTCTTGGCAATCTCAGCACCTACTTGAGCAGCTTGCTCTTTCTTGTTGCCACCTTCAATACCACGTGAAGATGCTGCAACGAGAGTCTTACCGGCCAAATCGTCGATGAGTTGTACGTAGATTTGCTTATTGCTTCTGAAAACAGTCATACGGGGACGTTGGGCAGTACCCGAGATTCTACCGCGAATACGCGTTTTTATCTTCAGTCTTCTTTCTATTTTCGTTGTCATGATAATACCGTTTTACATGTTTTACTTAGCACCTGCCGACTTACCAGACTTACGACGTACAATTTCGCCAGCGAAACGAATACCTTTACCTTTGTAGGGCTCGGGCTTACGCAAAGAGCGAATCTTGGCACATACTTGGCCAAGGAGTTGCTTGTCGTATGACTCCAAAGTAATCATGGGGTTTTTATTTCTCTCTGTTTTGGCTTCAACCTTAATCTCGGCGGGGAGTTTAATAACGATAGTGTGTGAGAAACCGAGTGAAAGCTCAAGAACTTGACCGTTACTTTGAGCACGGTAACCAACACCTACCAACTCCATTTCTTTCTTGTAACCTTCCGATACACCAACTACCATATTGTTGATGAGCGCACGGTACAAGCCATGTAAAGAGCGGTTTTGTTTCTCATCATCGGCACGAGATACTTCTACGTGACCATTTTCAACTTTAACAGTGATTGAAGGCGCTACTGCTTGTTTGAGTTCACCTTTGGGACCCTTGACAGTAACTACGTTTTCGCTGTCAACAGCTACTGTTACTCCGGCGGGGAGAGCTATGGGCAATTTTCCTATTCTACTCATAATTATTCCTCCTGAAGATTAATAGATGTAACACAATACTTCGCCACCTATTTTCAACTCGCGGGCTTCCTTGTCGGTCATAACGCCCTTAGAAGTAGAGAGGATAGCTATACCCAAACCATTCAATACACGAGGCATGTCTTTATAGCCTGTGTAACGACGCAAACCAGGTGTTGAAACGCGCTCAAGTTTCTTGATAGCGTTTACCTTGTTTACCGGATCATACTTCAAGGCAATCTTGATTGTGCCTTGTACGCCTTCTTCTACAATCTTGTAGTTCAAGATGTAACCTTTTTCAAAAAGGATTTTGGTGATTTCCTTCTTCAAGTTCGAAGCGGGAACCTCAACGACTCTGTGTTGAGCCTTGATGGCGTTTCTCACTCGGGTGAGGTAATCTGCAATAGGATCTGTCATAATTGTTTTGTTTTAAATTGATCTGGCCATCCAGACAATATTTAACACTAAAAAAAATAAAAGTTTTTCTTACCAGCTGGCTTTCTTTACGCCCGGGATGAGTCCTGCCGATGCCATTTCGCGGAATTGAATACGCGAGATGCCAAATTGGCGGATGTAACCTTTGGGACGACCGGTAAGTTGGCAACGGTTGTGCAAACGTACCGAAGAAGCGTTTTTAGGCAGATTCTGAAGTGCGCGGTTTGCCTCGTATGCTACATCATAGTCTTCGCTTTTAGCGAGTTTTTTCAACTCGGCTTTGCGGGCTGCATATTTAGCAACGAGTTTTTGTCTCTTCACCTCGCGGGCTTTCATTGATTCTTTTGCCATATCTTAGTCGTTTTTTGCGTTCTTAAAAGGAAGACCAAATTCTTTGAGCAAAGCATAGCCTTCGGCATCAGTTTGGGCTGAAGTTACAAAGGTAATATTCATTCCGAGAATTTTGGTAATTCCATCGAGATTAATTTCAGGGAAAATTATTTGCTCTTGGATACCAAGGGTATAATTTCCACGTCCATCGAGCTTACCTTCGATACCTTTGAAGTCGCGGATACGGGGAAGAGCGACACGGATAAGACGCTCGAGGAACTCGTACATACGTTCACGACGAAGTGTCACCATTACACCGATGGGCATTTTCTTACGCAACTTGAAGTTTGAAATATCTTTGCGCGAGAGTGTAGCAACGGCTTTTTGACCTGTAATGGCAGTCAATTCGTTGATGGCTGTCTCGATGATCTTCTTATCGGCAGTAGCTTGACCCAAACCTTGATTGATAACAATCTTCTTGAGTACGGGTACTTGCATTACCGAAGTATAGTTAAACTCTTTTTGAAGAGCAGGTACTATTCTTTCGAGATAGTCTTTTTTAAGATTTGCTGTATTTGTCATTACTTAATCTCCTCACCAGATTTTTTAGAATAACGTACTGTCACGCCTGCTTCATTTTTGCGACGACCGATACGTGTAGCCTTTCCTGTTTTGGGGTCTACTACGTTGAGGTTCGATATATGAAGAGGAGCTTCTTTTTTTACCAATCCTCCTTGAGGATTTTTTGCATTAGGTTTGGTGCTTTTTGTCACCATGTTAACACCCTCTACGATTGCACGTTGCTCTTTAACAAATACGCGCAATACGCGACCGGTTTTGCCTTTTGACTCACCGGCGTTTACATATACGGTGTCACCTTTTTTGATGTGTAACTTGCTCATTCTTTTTCGTTTTTAGTCGATTAAAGGACTTCGGGAGCCAAAGATACGATTTTCATCATGTTAGCAGCACGCAATTCTCTCGCCACCGGTCCGAAAATGCGGCTACCTCTTAGCTCGCCGGCGTTGTTTAACAGCACACATGCATTGTCGTCAAAACGGATGTATGAACCGTCGGCACGACGTACTTCTTTCTTTGTACGTACGATAACGGCTTTCGATACAGTACCTTTCTTCATATCGCTTGAAGGAATTACGCTCTTAACGGTTACGACAATAATGTCACCTACCGATGCGTAACGACGACCAGTACCACCTAATACGCGGATGCAAAGAGCCTCTTTGGCTCCGCTGTTATCGGCTACTATAAGTCTCGATTCTTGTTGTATCATAATTACTTAGCTCTTTCGATGATTTGTACTAATCTCCATCTTTTTGTTTTGCTCAGCGGACGAGTCTCCATCAAACGTACTGTGTCGCCGATGTTACATTCGTTCTTCTCGTCATGGGCGTGGTATTTCTTCGTTTTGTTAACGAATTTACCATAAATCGGGTGTTTCTCTTTCCACTTAACGGTAACGACAATTGTCTTATCCATCTTGTTGCTCGAAACAACGCCGACTCTCTCTTTTCTTAGATTTCTCTTTTCCATGTCGGTTTATTTGTTGTTGAGTTCGCGACTACGAAGCTCGGTTTTCATACGAGCAATCATTCTGCGGTCTTGTGTGATTTTGGCAGGGTTGTCCAAAGGAGAAACGCTGTGGTTAATCTCCAATTGATTGAGGGCCACTACAGCTGCCTCAAGACGCTCGTTGAGCTCTTTTGTGCTCAGCTCTTTGATTTCTGCTTTATTCATATCTTAGACATTTTGGCTCTCATCGTAATCACGACGAACTATAAACTTGGTTACTACGGGGAGTTTTTGAGCAGCAAGACGCAATGCTTCTTTTGCTACGTCATAGGGTACGCCTTCTACCTCAATGAGGATACGACCGGGAGTAACGGGAGCCACGAAACCTTCGGGCGAACCTTTACCCTTACCCATACGCACTTCAGCGGGTTTCTTTGTAATCGGTTTATCGGGGAAGATACGAATCCATATCTGTCCTTGACGTTGCATGTAACGAGTTACGGCAATACGAGCAGCCTCGATTTGACGACCGGTAATCCACTTTGCTTGCAATGTCTTTATGCCAAATGAACCGAAGGCCAACTGGTTACCTCTTTGGGCGTTACCTTTCATACGCCCTTTTTGTTGTCTTCTGAATTTTGTTTTCTTCGGTTGTAACATGGTTTACTTTTTCAATGCGTTTAACGATTATTTTTGGGTTTACGGAAACCTTTTTTGGGGCCGTTACCGGCACCACGCGATTCCTTGGCATTGGTAGTGAACGAGGGAGCAAGATCGCGCTTGCCATATACCTCACCACGGCAAATCCATACTTTTACACCAATGATACCCACTTTGGTCAATGCTTCAACAAGAGCATAGTCAATATCTGCGCGGAGTGTGTGAAGAGGAGTACGACCCTCTTTGAACATCTCAGAACGTGCCATTTCGGCACCGTTGAGACGACCCGAGATTTGAATCTTGATACCTTCGGCACCCATACGCATTGTTGATGCGATGGCCATTTTCACTGCACGGCGATAGGCTATCTTGCCTTCGATTTGGCGAGCGATTTGGCTGGCAACGATTACAGCATCGAGTTCGGGGCGTTTTACCTCGTAGATGTTGATTTGTACTTCTTTGTCGGTAATTTTCTTCAACTCTTCTTTGAGCTTATCTACCTCTTGGCCGCCTTTGCCAATGATCAGACCGGGGCGAGCCGTACACACCGTAATGGTAGTGAGCTTGAGAGTGCGCTCGATGATAATACGCGACACGCTGGCTTTGGCAAGACGGGCATTGAGATACTTACGTATTTTGCTGTCTTCCAGCAGACGTTCGCTGTAGTGACCATACCAGTTTGAATCCCAACCACGTATGATACCCAAACGGTTACTTATCGGATTTATTTTCTGTCCCATCGAGCAATTTAATTTTGATCGTTTTTAGTAATTGTATCTACAAACAAGGTTACATGATTTGAACGTTTGCGAATTCTGTAACCTCTTCCTTGAGGAGCAGGACGAAGGCGTTTGAGCATAGCACCACCATCTACAAATATTTTTGAGATGTAGAGCTCACCGCTTTCGGCCTTGCGCTCGTTTTTCTGTTCCCAGTTGGCTATGGCCGAACGGAGCAGTTTTTCGAGTCTTTGAGAAGCCTCTTTGTTAGAGAACTTGAGCACACCCAAAGCTTTGAACACCTCCATACCTCTTACCATATCGGCTGCCAAGCGCATTTTGCGAGGCGAGGTAGGTACATTGTTCAGCTTTGCGAAGTACTGAGTTTTCAGGGCTTCTTTTCTGTTATCGGCTGATATTTTTTTTCTTACACCCATTTCTAAATGTTTTTTTGTATTAAAAATTTCTGTATTCCCTTAGGCCTTATTTTTTCTTGTTACCACTGTGACCACGGAAGTTACGTGTGAGAGCAAACTCGCCCAACTTGTGACCTACCATGTTTTCTGTAACATAAACGGGAATAAATTTGTTACCATTGTGAACGGCGAAAGTATGACCTACGAAGTCGGGAGAAATCATAGATGCGCGTGACCATGTTTTGATAACGGCTTTTTTACCGCTCTCATTCATAGCAGCGACTTTCTTGTCGAGCTTCACACTGATAAATGGGCCTTTTTTCAATGAACGACTCATGTTCTTTTCAGTTTTTCAGATTACTTTTTCCTTCTTTCAATGATATACTTCGAAGATTGTTTCTTCGGTGCACGAGTCTTCAAGCCCTTAGCATAAAGACCCTTACGTGAACGAGGATGACCTCCAGATGCACGTCCTTCACCACCACCCATGGGGTGATCAACAGGGTTCATAACAACACCACGGTTGCGGGGGCGACGACCCAACCAACGTGAACGACCGGCTTTACCAGATTGCTCAAGAGCGTGGTCAGAGTTACCTACACTACCGATGGTAGCTTTGCATGTAGCCAAAACTTTACGTGTTTCACCCGAAGGCAACTTGATAATTGCATAGTTACCTTCTTTCGAAGTCAATTGGGCGAAAGTACCGGCCGAGCGTACCATGAAGGCACCTTGTCCGGGGCGAAGCTCAATGTTGTGGATTACAGTACCTACAGGAATGTCTTTCAAGGGAAGACAGTTACCTACTTCGGGTGCTGCGTTTGAACCACTCATTACAGTCATGCCAACTTCCAAACCGTTGGGTGCAATAATATAACGTTTCTCACCGTCTACATAGTAAAGCAATGCTATACGAGCCGAGCGATTGGGGTCGTATTCGATTGTTTTTACTACTGCGGGTACACCGTCTTTCTCTCTCTTAAAGTCGATAAATCTGTAGCGTTGCTTGTGACCGCCACCGATATAACGCATTGTGAGGTGACCTTCGTTGTTGCGGCCACCGGTTTTTCTCTTACCAACAATAAGAGACTTTTCAGGTGCACTAGCAGTGATTTTATCAAATGCACCTATAATTTTGTGTCTCTGCCCCGGTGTAGTGGGCTTTAGTTTACGTACTGCCATTATTTATTAAATATTGCTGTAAAAATCTATCGTTTCACCTTCTTTTACTGTTACCAAGGCTTTCTTATAGGTAGCTGTACGACCTTCGATGATACCCGATTTGGTGTAGCGGCTTTTGTTTTTACCTGCTACAATCATGGTGTTTACAGCTACAACTTTAACGCCATAGAGCTCCTCTACTGCGCTTTTGATTTCTGCTTTGGTAGCCTTAAGATCAACACGGAAGCCGAAGCGGTTATACTTCTCGCTTATTCGTGTCATCTTTTCAGTTACTATAGGTTTTATAATGATTCCCATCGTTTTTGCCTCCTATATATTAAAATTTGTTGATAGCTTCCAAGGCACTCTCAGTAAGTACAAGTGCCTTATTATCAAGCACTCTGTAGGTATTGAGATCCGAGAGAGTTATCACACGAGCATTTGTCAAATTTCTGGCCGACAAATATACGTTTTTATTTTGGTCTGACAAAACCAAAACGATCTTTTTATCAGCAACTTGCAAATTTTTTGCCAAAGCTACGAATTCTTTGGTCTTGGGAGCCTCAAACGAGAAGTCCTCAACTACTACGATGGCATTCTCTTGGGCCTTGTATGTAAGAGCCGATTTGCGTGCCAATGATTTTACTTTTTTGTTGAGTTTGAAGCGGTAATCGCGGGGTTTAGGACCGAATACACGTCCACCACCTACCAATACAGGCGAGTTGATATCACCAATACGTGCACCACCGGTACCTTTTTGCTTGTGGAGCTTACGAGTACTACCCGATATTTCGCTTCTCTCTTTTGATTTGTGTGTACCTTGACGTTGGTTGGCAAGGAATTGTTTTACATCCAAGTAAATGGCGTGGTCGTTGGGTTCGATGCCGAATACGGCCTCGTTCAAAGCCACCTTCTTACCGGTGTCTTGACCTTTGATGTTATATACGCTCAGTTCCATTACTTCTCAATTATTACGATTGAACCTTTACAACCGGGAACCGAACCTTTGATAACGAGGAGGTTGTGCTCCGGCATAACATTTAACACTTGAAGGTTTTGCACTGTTACGCGTTGGTTACCCATTTGACCGGCCATGCGTGTACCTTTGAATACGCGTGCGGGATATGAACATGCACCGATAGAACCGGGTGCACGAAGACGGTTGTGTTGACCGTGTGTTGTCTGACCAACACCACCAAAACCGTGACGTTTTACAACGCCTTGGAAACCTTTACCCTTTGAGGTACCTACCACTGTTACATAGGCAGCATCGGCGAAGAAATCTACGCCTATTTCGTCACCTAACTTGTACTCAGTGTCAAATTTGAACTCGGCCAAGTGTCTCTTGGGTGTTACTCCGGCTTTTTTGAAGTGACCGGCCTCGGGCTTGTTAGTATGTTTCTCTTTCTTGTCCATGAAACCTACTTGTACTGCCTCGTAGCCATCTGTCTCTACAGTCTTCACTTGAGTAACTACGCAAGGACCAACTTCGATAACTGTGCAGGGTACGTTTTTACCCTCACTGAAAACGGATGTCATTCCGATTTTCTTTCCTAATAATCCTGGCATTTCTTTTCTTTGTTAATAATGATAATTACACTTTAATTTCTACATGTACGCCACTGGGCAACTCCAACTTCATCAAGGCATCTACGGTTTGTGTTGTTGAGCCATAGATGTCAATGAGGCGTTTGTATGAACACAATTCAAACTGCTCTCTCGATTTTTTATTTACGAATGTAGAGCGGTTTACTGTGAAGATACGCTTGTGTGTAGGTAGGGGCACGGGACCCTTCCATGATGCACCTGTAGCTTTCACAGCGTCTACGATCTTCTTAGAAGACTTGTCAACCAAGTTGTGATCGTAAGATTTCAGTTTAATTCTGATTTTTTGTTCCATTTTATTTTATATGCTACTATTTTTTACAATAAATCTACACGACCGTTCACTTCGGCCAACACTGTCTTGGCAATTGAAGAACTTACCTCATCGTAGTGCGAGAATGTCATAGTTGATGTTGCACGACCCGATGTGATAGTACGCAATGCTGTTACATAACCAAACATCTCGGCAAGAGGTGTTTTAGCTTTCACAATGCGTGCACCTGAGCGGCTCGACTCCATACCCTCTACTTGACCACGACGCTTGTTGAGGTCCGATATCACATCACCCATGCTCTCTTCGGGAGTTACTACCTCTACCTTCATGATAGGCTCGAGCAATACAGGACGTGCTTTGGCACATGCCTCTTTGAAGGCTTGAATAGCACAAAGCTCAAACGACAATTGGTCTGAGTCTACGGGGTGATATTGACCATCTATCACTGTCACCTTGAGCGAATCCAAAGGGAAACCGGCCAACACACCGCTCTTCATAGCGTTGGTGAAACCTTTTTGAATAGCGGGGATAAACTCTTTGGGGATGTTACCACCCTTAACCTCATCTACAAATTGGAGACCGCCTTCAAAACCGGGATCGGCAGGCTCGATACGTACTACGATAACCGCAAACTTACCGCGACCACCCGATTGTTTCTTGAACGCTTCACGATGCTCAACGGCTGTTGTGATAGCCTCTTTATAAGTAACTTGAGGACGTCCTTGATTACACTCAACCTTAAACTCACGACGCAAACGGTCGATGATAATATCCAAGTGAAGCTCACCCATACCGCTGATAACTGTTTGACCAGTCTCTTCGTTGCTTTGTACACGGAATGTGGGGTCTTCCTCAGCGAGTTTTTGGAGACCAACACCGAGTTTATCGAGGTCTTTTTGTGTCTTAGGCTCTACTGCGATACCGATAACGGGCTCGGGGAAATCCATTGCCTCAAGGATGATAGGTGCATCCTCTGCACACAAAGTATCACCTGTGCGGATATCTTTGAAACCTACACCGGCACCGATATCACCACAACCGATTACATCCTTGGGATTTTGCTTATTTGAGTGCATTTGGAAGAGACGAGACACACGCTCTTTCTTGCCAGAACGAGCATTGAGAATATAAGAGCCGGCAACCATCTCACCCGAGTATACACGGAAGAAGCAGAGACGACCTACATAGGGGTCGGTAGCAATCTTGAATGCCAATGCACACATAGGCTCGGTAGAGAGGGGTTGACGTGTGATTATTGCCTCGGGATCGTCAATGGGATGACCCTCAACAGCGGGAGTATCTGCAGGGCTGGGAAGGTAAGCACAAACCGAGTTAAGAAGAGTTTGTACACCTTTATTCTTGAACGAAGAACCACATACCATGGGAACAATCGACATTGAAAGTGTACCCTTACGTATAGCAGCGCGAATCTCATCCTCGGTTATAGAGGCGGGATCATCGAAATATTTCTCCATAAGATTTTCGTCGCACTCTGCTATGGCTTCCAACATCTTCTCGCGCCACTCCTCGGCCTCATCTTGCAATGAAGCAGGAATTTCCGATACTTCATAGTCGGCACCCATAGTCTCATCATTCCACACGATAGCCTTCATTGTTACGAGGTCTATCACGCCCTTGAATGTCTCTTCAGCACCGATAGGTATTTGAATGGGACAAGGATTTGCACCGAGCACCTCTTTAAGCTGACGAACAACCTCAAAGAAGTTGGCACCAGAACGGTCCATTTTGTTCACATAACCGATACGAGGAACATTGTATTTATCAGCTTGACGCCATACAGTTTCAGACTGAGGCTCAACACCACCTACTGCACAGAAAGCAGCAACGGCACCGTCAAGTACACGCAACGAACGCTCTACCTCTACGGTAAAGTCAACGTGTCCCGGGGTGTCGATCAAGTTGATTTTATATTTCTCGTCACGGTATTTCCAGAATGTGGTTGTAGCGGCAGATTGAATAGTAATACCACGCTCTTGCTCTTGCTCCATCCAGTCCATAGTAGCGGCACCATCGTGCACCTCACCAATTTTGTGAGTAAGACCGGTATAGAAAAGAATACGCTCAGAAGTTGTGGTTTTACCGGCATCAATGTGCGCCATGATACCAATATTTCTGGTATATTTCAATTGTGCATCAGAACTAGCCATTTTCTTATCTCCTTATTATTAATTAGAATCTGAAGTGAGCAAATGCACGGTTAGCCTCGGCCATTTTGTGCATATCCTCTTTACGCTTGAATGCACCACCTTGCTCATTAAAGGCATCAACAATTTCTGCAGCCAATTTATCGGCCATTGTTTTGCCACCTCTTTTACGAGAGTAGTTAATAAGGTTTTTCATTGAAATCGACTCTTTGCGGTCGGGGCGGATATCGGTAGGTACTTGGAATGTTGCACCACCAATACGACGAGATTTTACTTCCACTTGGGGAGTTACATTTTCGAGGGCTTTCTTCCAGATTTCGAGAGCAGACTTTTCCTCGTTAGGCATCTTTGATTTCACAATCTCCAACGCACCATAAAAGATAGTATAGGCAGTATTTTTCTTGCCATCATACATCAAGTGGTTAACGAATTTCGTAACCCTTACATCACTGAAAACGGGATCAGGTAATACTACCCGTTTTTTAGGTTTTGCTTTTCTCATTTCTTTTTCAAAAAATCTTGTTCTTTTTTTGGTTGCTTATTACATCTTCAACAAGAGCCTCTGCTCTTATTTACTCAACCCAATCAGCCTATCCAAAAAACGCGAACCTGCGTTTAACACTAATTTAACTGAGTTTTTTACTGATTTTGGCGGGGATTATTTTTTACCCTTAGCCGCAGTAGCAGCACCTGCTTTAGGTCTCTTGGCTCCGTATTTCGAGCGACGTTGCAAACGACCATTCACACCGGCAGTATCAAGAGTACCACGAACTACGTGATAACGCACACCGGGAAGGTCTTTTACACGACCACCACGAACAAGTACAATCGAGTGCTCTTGCAAGTTGTGTCCTTCTCCGGGAATATAAGAGTTTACCTCCTTACCGTTTGTCAAGCGCACACGAGCTACTTTACGCATAGCCGAGTTAGGTTTTTTGGGAGTGGTAGTGTACACACGCACACATACGCCACGACGTTGAGGACATGAATCCAACGCAGGTGACTTACTCTTGTCTTCCAAAACAACCCTTCCTTTTCTTACTAATTGCTGAATTGTAGGCATTTTAGAACTTTTTTAATACTTTGTTTTGTTATAAATTATATTTTCTCTTTTACATTGTTGTTTCACTCACAAGCAACCCTTTTACTCACATTATCAGTCGATTAACCGAGTTTTTAGGTTCATTATGGGCGAAAAAGCGAGGCAAAGATACGAACTAATTCGTTTAAAACCAAACATTTTAACCACAAAATTGCGATTACGTGAATTTTACACCCTTTTCAATCTGTTTTCTCAATGGCCTGCAATTTGTTTTTCTATCTTTCTACTTCTCACCGAGTTGTCGTTGCAATGCAATACACTTCCACAACAAAGCCACATCACACGGCATATTGTTACAAAAGGCCTCGCGCATGCGATAAAGTTGCTTTACATCAAACCACTCTCGCACCTCACTACGGGCAAGATTGTCCAACATCTCTGCCACCCACTCTCGCACCCCTCCGCTCTGCCACATGGGCAACAACGACCGCGACACACTTCGCTCAATGGCGCATTGGTGATACTGCTCGACATATTTCTCAAAGATGGCCTTGCGACACATATTGCTTGCTATTGGCAAGGCAAAGGACAACGCCACAAGCCTGCCATCAAGAAAGGGCATACGCACATACACACCGGCCTCGGCTGCCGAACGGTCAAATACACGCAATATGTGCGGGATACGCTCATTTTCCAATTCGAGACGACGCAAGTCTCCCGACTCGTCTCCAAAATAATGCTCATAATGAGGATGTTCAGCCCTATCTGTCATAGTTGCCGAGAAAAGTTTGTGTGGCACAAAGTAGCTATAGTTATGCTCGCAATTATCCCACACATCCTGCCACAAGGCGTCGAGCCCTACACCACTGCACACAACACGCATGCCACTGCGCCGGGCTTGACGGAACAATACCGTACGAACAACCGTCTCACTACCATCAAACGGCTCTTCTACCCAATATTGCATTCGCTCCAACTCATCCAAGGCATGCGATGCTGTCACCCATATCGGTGAGGCTAACGGTTGACGACCTATACTCTCAATATCTCCGGTAAAGGTATGTACCTTCCACCTATGTTGTCCATGTATGGCTATACGGTGCAAAAGTTGCGACTCTATCCTACCAACTATGCGCAAGCCACACGACGACACATCAAGCATACTTCTGCCCACACATCGCCGAAACTCCTCGGCCAACATAGCCTGCAACTCTTCGACACTATACCCCGACACAAGTTCTATAACCTCATCTTGCAAGCTATACCAACATCGCTCACTGAGCGAATATCCATTGTATCTCATAAGAGAGCCGGCCGGCAACTGATATATATTATCCCAGAATGTACTATATACAGGCCCATACGACCCATAAAGCATATAACCTGCCCATCGCTCTGTCGACACACACCGACGCACTCCGGCAGCAAAGAGCGAGCGCACCTCCGATGCAAAGAAGAGATTACCCCGATGAGTCGTATAATAAAGAGGCTTGACACCAAACCTGTCACGCGCCAAAAGCAATATATCAGACTCTCTATCATACACCACCAAGGCAAATACTCCCTCCATGCGCAACAAACAATCTTCACCCCAATGTCTATAGGCCTTAGACACAACTTCGACAGAACTATCGGTAGCAAACGTATAATACAATTGCAACTGTGCCCGCAACTCTCGATAGTTGTATATATCACCATCCATGACCACTATCAGACGAGTCTGCTCATCGACATAAGGCTGTCGGACATCCTCCTCCATTTCACTCACCACCTTGCCACAATGAGCCATTCCGAGTCGCGACTCAACAAACGAAGAGACCCAAAAACCTCGATCGGCACCGCCTCGATGCTTCTGACTATCTAACATTGCAACCAAACGATACTCAATATCGTCTACATCTCCTACAACTCCCACTATTCCACTCATAACTATCAACTCGAGAAACTCCGATTATTAATCCCTACACAGCATAGCAATAAGAATTAAAAAAAACCGTAATAACGGCGACTTTTTCACACTCTTTTTACTACCTTTGCTGTAGCAGTGAAGATATACGGCGCAACCGCAGTGAAATATTCAAGCCTGCTTGTCATCATTTCACTCGCAAGTTCCTATCTTTGCCACCATCTTCTACGGCAGTAAAATAACACGCCCACAAAGAAATGGTTTAACAAAAAGAATGTGCACAGATTATTTGGCACACATCACCCCAACACTATCAGACAATTATGAATTACATCCTTTTCGACACAGCTCAAGAACATGGCAACTTGTTGCCCCTCACCTTTACCCGCCCTGTAGCCGAACTGCGCGTGGGCATAGAGACTCTGCGAGCCAAATGGGAGGCTATGCTGCCCGGCCAATACTCGTATATAACCGAATCGTACTTGGCCGAAAAATTCCCCACCAACCTCACATCCGACAACATATTTATAGCCGGACACCTCCTTGCAACACCCGCATTGGCCTCTCAAATTGCCAACCTCGCACCGGGCGAAGCCATAGCCGACAACAATGAAATATGGGCATACCGAGGCCAAACCTTCACCCCGGGAGAGACCCAACCATCGCACACCACCGCACCATGCGAGACCCCCGATGCCATACGTTACCCATACGACATATTCAGCAAAAACGGCACAGAACTCAAGGCCGACTTTGATCGCATTACCAAAGGGCGCACTTCGGCACCTCTCAGCAATACTTGCACACTCATAGGCGACGCATCTCAGCTCTTTATCGAAGAAGGTGCAACTGTAGAGTGCACAACCCTCAATACCAAGAACGGCCCTATATACATAGGCAAAGATGCCGAAATAATGGAGACCTGCGCTGTTCGTGGCCCATTGGCTCTGTGCGAACATGCTGTACTCAACATGGGAACCAAAGTTTATGGACCCACAACACTGGGCCCCTATAGCAAATGTGGCGGCGAGTTGAACAATGTTGTTTTCATAGGCTACTCCAACAAAGCCCACGACGGATTTCTGGGCAATGCCGTGATAGGCGAATGGTGCAACTTGGGAGCCGACACCGTAGCATCCAACCTCAAGAACACCTATGCCGAAGTACGCCTATGGAACTATCCAAGTGCCACATTCCGCAATACAGGATTGCAGTTCTGCGGTCCCATCATCGGTGACCACAGCAAAGCCGGCATCAACACTATGTTCAACACGGCAACTGTAGTGGGTGTAGGATGCAACGTATACGGAGCCGGATTTCCACGCACATACATACCTTCATTCAGCGAAGGTGGCGCACAGGGGGTAAAAGAGATGTCACTCGTACGCTTCTTCGATATTGCCGAGCGCGTAATGGCACGTCGCCATAAAGAGCTCACCGAAGCCGACAGACGACTATACACCTACCTGTTTGAGAACAAAGATTAAACCCACAAACAACTCATCACCTCAGGGCGGCCCTTAAACAAGGTCGCCCTGAGTCGTATTGAAGAAAAAATATTGAGGTTTATTTGTTAAATATCATAAACAATACTACCATTATTGATAGAAATGTTGTTATTTTGCACCAAATTTGGAGTAATTGTGCACCTACAAAAAAGAAAGACGCACAAACATTAACGACAGACCATTGTTTTGGGATTATCCCACACAAGATATTTATGAGCACAAATCGCATAGAGAGTTGCCCGATATGTAATGGCAAGCACCTGATACACAAGCTATCATACACCAATCGAATGGCCAATACACCCTTCGATATACTGCAATGTAGCGATTGTGGCTTACACATTACACAGCACGCACCTCGACAGCAAGACATGGGCCGATTCTACCCCGATAGCGAGTCGGACTGCTACAAGCCCGCGCAAGACTCTTGCGACAAATGGCTCGACTTCCTATTGAGCAAATGGCATAAAGAAAGAGTCAAAATTGTACGTGAGGAGTCGAGACGAAACAGTGGAGTGCTATTGGAAATGGGATGCAAAGAGGGGTACTTTGCCAATGCCATTCGCAACAACGGATGGATAGCACATGCTGTAGAGCACGACCCTACAGCCCGCGAATATGGCAACAAACGCTATATGCTACAGATAGAGGATGGACGTCGATTTTTCGACATCAACCCTCGCTCGTACAATGTTGTCGTTGCATGGGATACATTGGGTGAAGCTGTAGACATACATCGCACCATAGATAAGCTATCGCAGCTCATTGTTAGAGATGGCACACTTATCATTGCTTTTCACAACGCCATGAGCAACGATGCCCGGCAGTACGGAGCTTCTTGGAGTGGATGGGATGCTCCTCGTAAACGTTGGCATCTCAACCCGCAGGCTTTTGAAGCACTTGTCAATCAACACAACCTTGAGATTGTCAATAAACGTCATTCGTCTCTATGCGCCTCCATCACAGCATTGAGTAGCGAATGGCAACAAGCCGCAAAGAAGAGACTCATAACACCACTGTTGCGCAGCATGGTAAGAGCAATAAAAACCAAAGAAAATCATACATATTATATATACACACTCAAATACAAGCAACGATGAGTACAACCAAAAAGAAAAAACGCTTTACATTTATCGAAGCTCGCATCACCTCTACCTTGAGTGTGTCATTGGTTCTTTTCATACTCGGCATTATGGCTATGCTGGGCATACTGGCCAACAACCTTTCGGTATATGTACGGGAGAACATCGGATTCTCAATAGTTCTTAAAGACAGCGCAACAGAACACAACGTAGCACAACTGCAAGCATCACTTGCCAACGCCGAGTACGTCAAGGCTGCTCAATATATTTCAAAGGAAGAGGCTCTAAAGGAGATAATGCTCGAATTGGGAGAAAACCCCGAAGAGATTATCGGTGTCAATCCCATGCAAGCCTCTATTGAAGTCCGCCTCAAAGCCGACTACACCCACCCCGACAGCATCTTGAACATAGAACAAAAACTGAGCAAACACAATTACATAGAAGACATTTACTTCCAAAAAGACCTTATACAATCGGTCAATGACAACATGCGCACCATAGGCTTCATACTACTTGCCTTGGCATTGGTACTGATGGTCATATCTTACGTACTCATCAGCAATACCATCCGCCTTACAGCATATAGCCGACGCTTCATCATATACACAATGAAACTGGTGGGAGCAACACCGGGTTTTATCCGTCGTCCTTTTATTCTTTCAAACATGCTATGCGGTGTTATTGCAGCTATAATCGCCATCATTTTGCTCACTTGTTGCATGTCATATATCGTAAGCGAGTTTGACAACTTCTATACCCTCATCAATACCCGTATGATGCTTATCGTATATGGTATTGTATTATTGTTGGGTATACTACTCACCGCCATCTCATCATTCTTTGCCGTCAACCGATACATAAGTATGAAGAGAGATGATTTATATTATGTATAAACAAAAAAACCAAATAAAATGGAAACAAAAAAATCCACCACAGTCGATGGTGTAGAAAAAAACAACTCAAAAGAGTATGCTTTGGGCAAGAAAAATTATCTGCTCATAGCCTTGTCATTTATCCTCATAGTTGTAGGATTTGTACTAATGATGGGTAGTGGTTCGACCGACGAGTCATACAACCCCGACATATTCAGTACACGCCGCATCGTGATTGCTCCCACAATCACCTTCATTGGCTTTGTATGCATGATTTTTGCTATACTTCGTAAACCCAAACAATAACAATATAAACATTATAACACATGAGTTGGATAGAAGCACTTATACTGGGATTGATACAAGGTCTCACCGAATATCTTCCCGTCAGCAGTAGCGGTCACTTGACTATAGGCTCTGCCCTCTTCGGCATCGAAGGCGAAGAGAATTTGGCATTTACCATTACAGTACACGTAGCAACAGTTTTCAGCACACTCTTTATTTTATGGAAAGAGGTTAGCTGGCTTTTCAAGGGTGTATTCAAATTCCAAATGAACGATGAGACTCGCTACATGCTCAACATCATCGTATCGATGATACCGGTAGGCATTGTGGGGGTTTTCTTCAAGGATCAAGTTGAGACAGCCTTTGGCTCGGGACTTACTATCGTAGGTTGCATGCTCTTGCTCACCGCAACATTGTTGGCATTCTCCTATTATGCCAAGCCCCGCCAAAAGGAAAAAATCTCACTATTGGATGCTTTTATTATAGGTCTCGCGCAAGCATGCGCCGTAATGCCCGGACTCTCACGTTCCGGAAGTACCATTGCCACCGGACTGTTATTGGGTAACAAAAAAGAGAATTTGGCTCAATTCTCTTTCCTCATGGTCATCCCTCCCATCTTGGGCGAGGCTCTGCTCGATGTTATCAAGATGATAGGTGGTGGGAACGTCATGGGCGATATCCCCCCTGTATCGCTTATTGTAGGTTTCCTCGCCGCATTTGTATCGGGCAGTATTGCATGCAAATGGATGATAAACATTGTAAAGAAAGGCAAACTCATATACTTTGCCATCTATTGCGTTGTAGCAGCATTGTTCTGCTTGTTTTATGCTCATTTTGCCTAAAATAGTCTCTCTATGAACTTTACCGAAGGCGAAATATTCTACATCAACAAGCCTCTTCGTTGGACATCATTTGATGCTGTAAAACGAGTGAGAATAGGTATCTTGCGTCGCTTACAACGCAAGAAAATCAAAGTGGGTCATGCCGGCACTCTCGACCCCTTGGCTACAGGTGTCATGATTATATGCACCGGAAAAGCAACCAAACAGATAGACTCTCTGCAGGCTCAAACCAAGGAGTACATTGCCACCTTGCAATTAGGAGCTACCACACCATCATTCGATTTAGAAACCGAGATTGATGCAACATACCCCTACGAGCACATCACTCGCCAATTGATAGAAGCCACACTCACCCGCTTTACCGGTGCTATACAACAAGTACCTCCGGCTTTCTCGGCCTGCAAGGTAAACGGCACACGCGCCTACAAGATGGCACGCAAAGGCAAAGATGTAGAACTCAAAGCCAAGGAGCTCGTTATAGACGAAATAGAACTGCTCGACTTTACCCCTCCCTTTGCCAAGATACGTGTAGTGTGTAGCAAAGGTACTTACATAAGGGCTCTGGCTCGCGACATTGGAGAAGCACTCAATAGTGGAGCTCACCTTACAGCTCTTGAACGCACTCGTGTAGGCAATGTTCGCATCGAAGATTGCCTCAACATTGACGCTATCGATGCACTGCTACAAGTAGCTGTTGTAGAAGATGACGATGCCATTATACAAGAAAAGTAATAACATAAGATAAAACTCACGAAATGAAACTTTCGCAATTTAAGTTTAAACTTCCCGAGGAGCAAATAGCCCTCCACCCGGCCAAGAATCGTGACGAATCGCGTCTGATGGTTATCAACCGCAAAACAGGCGAGATAGAACATCACATTTTCAAGGAAATTATCAACTACTATGACGACAAAGACCTCTTTGTTTTCAATAACACACGTGTATTTCCTGCTCGGCTCGTTGGTAACAAAGAAAAGACCGGTGCAAAAATAGAAGTATTCCTCCTTCGCGAACTGAATGAAGAGAACCGCTTGTGGGATGTATTGGTAGAACCCGCCCGCAAAATCCGTATTGGAAACAAACTATACTTTGGTGAAGATGATTCAATGGTAGCCGAAGTTATCGACAACACCACATCGCGCGGTCGTACCCTGCGCTTTCTCTACGACGGCCCACACGACGAGTTCAAGCAAGCATTGTATCAACTCGGATCTACACCACTACCCATGTACATCAACCGCGATGTTGAGCCTGAAGATGCTGAACGCTATCAATGCATATTTGCCCGCCACGAAGGTGCTGTGGTAACACCTGCCGCCGGATTGCACTTCAGCCGCGAGCTGTTTAAGCGCATGGAAATTAAAGGTATTGAGAGTGGTTTTGTCACACTTCACTCGGGCTTGGGCAACTTCCGCGAAATAGACGTTGAAGACCTCACCAAGCACAAGATGGACTCGGAACAACTCATCGTTTCTCCCGAGATAGTTACCCAACTCAACACCACCAAAGACGAGGGGCACAAAGTGTGCGCCATAGGTACTTCGGTACTGCGCGCACTCGAAACAGCTGTAAGCACCAATGGTCACATAAAATCATACGATGGATGGACCAATAAGTTTATCTTCCCTCCATACGATTTTACAGTTGCCAACAGCCTTGTGTCAAACTTCCACATGCCCTACTCTACAATGCTTATGATGGTAGCAGCCTTTGGCGGTTATGAAATTATTTTTGACGCATACAACACTGCCATCAAAGAAGGATACCGATTTGGCGCATACGGCGATGCCATGCTTATCCTATAACACACACTATTACGACCTATAAAACAAGGAGGCTGTGTCGACAAAACACAGCCTCCTTTGCTTTGATATATCCGTTACAAAATCGTTATCTTACGACAAACTTTTGCGTTGCACAACCATCTGTTGTATAAACCTTGAGTATATACACCCCTGTTGCACAATCGGCGACAGATAGTCTGTAGAGTTCTTTATTATTCACCTTATCGGCACATACAAGTTGTCCTTGCACATTGTACAGTTCGACTCTTTGCATAAGCTCATCTGTGGCATTGATGGTTATCACTTGCTCGGCTACATTATAACGCATAACGACCTCTCCATTGTCAACAGCATCAACACTACCAAGTCCGTTGCCCTTAATGGCAATATCGTCGACCATGAGACATACATTCTTAAATCTTTCGCCGATGTATTGAATGGCGACATATACATCCTTCTTGTCATAAGCCGACAGATCGACTGTAACAAGCCCCCACTCATCAACAGGTGCCAGACGTACCGAATCACCTACAATTGTGAAACTCTCAAAGTTGTCATCGGTGGTCGAAATCCATATACGATAAGGCTCCTCACCAAAGTCCATATTCTCCAACATGCGAGTCTTAACATATAACTCAAGCGTTGAGTTTGTACCCAAAGTCAATTGGGGTGAAATCAACCACGCATCGCTGAATGAAGTATACGACTCATATCCGACACAGAATACAGCACCAAAACGCTCGCCCGAGTGAGGATAGAAACCGGGTAGATTTTCGGCTGTAATGACCGGTTTTGTTGCATTGATATTAAAGGCCATGAAACCTACAGGTTCGCCACGATAAGGATGTTCAAACATCCAATAGTAGTCGGTAGGCTCACCTACACGGTCAACGGTGCGCCATTTCGGATTAAATACGTCGGGTGCGGCATCAAAATCATAGCAATTCTCAAAGTCCATCACATAACGGTCGGCTTCCTCTATCGACACCAAAGTTGCGGTATAAGTATCATTGTTCGGATTTTCATCACCATCCAAAGATGCTGTAATAGTTACAAGATAATCACCGGTAGCCGACAAGTCAAATGCTCCAAAGTCAACAACACAAGTCTCATAAGGCAGGAGTTGCAACTCTTTGGTCACTTCTACCTCATTAACCTTACATACCACACTGAACGCAGCATCGATAGCTCCCATATTCTTTACTCGGGCTTGTATGGTTTCGCTCGAAGAGAAGAGAGTCGATTTCTTAACCGGTGTCACCATCGATACAACGGCAACATCTTTATCATAAGCGACTGCATCATGACCAAAGTTGGCTCTTATTATCAGGCCGGCTCCGCTCACCTTTGTAAGCACACCGTCCACGTTTTGGTAACAATAGTTTTCAGGACTGATACTTGCTCCTATACCCATATTGTTGCTACACAATTGTTGCACCTCAATATAATATTTACCGGGTTGCATCTTTATAGGATCTACACTATAGGTAACAAAACCACCTACACCTCTCTCGAACTCGGTAAGATATAATTGACGGTCAATCGTCATATCATCATTGAGACGATATACAGCGAGTCCCACCTTGTCCGTAACAACAGGATCTGTTTCATCGTACACATCTCCCCATCCCAAAGTGACAGAAGAGAGTACATCGGCAACCGACAACTCATAGACATTACCTATATACAATCCTTCGCCATATTGTCCGGTAGCATCTTCAACGGTTTCTACCCCCTCCGATGCATAGAGCGTATCGGTAACATTAACCTCAGCCAAGACAAATGAGTTGTCACCCTCATAGGCATCTTGTACATCGCACGATACCGACATGGCAAATTTCAGCACATCACCTATCTCAGGACGAGTAAGTGTTGCCGTTACAGGAACAAACACAGTCTCGTCCATAGCAATACTTGACAAAGGCTCTGACGTTGCAATTGTTTCGCCATCGAGCATCAATGAAGCTTTAACACCGGTCATAGCCTCAGTACCTCTATTATTTATCTCTGCAATAAATACGACATCACTTTCGAGCTGCGATTGTGGTGTATACATACTCATGGGAGCTTCTACATTGCACAAGCGCAAGTCATTGGCAAGAAGTTCCGACAGTGTCATCTCACCAAGATACAATGTTCCATATTCATCCGATGTACTTGATATAAGAATACTGTAATGATCCTTCTCTACAATAGGTATAACAATCTCTACCTCATCACTCGTCTCTATGGGTCGTTTTTCATATATAACGGTATATGTCGACACATCTGCACCGGCCTTACCGTATGCGATAGAGATACCGGCAGGTTCCCATCCACCATTGGCATACTGTATCTTAAGGCGCAAAGGATTGCTACACTCGAAGCATCGCGACAAGAGTCCATTCTCAATACCCGATACTTCTGTTCCAAATCTTCCGAACATCTCATCAAGTTCCCATGTACCGGGGTTCATTTCGGTCCAATAAAGGTCATAATTTTCACCTGTACTGAAATTGACATTGATAGGCAATTGGGTATAAGGCTCATAGTTATTTACCACAGCCGACAATGAACTCTCAACCTCGGTTTTACATGCAGCCTCTACAAGTACTTCATAACTTCCTATTTCTGAGAAGTCGGCTCGGGTTTCAAAATAATAGGTGGCTGTTTCGGTAGGTTGCAAAGCAGCAGTAAATGTCTCCGATACAGAGGCGTTATCACCCACTTTATAAGTCAAGGTAAAGGTCTCTGTTGCACCTGTTCCTATGTTGGTCAACATGGCTCCTATCACACTTTGATCTGAAAGGTCACAATTGGAATAAGGTAGAATTACCTTATCAACTCGCAACATAGGTGATACCTCAAACTCACCTGCGCCCACTGTAACTTCGTCAATAAATAGGTTCATTCCATCAACCGAGCGATCGCGGAATGCGATATAATAAACGCCCTCGGTAGGAACTGTAAAGTTAATTACCTTCTTCACCCAATCGGTTGTAGCCACACCATACTCTGCCAAAGTTGTCATGGTAGTCACATCACTACTTGAGCCATACAACACATCAAGCAATTCTGTAGTCATTTCATTGATACAACGCGTATTGAAAATAATATGGTTATCACCCGCATTGAAATACAATGGAACCGAAACCAGATAGTCATTACTTATACAATCGCCCATCCAGCATCCGGTACAACTCACAACACCATACTCGCCATCTGCTCCTGCTTGCCATTCATTATACTGCCAAGTATTGCCATCGGCATTTACATCCAATACACTCCAGTCCGACTCCAACGCCTCGGCTCCGGCGGTCGAGAAGTCACATATATATGGCAATTGTGACACACCTATATGTTTACACTTAGCCGACACGGTATTGTTGTTGGCTATCATATCACCTTCGAGAGTAACCCAAGCCTTTACCTCATACTGTTTCTCCTCCGACATATCGGCCTTGGTGGTAAAGGTATATGATACTTTTTCTTGCGATGCCAATTCTGAAGTATACACTTCATTCACCACATCACCTTCGTTTATCTGATATGAAACAGTAAATTGCGAAATGGGTTGAGATCCACGGTTGACAATCTCTACAGTAATATCCTCGCTATTGGTAAGCTCCATACCATTGGCAGGGAGTGTTATCGACGTAAGTGCAGCATCTACTTCTGTATATAATTGTACAACGGGGAAGTAACCAACAAATCCATCATTATCATATTCGGCGTATTCAACCAAGAAGCGATAAGAGCATCCACCCTTGAACTCAAAGTCGTCAAAGTTCGAGAAGTCGCCCTTTGCCAAGATAAGACCATCACCCGGACAAGGATACAATACGATAAAGTCATATACACCTGCCGGTATCTGTATAGCCTCTTCTCCATCCAATATGACATTGGTTGTCGTTTCGCTTGCATCGGCATTGGTCGGTATCTTATACTCAAAGTAGTCGTACGAGTCATAGTATCCCTGTGACCAATCATAAATATATTCGCCATAGACCGAGTGATCGGCATCAAGCAAAAGTTGGAAACCCAATTGTGCAAACTCACCAAATACTTTGTGGGCTTCCAATATTACCTCCGCCTTGTCGGCCGGAATTTCACTATTAGACTGTTGCACACACACTACGCGACGTGCAGCTTTTTTCATCAGGCTATGCGCTCTGAGTGTTTGACCTGTCAATTGCTCATTTGAAGGAGACGTGTTGGCAACCTTCAGTTCTGAGAAATTGACTGCTTGTCCTATTGCCAATGAAGCACTAAGAAACATGGCTGAAAGTAAAAATTTTCTCATAAACCTACAATTTTGTGTTTTTTATAAAGTATTTGTGTGCAATATTAAGAAATTTTCTTTATCACATCAACTTTATATAATAGACAAACAATAGACATCAACCTATTTTTGAAAAAATTACTACCTTTGCAATATGAAGAATCGCTTATATATAACAGTTATTGCGTTATTTATACTTTTGTCACACACGCAAGCTCAATATAGCTATCATTGGAGCATGATAGACTCTCAGTTTGATTCTGTTGCAAACATACTCGACCATGCAACATTTAACGATGAGCCTCGCAAGCTTCAATACAATCATATCAAACAATTATATAACATAGCTCAAGAAAGTCAAAATCTACAATTATCGGCGCGGGCCAATTATTGGGCTGCATGGAGTATCTCAAAAGAAAATATTGACTCAACTGCCATATTACTTGATACAGCTTTTTCACAAGCTGATTCATTACGCTACCCATACGACCATGCACGCTTCATGTTTCTCAAAGGAGTAGTTGCTCAGTCGCAAGGTGAGTGGTCATACGCCTACCGCATATATAAGGAACAAGAAGAGTTTTTTTCTCGGTGTGGCGATCGTTTCTCGCAAGCCAAGGTAACGGTGTGCATGGGCACTGTTCTGCAAGAACTCAACGAATATAAAAAAGCTCTGGAATATTACCATCTTTGTAGCAAACTGTTTGAGGATATTGGTTGCATCAATTGCTATACCAAAAACCAGATCAACATCAGCAACATTCTATACCTCCTCGGAAGCAAAGAAGAAGCCCTGAAAATACTCGAAGACTTGGAGCAAAACAATATTACACAACAGGACACATTATACATGGCCAATGTGCTTATCTCTCTGTTTTGCGTTTCCGACCAAGAAAAGAGCTATGCTCCCTATAAAGCACACCGGTTAATGACTGAAATAGAATACCACCCACTATATCCTCTCACACTGCTTTCGATAGGACGTGACAAGCTCAATCGGCACGAGAACGACAGTGCTCTATACTATCTCAACAGAGCTTGGTACGAGGCTCGGCAACACAACGACGTGTACCATATGTCGGAGATATTGCAAGGACTATCATCTGTATATAATATAATGAATAAGGCAGACAGTGCCTATCACTATCTGCTTTATGCCAATACCATCAGAGACACACTCATAAGCAAAGAAAAAATATCGGAACTCAATCGCATAGAAAACAGGGCAACGATAGAGCAATACGAAGCGAACCTCCTTGCCGAGCATAAAAAAAATGAATATAAACGCAACATCGCAACAACAATATGTCTTTTTCTGGCTCTCGTTTCGGTCTTGTTATGTTATATCTTCTGGCAGGCCAAGCACAAGGCCGGCATAAGTGAGCAACTAAAAATCGCCGAGAATAGAGAGCTACAATTACTCAACAACCAGTATAAAATGGAAATAGAGTCCAAAAATCGAGAGTTGGCTTCCAACACCCTTATAATGGCACAAAACAACACCCGACTCAAAGATTTGTGCGAGCAGATTGAACGACTCAAAGAAAAAGGAACACTTCCCGATAAAGATAGTGAAGAGATAAAAAGCAATATACACACACAACTCATCTCCGACGATTGGCAATACTTCGTTTTACGCTTTGAACAGGCACATCCCCACTTCCTAACAAGGCTCAAAGAACAATATAGCTGCCTGAGCGAAAACGAATTGCGCATGTGCGCCTACATCCGTATAGGTATGAGCAGCAAAGAGATAGCCCAAGTACTATCGGTACAGCCCGAAACAATCAACACCTCGAGATACCGCATCCGAAAAAAATTGGGACTTACGGCAAAGACTTCATTGGAAGATATCCTGCGCAATATATGAAGCAACCGACAGTTTAACATATTAACATAATTTACAGCCAATTTAACCATCTGTTAGAGCTACAACCTATATCTTTGTCTTTGATTAATAACTACACATTATGATATACATTATTTTTATCTTTTTTGCCATTCTCAGCTACATTGTACAGCACATGCTCAAGAGTCGCTTTGAGAAATATTCACAGGTTCCTATGCCTTATGGACTCACCGGCAAGGATATTGCCGAACGCATGCTTCGCGAAAATGGCATAACTCACGTTTCTGTCACCCATACACCGGGTACTCTCACCGACCACTACAATCCGGCTACTCAAACCATCAACTTGAGTGATGCAGTATACAACAGTTGCAGTATCGCAGCAGCAGCCGTAGCTGCTCATGAGACCGGTCATGCCTTGCAACATGCCACAAGCTACGCACCCCTTAAGATGCGCTCTTCATTGGTACCGGTGGTAAACTTTGCCGCAAGTTGGATGCAATGGGTATTGCTCATAGGTATTCTCACCATCGAGAGTTTTCCCCAAATTATGTTGGTAGGTATCATACTGTTTGGTATGACTACACTCTTCAGCGTCATCACTCTGCCGGTAGAGATAAATGCCAGCCAACGAGCACTTGCATGGCTCAACACCGCCGGTATTACCAACACACAGACACACCCCATGGCCAAAGATGCTCTTAAATGGGCTGCATATACCTATGTAGTAGCTGCTCTCAGTTCGTTGGCCACATTGGTATATTACATACTGATGTTTATGGGACGTAGCGATGACTAACACACTTTCTCTTCAAATAAGCTGAATCTGTCGATGTTCTTTTCGACAGGTTCAGTTTTCTTATAAAGGTATGCCAAGTATAATCGGCACAATTTTGTTGTCTTTGCACACGATTTGTATTATCTTTGCGATGCAAAAAAAATTCTAACAGAAAAATAATATGGCTCAAAAACCCTCTATACCCAAAGGAACTCGCGACTTCTCTCCCGAAGAGATGGCAAAACGCAACTATATTTTCAATACTATACGCGAAGTATATGCACTATATGGCTTCAGTCAAATAGAGACACCCGCAATGGAAACCCTGCAAACCCTCATGGGTAAGTATGGTGAAGAAGGCGACAAATTACTCTTCAAAGTACTCAATTCGGGCGATTTCCTTTCAGGGGTAGAAGATGCCGAGCTTTGTGAACGCAACACTGCCCGATTAGCAGCCCGTCTATGCGAGAAAGGTCTACGATATGACCTTACTGTGCCTTTCGCTCGATACGTTGTGATGCATCGTAACGAACTCACATTCCCCTTCAAACGCTATCAAATACAACCCGTATGGCGTGCCGACCGTCCGCAAAAAGGCCGTTATCGCGAATTTTATCAATGCGACGGTGATATTATCGGCTCCGACTCTCTGCTCAACGAAGTAGAGTTGCTTCACATTATCGACGACGTATTTACACGCCTCAACATTCGTGTTGCCATCAAGCTTAACAACCGCAAGATACTCACAGGAATTGCCGAGATTATAGGTGCGCCCGAGAAGATTATCGATATAACCGTCGCCATAGACAAGCTCGACAAGATAGGTCTTGACAAGGTAAACGAAGAGTTGCGCGACAAGGGATTGAGTCGTGAGGCTATTGCACAACTACAACCCATCATCCAGCTCGAAGGCAGCAACGAAAGCAAATTGCAAACTTTGCGTCAGGCTTTGGCTCAATCGGAAACAGGCTTGAAAGGTATCGAAGAACTCGAATTTATTCTTGGCAAACTCACCAATCAACCGCTCAAAGCTCAGCTCGATATAGACCTCACATTGGCTCGTGGCCTTAACTACTACACCGGTGCTATCCTTGAGGTAAAGGCTCTCGATGTACAAATAGGCAGTATAACCGGCGGTGGACGGTATGACAACCTCACAGGAGTCTTTGGCATGCCCAACGTATCGGGCGTAGGTATGTCGTTTGGTGCCGACCGCATCTACGACGTATTAAGTCAACTCGACCTCTTCCCCACCGACTCTCTGCAATCTACACAGGTATTGTTTGTAAACTTCGGCGACAAGGAGTGCGATGTGTGCATGCAACACGCTACACTCTTCCGCGCACAAGGTATACGCACCGAGGTATTCCCCGAGTCGGCCAAGATGAAAAAACAAATGGGATATGCCGATACGCACCATATTCCCTACGTAGCCCTTGTAGGTGAAAGCGAAATAGAAGCCGGCAAAATAGCACTTAAGAACATGATTACCGGCGAACAACAACTCGTCACACCCCAAGAAGCTATCAAAATAATTACACAATAGAAAATGAATCACTCCAAAGAGATTGCCATACTACGACTTATTATAGACCTGATAATGGCCGATAATAAGATACATCGAGATGAGGTCTCTTGGGCCAAAAATCTTTCTTCGCGGTATCAATACACCGGCGAGGATATGATAAAAGTGCATGATATAGGCTTTGGTGAAGCAATCAAAACATTGCAACAGCTCGATACCGTTTCACGCAACGAGGTAATAACTTCGTTGCGTGAAATCATTTCGATAGATAATGAAACAGACATAAGTGAACGCATTATCATGACTGCTGCAATGATGGCCATGCACGAAGACACCTGTCAAAATGTTCAGATTATCTCTACCGAGGCTTGCGCATTTGACAATTTCGACCGACAACTTATATACCTCGAACAGAAAGCCAACCCTGCAATTACACAAGCAATAGAAGGTTGCTACACGGCTATATCAAGACAGCTGAAATCCCTCGATATAGAGTTTTTCTTCTACCCTCACATTGTACAACAACTTATACAATCGCAACCACACATCAAGCCGGCAATAGAACTACTTGTACCCACATTCTCAAGTATCGAGCAATGCGAAATAGGCCATTATAAAACAAGCGATTATTGCTCATACATACACAGTATGATGGGAAACAATGCCGAGCCGTTCCTATTCGACTCATTCTTGATGTTGAAGATACAAAGTTCTTTCAGAAAAGATAAGCATACGGCCGATTTTATTTGCATCAATTGTTCTCAAAAACCCGTAGAGACAATCTTAAGACTCATCGATCATCTCTCGGTCGAAGCAACAACCCAGGTCATTCCATATCATGGTTGTTATCGCACATTCTTCGACATGATAAGCCAACGCTCCAAACGCAACTATAATATCTTGCTCGAAGGAAACCTATTTTATCTGTACGACGGCTATCGAAAAATAAGCCTCAACATACAGGGTAGTGAGCGAAAAACACTTTTTGCTCTCTTTCTGTTGCATGCCAATGAAGGTATAAGCAATGACACATTTGCACAACTGAACCGAAAATCCAATTTAGGAAAAGAGAGTATAGCCATATACCGCTATTTTGCCAACGAAAAAAACTTTCAACAGATAGAATCTGACTTGACAAACAACATTGATCCGGCGGTAATAACCAATCTTCGTGATATAACCAAGCGCAACTCTCACATTGGATATATAAAAAGAGCTATCACCTCTATCACCTCACTTAAAGAGCCTCAAAACTACTATCCACAGAACATCAAGGGCGAATACACATATAATATATTACTATCTTCCGATAAGATTTTTGCCAAACACCACAGTAAAAAGTGCACACAACCTCTCACTCTCGATTTCTTTTTATAACTATGCCTTATGGCAACGGCTATAATATTGAATACAATAGCACACACACCCTACGAGTTGCTCTCCTACGCACTTTTGTTAAAAACCTCAAATTATTGGTCAAAATATCATTGCTATATGGCAAATTTTATTTTATCTTGCTCCTATAACGTAATTTTGCCCGCAACACAAAATTATTGAATCATGAACAATTACTTTGAAAAAGGACTCACTGACAAAGAAGTTATTGCCAGCCGCGAGAAATATGGCTGTAACGAACTCACTCCTCCGGCCAAAACACCTTTATGGAAACAATTTCTGGAAAAATTCAAAGACCCTATCATCCGCATCCTTCTCATAGCATGGATACTGTCGATAGGCGTAGCTGCCTATCAAGTGGCAAGTGGTGAAGAGGGATTTAACGCATTTTTTGAGCCGTGCGGTATATTGGTTGCCATCTTGCTCGCTACAGGCATAGGATTTGCCTTTGAAGTCAGTGCCAATCGCAAGTTTGATATACTCAATAAAATAGGCGATGAGAGCCTCGTCAAGGTTGTTCGCAACCGCAACATCACCGAGATACCCAAGAAAGATGTTGTGGTAGGCGACATTGTAATAATTAATACCGGTGATGAAATACCTGCCGATGGCACATTGATAGAGTCAATATCTCTGCAAGTAAACGAGTCGACCCTCACCGGCGAACCTGTAGCCAACAAGTATGCCGACCCCGAAAAGAACGACCCCCGCGCCACATATCCCAGCTACAGGGTTCTCAATGGTTGTACTGTCATGGAAGGTCATGGCGTCATGGAGGTATCGCAAGTGGGCGATGCAACCGAATATGGCAAGGTATACAAGGGTGCACAGATAGAAAATAACATCGAAACACCGCTCAACATACAATTGGATAAGTTGGCAAGACTCATCACCAAGATAAGTTACACGATTGCCATACTCATCCTGACAATCCGCTGTATAACATTCTTTACAGGCAGTCATCCTACCGATTGGATAAGTATATGTCAATACATACTCAATACACTCATGATTGCTGTCACAATTATTGTAGTGGCTGTTCCCGAAGGACTGCCCATGAGTGTAACACTAAGCCTCGCATTGAGCATGAAACGCATGCTATCAGCCAACAACCTTGTGCGCAAAATGCACGCTTGCGAGACTATGGGTGCCACCTCGGTCATTTGTACCGACAAGACCGGTACTCTTACACAAAACCAAATGCAGGTGGAGGAGACACTATTCTATGCCCTCGACAAGCAAGAGCTGGAGGCCGACACAACAACCCATACCCTCATAAGCGAGAGCATCGCTTTCAATACCACGGCCAATCTCAATACCGACGAAAATGGACGTGTTGGCGTAATTGGCAATCCCACCGAGGGAGCTCTACTTCTATGGCTTGCCAAGCAGAACGTACACTACAATACACTACGACATGCCATACCTATTGCCGAGCAACTCACATTCTCGACCGAACGCAAGTATATGGGTACTGTCATCGTTTCACCCACCCTCAAGAAGCGCATTCTCTACGTCAAGGGCGCACCCGAGATTGTACTCAAAAAATGCCAAAACATAAGTACAACTCAAGGCATTGTTCCCATAGAACCTCTCCTAAGAAACATCGAAGAGCGTTTGCTGGAGTTCCAAAATCGAGCTTTGCGAACTCTCGCCCTCGCCTATGCTGAAGTAGACGAAAAGAGTTGCTTCGACAACGGTGTTTTAAGAGAAGACATACAACTTACACTATTGGGCATCACAGCCATTGCCGACCCCGTTAGAGCCGATGTGCCCGAAGCCATACAATCATGCCTCAACGCAGGCATAAAGGTCAAAATCATTACCGGTGACACACAGGCTACAGCTCGCGAAATAGGTCGACAAATAGGATTGTGGCAACCTCAAGACTCCGATGCCAACATCACCACAGGCGAGCAAGTTGCCGCCATGAGTGACGAGGAGTTGACCGAGCACGTACAAGATTTTAAGATTATCGCACGCGCACGTCCTCTTGACAAAGAGCGACTTGTAAAGGCTCTGCAACGCAATGGTGAAGTAGTAGCCGTAACCGGAGATGGCACAAACGATGCTCCCGCCCTTAATGCAGCACAAGTGGGCTTGTCTATGGGCGATGGCACAACTGTAGCCAAGGAGGCCAGTGCCATCACCATCCTCGACAACTCGTTTACCTCTATCAACAAAGCTGTAATGTGGGGACGCTCGTTGTACCACAACATACAACGTTTTATCGTGTTCCAGATGACGATCAATGTCACAGCTTGTCTCATTGTGTTATTGAGTGCTATATTGGGTACCGAGTCACCACTCACCGTCACACAAATGCTGTGGGTAAACCTCATCATGGACACCTTTGCAGCAATGGCTCTCGCTTCTCTTCCGCCCAACGAAAGAGTAATGATGGAGAAACCACGACCCATAAGTGCCCACATCATCACACCATCTATGGGGCGCACCATTATAGCTACAGGACTGATTTTTGTAATATTCCTTTTCGCTTTGTTACAATATTTCGGTCACAACGACATCACTGCTTTCTCGCAAATAGAATGGAGCAAAATATTCAACTTCTTCTTCCTTGCCGCACAACCCGGCAACCTGTCATCTTACGAATTATCACTCTTCTTCACCATATTCGTAATGCTCCAATTCTGGAACATGTTCAATGCCAAGGCCTTTGCTACCGAAACTTCAGCTTTCAATTCGATATGTAAGTGCTACGGATTCTTGTGCGTGGGACTTCTCATCATCGTAGGACAGATACTTATTGTTACTTTTGGCGGTGAGATGTTCAGTGTCACACCACTATCCATAAGCGACTGGTGGCAACTCACACTCGCCACATCGGCAGTAGCAGTCATAGGCGAGATATTCCGATTTCTGGCATACTTGTACAGGAGTTTCATAAAGAGATAAAAAAGAGTGGTATAAAAAGCAATAAAATCAGTTATTTATATTAATTTTGTATCGAATTTTATCAAAAACTCCTTTACACTATATTTTATGAACATAATGACAAATCTCAATCGTGCCGCCGACAATATAAGAGTCCTTACAGCGGCTATGGTAGAAAAGGCCAAGTCGGGTCACCCCGGTGGCGCAATGGGTGGTGCCGACTTTACTAACGCTCTCTATGCCAAATATCTGGTATACGACCCCGATGATGCAACTTGGATAAACAGAGATAGATTTTTCCTCGACCCCGGTCACATGTCACCCATGCTATACAGTGTGCTCGCATTTACCGGCAAGTTTACTATGGAAGAACTTCAAAGTTTTCGCCAATGGGGTAGTGTTACTCCCGGTCACCCCGAGGTAGACTTCACTCGCGGTATTGAAAACACCTCCGGCCCCCTCGGTCAAGGCCACACAATGGCGGTGGGTGCTGCCATTGCCGAGCAATTCTTCACTGCTCGCTTCGGCCAATGGATGTCTCACAAGACCTACGCTTTTATCTCAGACGGTGGTATACAAGAGGAAATTTCACAAGGTGCCGGTCGCATCGCTGGTTATCTGAAGCTCAACAACCTCATCATGTTCTACGACAGCAATAGTGTTCAACTCTCCACTGCTACAGGCGAAGTAACATCGGAAGACACTGCTGCCAAATATCGTGCATGGGGATGGAATGTATTGGAGATAGACGGTACCGATGCCGCTGCTATATGCCAAGCCATCGAAGCCGCTCAAAACGAGAAAGAACGTCCCACCCTCATCATTGGTCGCACCATCATGGGCAAAGGTTGCGTAACAGCCGATGGTACAAGCTTCGAGCACCAATGCTCTACTCACGGACAACCCCTCAGCAAGTCGGGTGCAAGCTACGAAAAAACCATAGAAAATCTTGGTGGCGACTTGCAAAATCCCTTCGTTCTATTCCCCGAGACCAAGGAGCTATATGCCGCCCGTCGCGAAGAATTGCGTCGCATTGTTGCCGAGCGCAAGGCCGAACAAGCTGCATGGGAAAAAGCCCATCCCGAGCAAGCCGAGGAATTGAGAAAATACTTTGCCAACGAAATTCCTGCCATTGATTACAGCTCTATCGAGTTCAAACCCAATATCGCCACACGTACAGCTTCGGCCACCGTACTATCGGTTCTTGCCGAAAAATGCAAGAATATGGTAGTATCATCGGCCGACCTTGCCAACAGCGACAAAACCGATGGTTTCTTGAAAAAAACACATGCGTTTGCCCCCGGCGACTTTACCGGTGCTTTCCTTCAAGCCGGTGTGGCCGAGTTGACAATGGCTGTTATCATCAATGGTATGCTGTTGCATGGTGGTATGCAAGCTGCCTGCGGTACATTCTTTGTATTCTCAGACTATATGAAACCCGCTGTGCGCATGGCTGCGTTGATGGAACTTCCTGCCAAATATATCTGGACTCACGACGCATTCCGCGTAGGTGAAGATGGCCCCACACACGAGCCGGTAGAGCAAGAGGCTCAAATACGCCTCATGGAACAACTCAAAAATCACCATGGCCGAAACAGTGTTCTCGTACTGCGCCCCGCCGACAGTGCCGAAACTGCTGTCGCATGGAAACTCGCCATGGAAAACACCTCTACACCCACCGCGTTGATACTCTCTCGCCAAGACATCAAGGACATACCCGCCATGGGCGAGTGTCGTTATACCGAGGCTTTGCAGTGTGTAAAGGGTGCATATATCGTTGCCAAAGACCCGAACCCCGACATCGTATTGGTAGCCAACGGATCAGAGGTATCTACGCTCTACGAAGCAGCACAAATACTCAAGGCCGACGGTATCAGCAGCCAAATCGTATCGGCTCCCTCTCTCGGATTGTACGCCGAGCAACCTCAAGAGTACAAAGATACCATTATACCCCAAGGTGTGCCCGTATATGGCTTGACTGCCGGATTACCTTCGACTCTGTGGCCTATCATCGGTAGCGACAGAGGTTTGATACATGGTCTCGACCACTTCGGACACTCGGCTCCCTATAAAGTACTCGACGAAAAGTTGGGCTTTACACCCCAACTCGTTGCCGAAGAAATAAAAAAATTCTTAGGTAAATAATATTACATCTGTCACAAGAGTATATTTCGACCTATATTTACGATTAAATCGTTGTATAAAAAAACAATTTTATAACAAAAAAGACAGCTTTTAAGTAAAATATTTGATTTTTTAAATTTTAATGTATACCTTTGCTCACAAACTTGGGTTAAAATCCCTTGTTGGCAATATACGACTAATTTATAAAACCAATTAATAAACTGATTATGAAAAAGTTATCTACAGCCTTGATGCTTTTGGCATTATTTGTTGCACCCATGACTATGGCTGCAACTACCGAGCCTGAAACTGTACAAGACGAGTCACAAGGTTATTTGTTGAACGGCTTTTGGGACAACTGGTACATCTCACTTGATGGTGGTATAAGCTTGTTCTTCAGCCCCGAAGATGCCCAAGATGGTATTTTTGGCAATTTCACAGATCGTATGGCTCCCAATGTTGCATTGAACTTTGGTAAATGGTGGACTCCCGTATTCGGTACAAGAATCGGATTGGACTACATGGCTGCCAACAGCTCTACATCATTGGCCGATGCATTCGGATACCAAAATGCAACAAGCTACAACAACTTGTTTGTACAAAAACACCAAGGTCTTCGCCCCCACATTGATGGTATGGTCGACCTCGTCAACTTGTTTGGCGGCTACAGCAAGACTCGTATCTATTCACTTGTAATATACGGTGGATTTGGTTACGGTTATGGATGGGCTGCTGACCAACCCATCTCTACAGGTCGCTGGGACACAGAAATTCGCGGAGGTTTGATCAACAGTTTCCACGTTAGCAAAGCTATCGACGTTAACGTCGAGCTCAAAGTAAGCAAATACGACAGCAGCCTCAGCCAAGAACCCACTGACGACTTTACCAACCTTATGGCTTCGGCCAACATTGGTATCGCCTACAAATTCAACGAGCGTGGCTGGGAAGCTCCCGTTATCCCCGTTGTTGTTCCCGTTATACCCAAGTATAGCGATGCCGAAGGTGATGCTCTCGTTTCAAGATTGCAAGAGGCCAACAACCGCATCAAAGAACTTGAAGGCAACTTGGCCACTACCAACGAGACTTTGGCTCAAACCATGAGTGCTTCGTACGCCGATGAGGCTCCCGCTTTCACTATCTACTTCGACATCAACCAATCGGCTATCAACGCCTGCAACAAGAAAGTTGTTAGAGCTATGGCCAATGCCATCAAAGCAGATCCCAACACCCGTTATGTTGTTACCGGTTATGCCGACAAAGAAACAGGTACCGATGCCTTCAACGCAAAATTGCGTGAAGCTCGCGCCAAATCTGTTTACAACGCGCTTGTTAAGTATGGTGTAAACCCCGACCAGCTTTCTACAGCTACCGACACCAACCCCCTCAACAAGTTCAACTATGTACTTGACCGCGCTGCAACTATCAAAATTGCTCGATAAGACATTGTAACAACGATAAAAAAACGTTCCATTCCCGCAAAGGATGGAACGTTTTTTGTTATCAATCGCTACTACTCGCCTTTAACATCGAGAAACACCTGACTACAGGATATATATTTGAAAAAAAATAATGATATTTGCATCACTATACACATATATCAAATAGTACTATTCAACATGAAAACCCGCATACACTTCGACCAAATGCACTTTTACGCATTTCATGGCGTAGACCCGCAAGAGCAGCTTGTTGGCAACAACTACAGTATAGACCTGTCATTGGATATACTATTTGAAAAAGCCATGCAAAGCGACGCATTGCAAGACACCATCAACTATGCCCGGATATACGACGAAGTAGAAAAGGCCATGTCAATACCATCCAAGCTCCTTGAGCATGTCGTAGGGCGCATCATCGACACACTACAGCTACATTTCCCGAGTATTGCAGGCGGACACATAGCCCTATACAAAGAAAATCCCCCCATCACAGGCAAGATAGACCGCGTGGGGGTGATTGTAGATTGGTGAACAACTATTACATAGGTATCTTCTCAACACGGCGATTGTGACGACCACCCTCAAAGGCTGTAGCAAGGAAAATATCCACAATCTTATCCGATAGCTCAAGAGGAATAAAGCGACCCGGCATTACCAACACATTGGCATCATTGTGCAAACGAGCCAACTCGGCGAGTTCCACACTCCAGCATAAAGCAGAACGAATACCTTGGTGCTTATTCAAGGTCATATTGATACCATTTCCGCTACCACATATAGCAATACCGGGATAGCACTCCCCACTCTCCACCGCAAGTGCCAAGGGGTGTGCAAAGTCGGGATAATCAACACTCTCTGTCGAATAGCAACCAAAATCCTTACACTCATAACCACGAGATTGAAGCATAGCTTTTACTCGCTCCTTCATCTCATATCCGGCATGATCACATGCCAAGCCTATAGTCTTTTTATCTGTCATAGTATATATATTATTAATGTAGGGAGCAAAGATAGCGATAAGCGAGAGGAGAACAAAATAAGTTTGCTTATTTTTTATCCCGAGCATAGCTATCTTGGGCGATAGCCAAAGTGGCGATAAGCGAGAGGAGAACAAAATAAGTTTGCTTATTTTTTATC
>JAFXAB010000023.1 GCA_017522135.1 Bacteroidaceae bacterium
CATTTAATTTGTTGTATATCACAAAGATAATATTTTTTTGTGATATGGCAAAGCCCCGGCTTGTGAAAGTCAGGGCTTTGTTCGTTTTTTTACAAAATGTTTCTTACGAAAAGAGGATGCCTCGTTTTGAGACACCCTCTTCGGTATAGTTTTTTATGGTAACTTTAGTACTTATCACCGCTTTCAAGTTCTTCTTTGGTAAGCGACTTCTTGTCCATCTTGCGCCAGAAGTATGCGATGTATGCTACTACAAATGGTATAATGAGCGATACAATTGCCATGGTGCGTAGTGTAAATTCGCTCGAACAACTGTTGGAAAGCGTGAGCGAGCATTGCAAGTCGGCCGATGAGGGGTAGTAGGCTGTTCCATTATAGCCGGCAATAAGGAAGAGAGCTATTACAGCCAATATTGTGCCGGGAGCTGCCAGCCATACACCTTTGTTGAATTCTTTCTTGAACAGTGTGAGTAGTACTCCTGCCACAAGCAATACAGCTCCAACAAGCAGCATGATAAGCACAGCGGGCATCTCTATTAAGTTGGTGAGGTATTTACCCTTTTCCAACGAAACTACACCGTTTGCATCTACGGCATATCCTTCCATGGTGATGAGTTGTACAACAACGAGCAAGAACATGACAAGGAAGCACACAAAGCATATCAAAAGGCTTCGACGCAATTGCGATGCAAGGCGGTCGTGCTTGATGTTGTTTATCATATACAATGCTCCGAGGCATATAGCCAAGAACATGACCATGAGTCCAAACTCAACGTTAAATGGGTTGGCCACGGCCTCAAGTCCGCGCCAATCGTTACACCAACGGCTTATAACGGGTGCTCCTATGTTGCCCACGGCATTCTTGTCTATAATAAATTGTGATCCGGTAAAGAAAGTTCCTACGGCTGTTCCTATCAACAATGGAGCCAGGCAACCGTTGAGTGTGAGGAATATACGGAAGGCATTTTTGCCCAACAAGTTGCCTGCTTTGCCTTGAAACTCATACGAGACGGCTTGCAGGACAAAGGTGATGAGAATGAGTATCCATACCCAATATGCACCGCCAAAACTTGTGCTGTAAAATAGGGGGAAAGAGGCAAAAAAAGCACCTCCAAAGGTTACCAAAGTGGTAAATGTCAGCTCCCATTTGCGACCTGTAGAGTTGATGATGAGTTGTCGCTCATCTTCGGTTTTACCGGCCAAAAATATCAAGGCGTTTCCTCCTTGCACAAAGAGTAAGAACACCAATAAACCACCCAATAGGGCTATGAGAAACCACCAATAGTGTTGTAAGAAATCGTAAGTTATCATAGTTGTGCCTCCTTTTTATGCGTTTTCGGTTTTAGGGCCTTCTTTTATGGCTTTAATGAGTATGCGTATCTCAATGGCAAGGAAGAGTGTGAAGATGGCCACAAAGAGGAAGAATGTTGTTTGTACAGCACCCACGCTCACACTCGATACAGCTGCCTTGGTGGGTAGTAGGCCTTCAATAACCCATGGTTGGCGACCCACTTCGGCCACAATCCAGCCGGCTTGACCTGCCAAATATACCAATGGTATAGAGAGCAATGATACCCATTGCAACCACTTCATCTCTTTTATACGACCTTTCCACTCGGCCCACAATACTACTATCATGAGCAATAGAAGGAAGCTACCCAATCCCACCATGACGCGGAATGCCCAATATACCATGGGAACGTTGGGAACCAATTCGTCGGGTGTATCGATGTAGCCGTAACCAAAGTAGTCGACATTATCTTCGAGTACTTTGCGAGCCTCAGCAGCGGCTGTAGGGTCGCTCTCTCGCAAGTTGCGATATTGTCCAAATGCATCGATAGCAGTCTTTCCACGTTCAATCTTTTCTTCGGCCGAGGGGTACACTGTTCCGTCGGGTGTGGTGTATCCATTAAGTATATCATTGATACCCGGAACGTAGCCATCGATATCGTGCGTAGCCAATATTGACAGTACACCCGGAACTTCTACACCGGGCACAATGGAGAATGGAGCGCGAGTGCCACCATCCATGAGTCCTTCGGCAGCGGCAAGTTTCATGGGCTGATATTCGGCAACGTGAATACCCGATTTATCGCCACTGAACATTACTGCCATAGTACCTATTATACCTACAATCGCAGCGACGCGTATGCTGGCGAGTGCAAAGCGTGTTTCGCGTTTCTTGAGCAGATACCAGCAACTGATACCTATTACAAAGATAGAGCCTGTCATCCAGCCACTGAATACCGAGTGGAAAAACTTCGATATGGCCACGGGGTTGAGTACCAATGCCCAGAAGTCGACCATCTCGTGTCGTACGGTATCGGGGTTAAATTCCATTCCTACAGGATGTTGCATCCATGAGTTGGCTACCAATATCCATACCGCCGATATGGCTGCACCTATGCCCGTGAGCCAGGTCGATGCCAAGTGTGCCTTTTTACTCACCTTATCCCAGCCAAAGAACATAACAGCAAAGAATGTTGCTTCCATAAAGAAGGCAAAAATACCCTCAATGGCAAGTGGTGCTCCAAATATATCGCCCACAAACCACGAGTAGTTGCTCCAGTTTGTTCCAAATTCAAATTCGAGGATAATACCTGTTGCAATTCCCACGGCAAAGTTTATGCCGAAGAGTTTCATCCAAAACTTGGCGGTCTGTTTCCAGAATTCGTCTTTCTTTATTACATAGATTGTTTCCATGGTTGCCATTATCACTGCGAGTCCCAATGTGAGTGGAACAAAAATCCAGTGATAACCGGCTGTGAGAGCAAATTGTGCTCTCGACCAATTGACTAAAGCTGTTTCTACCATGATATCAGAAAATTTTATAGTTATTATTCTATTGCCTTCTGTGTAAGTTCGGTGCTGACATGGTCTATTTTCTCTGCCTCACTCTTGCCTGCAAGAGTGGGCTGAAAAAAGAATAGTCGTAATACAAAAAATAGAATGATGATTTTAAGGAATATAAGTCCCCATAAAGGACGCCCCCAAGACATGTTCCTAAAGCCTTCAATATAGAAGTTCCATATCGATTTTAAGCTACTTTTGATTTTCATTGTTATAAGTTTTTTGCAAAAGTATTGATGTTTTTTGAAAAAACAAGAATTATGAGTAAAAAATATTGCGATGAGCGGAATATTGGTTCTATTTTTGCTGTTTTTAAGGTGTCGAAACGCTTGAATTTGCAATGATTATAGAAATAGCTCTAATATTTTATAAATGGCAACCATGTGAAAGAGGTCGCCAAGCATGATGAAGATGTGAAATACTGTGTGCATGTATCGCACCTTGTGTATGCTGTAAAGTACAGCTCCCGACAGATAGCATACACCCTCGGCAATAACCCAGCCTACTACACTCCAGCCTACGCAATCGTAGAATGGCTTGAAGGCTACCAGAATAGTCAATCCCATGAGAACATAGCAGGCTGTCTCGAAGTAGCTGTGTGTACTCATTTTTCTGAAACTGACTCCTGTGCCAACAATGGCGCACAACCATACAAATGCAAAGATTATCCATCCCCACATTGTAGCTCCACCTTCTAATAGTGCAATAAGCGTAACGGGTGAATAGCATCCTGCAATGTGCCAATAGATGGCGACGTGGTCGAGCTTGCGTATAAGAGCCTTGCCGCGAGCACGATGTGCAGGGTAGGCGTGGTATATCGATGATGTGGCGTAGGAAAAGATAAGACCAAACATGTAGAGCCATAGGCTTGCAATGGCGAGTGTTGAGCCATTGCTGTATCCTTTGCAGAGGAAGATGCAACAAACAATAATACTGAATACTCCTCCTATAATGTGAGTGGTATAGTTGGCAACCTCTTCGCCGGGAGTGTATTTTGATTTGATTGTTGCAATGATGTTCTTTTCCATCTTGATAATGATTAAGTCGTAGCCGACAAATGTACGGATAAATTATGAAGTGAGGTTTTGTTTGTCGGGTTTATTTTTCTGCTAACTTTGTGCCGAAAATGGTATCATTATGGAACGTACGAAGTTGTATTGGATATTGGGTTTCGTAGGGGTGTTGCTCTCTATGACGGGCGATTTGTTGCTTGGTGCGCATGTTCATCCCGATGCTCCCGATGCTTATACAAGGCTTATGCTGGGTTGTAGCCAAGTACCTCATCACTTTATTGCCTTGGGCTTGTTTGTGGGAGCTATAGGTATACCTATGCAGTACTTTGGCTACGAAAGTGTGTTGAGTATTGTCCGCTCGAGGGGATGTTGTGCTACGTTGTGCCGACTCATACATTGGGGTAATGTGGCTATTGCCTTTTGGGGTGCAAGTGTGCATATATTGTGCAGCCTGTTGATGCTTATGATGAAGTTGTACCCCATTTCGCCCGAAATGTTGGTGGGTACTGATATGTCCGATATGTTAGCTTCATTACCTCCGTCTCTTGTCGACTTTACACTCTACTATTTAATGCCTATTACAGCTGTGATGTTGTTGTTATACTATGTTATGGCTGTGTCGTTGTTTATCGCCATAGTGTCGGGTAAGACGCAGTTGCCTCGATGGGCTTGCCTGTTTAATCCTATGTTGGTAGAGGTATTAATCAATTTCATGCCTAATGTCAACAATGCTTTTGTCAATGGCATGTTGATGTCTAATATGGCTCTTGGTGGACTTATCACATTTACCGGTATATTGCTTACTTACCGCTATGTAAGTCGTGCTAATAAGAGTGTAAATAGTTGAACAAAAAAATTCCTCCTATGATGACACGTCTTAAAATTATATTGGTAACTTTTCTATGTCCTCCATTGATGGTTGTGGGCTATGGTATGAGGAATATTCTGCTTGTACTATTGCTTACACTGTTAGGTTGGCTACCGGGTGTTGTGGTATCATTTATAATACAAGCGGGCGATATTCCCGAAGATACAATTTAACACACATTGATGATGAAGGCGAATAAAGCAATAGGACACCTTGCATGCTTTGTAGCGTATGCTATATTTGGTGTAAATATTATCGTATGTAAGGATTTGACAAGCAGCCATCTTATATCCCCCATAGCATTGTTTACAATGCGCTCGGTGGGTGCAGGATTGCTCTTCTGGATTATCTCGCTCATAGTGCCGCAAGAGAAGGTCGAGAAGCGCGATCATCCTCAAATATTGGCCGCATCGATATTGGGTTTCTTGCTCACGCAACTTACATTTCTCATAGCTATACCCTCAATTACACCGCTCGACTGCTCTATAACGAGTGCCATGTCGCCTATTTATACAATGATTATAGCGGCTATTGTGTTGCGAGAGCCTATAACATGGCAGAAGGCAGGAGGTGTTATCTTGAGCTTTGCAGGTGTTGTCTTCTTGTTGCTCAACAGTGTGTCGGCTGGGGGCACAGCTCATACAACGGTAGTAGGATTGTTGCTTATGATACTCAATAGTATTTGTTTTTCGCTCTATCTGGGTATTTTCAAGCCGGTGATAGCTCGTTATTCGGTGGTAACCTTTATGAAATGGATTTTTCTTTATTCGACTATCATGTCATTACCCCTGTCGGCCAAGGAATTGCTTACGCTTGATTATGCCGCCCTTCCGGGTAATATTGTGGCTGAGTTGGCATTTCTTATTGTTTGCTCTACATTTATCACCTACTTCCTTATACCGGTTGCGCAGAAGCGCATACGCCCCACGTTGGTGAGTATGTACTCTTACGTACAACCTATAATAGCAACAGCCATAAGTATCTATCTGGGTATGGATACTCTTGGATGGCAGAAGATATTGGCTGCAGTTGCAGTCTTTGCCGGTGTAATGATAGTGAGTCGCAGCAAGGCAAGGGAGTGATTATTTTATCAAGTGGGGAGTGGGGTCAAAAATACCTTCGCCAATCTTGTTGTATACATGTACAGGGGGCATGACCTGCGAGTTGTAGAACATCTCTGCGGCTACATTAAACTGTTGCATAGAGTGCTCAAGATTGTTTTTTGCTCCACCTGTTCCCGAAGGGTCGAAAGCAAACCACATGCACCATCCGTATCCTTTATTAATGATGTTTTGTGCTGCTCGCTCGGTGAGGTTGCGTTGTTGAGCCAATTCTATTGAGGCCCCGCTGCACTGAGCATAGGTGAGGTCGCCATAAGGTGTGACGTAGCCTCCATAGTTGGCCAAAACTATATCTATAAACTCGCTTTGGGTATGGGTTTGGCCATCGACAGTTACTGCCGGTAAATCATACAATGCACCAAACTCAAAAACAGATACTTCGGTAGGCCAGTCACACTTATTGCGCAGAGCATTTTTTAGCTCGTATGCCAAGCGTGCACCGGCTTTGGCACTGCGCTGTGTAAACCAATGGTTATCGACGAGAGGATTCTTTGAATATTCATCGTCGAGATTAACGCCATCGAGTTTATAGGTATAGCATGTTTCGGCAACGCTTTGTGCCCATTGTTCGGCTCCCCAATTCGATAGTTGTGCCAGTCCTGCCGCATCATGGTTGCCCAATATACCCAAATATACCTTTATGCCACGCTCACGCAACGGTTGAAGGTATGCTGCGCTATTGTCAAGCAGTGCCTGTACGTTGGGGTTGTTGTGTAGGTATACCACATCTCTGTCGCTATCATAGTTGATGTTGGCGGCAAAGAGTATAACGGCATCAAAGAAAGGTGTACCATCGGCAAGGTTATATTCCAAGATGTTGAGCGGATTGCAGTTGTTTACCTCCAGGTACACTATCTGTTTTACCGTACGTTCACCTTTGCGTTGTATAAGGTATATTATTTTGTTATCGGGCGATGAACACTCGGCATTGCCCGATGAAACTGCTCCGTAAATAGGTACCACATAGGTGATGTTGGGTGTGAGAAGTGTGGCATCGACCGTGATTGTTATACTGTCGGATTGGGTGTTTCCTTGGGTTATGAACACCTCTTGTTGTGTAAAACTTACGGCCTCCTCGGGTATAACAGGGCATATATTGCCGGTGAGGTCGAAGTGTGTGTGCTTGGGGTTGAGCGACAGAGTCACCATCACATCGTTGCCGACAGGCGATGATAGTGTTACGTTGAATATGCCACTCCACCTGTCGGTCGCAATATCATGTCGGTCTTCTTGCATAAGATTGTTGAGTGTTGCTGAAGCGATATGGGCCGACTGGCTGATAGCTACCACTACAGGTGTAGCATCGTAGGCAGTGAAGATGATACTATCGTTGCGCATTTCGCCTTCGTTGTCGGTAACATTTACAATGAGCGAATTTTCCGTTTTGCTTGCAATGACCCATTCGGGCGCAGTGTATTCCCAGCTATCACTGTTGGTGTTTACGTCTATCACCGCATCGGCATTGTTGCTGGCTGCAAATTGCAAGTCGTGAGGTGTCGATACCGATAAAATTGTTTGTTCGGCATCTTTATCTATGCACGAGGTACACAAGCCGAAAAATAGTGTGATGATGAGATTTTTTAGCAATGAAGTGCGCATGGATAGTTGTATTTATGTAGTGACAATTGCGGTTTTGAGAAACAAAGATAACAACAATCGTGCGAGAAACCAATATTATCCTAAATAAAATGCCAAAACGAGAAAAAGTGCCCTTTGAAAGGATTTTTGCCAATTTTTTCGCTCCCCAAAGGATTTTACGACTGAACCGATTTCTCAAACCCTTCCCCCCGCGAAGAGCAGAGTATTTATGTTATAAAAAAAGCAAGTGACTGTCTCCAATCACTTGCTTTGTAGCGGGAACGAGAATTGAACTCGTGACCTCCGGGTTATGAATCCGACGCTCTAACCAACTGAGCTATCCCGCCATCATCTAAAGGTATTGTTTTTCAAATGCGGTGCAAAGATAGGTATTTATTTTGAATCATGCAATAGTTGATGGAAAATTATTTTGTTTTTCGTAAAATATCTCTTCATTATGGGTTATATAATGCTTTTTACGCCGGCTTCTACTATTGTATCGGGGTTGTGACTGCTGCGAATACGCCATTCTTGAGGATAAAGGTTGTTGGCTCGGTTGCCAAGGTTCTTTACCCACCCGAGGGCAACTCCATGGTAGGTAACAATAACATATCCCCGAGGGGTATCATTGGGTAGTGTTATGGCCTCTCGACGCAGATAGGCGAGAGCGGTATCGAGCGAGACCTCGCATCGGGTAAAAGAGTTGTGATTACAAGCCGTAGATAGTGCAAGTGCTTGTGTGGGTATCAGGTCACGTCCTTTTGCTGTTGCTATGGGTATGCCGGCATGCAATACGTTGAAGTGGCGATACATGGCTTGTATATCGTCGGCATAATCATTGGGATAGGCAGTAATGCCTGTCTCGTCTGCCACGAATGAATATTCATGTGTAGTGAGCCATTCTCTTACTTCACGAGGTATGGGTATTGTCTTGTTTTTGCTGTTTTGTTTTTTCTTTTTATCGCGCATATTGGGCGCAGTGCCACACGATGTGTCTGCTTCGCCTTTTTTGCGCAACACGGCCATAAACAATCCTTCTCCTTGTGTGCGATGTGGCATGAAGCGGTATACCGGTGCATTGCCAGCAAGTGCACCACAAATACCCCAGACGGGGTCGGTCTTGACCTCAACAGGCTCGGCATCATATTTGCTTATGAGGTGTTGTATCATGGCTTCATTCTCTTCGATATTGAATGTGCAAGTGCTATATATGAGCATGCCACCGGGGCGCAATGCACTCCATATATCGGCAAGGATACCCTCTTGTCGCGAAGCACAGTGAGCTACATTGGCCGGCGACCACTCGGTAATGGCTGTATCGTCTTTGCGAAACATTCCTTCGCCCGAGCAGGGTACATCTGTTGCTATGACATCAAAGTAGTTGTGCCATGAGCCCCAATCGGCCGGTGTGTTGTTGGTGACAACTGCGTATGGGTTGCCCCACTTGGCAATATTCTCTGCAAGAATTTGTGCACGTTGTCTCACTATTTCGTTACTCACGACGATGCTACCCTTGGGTAGTTGAGCTAAAGCCAGTGTCGACTTTCCACCCGGTGCAGCGCATAGGTCGAGGTAGCGTATGGGGGTGGTTATAAATTGCTCTATAATGTTGCCAAGGAACATCGATGCTGCTTCTTGTACATAGTATGCGCCTGCGTGAAGTAGCGGGTCGAATGTGTATGTAGGGCGTTGTGGCAGATAATATCCTGTTCCGCCCGACCAAGGTACGAGGGTAGCCTCGGCAGGAGCTTGTGCACCCTTTGCTGTGTTGATGCGAATACTCACAGGTTGGTTGGTGTGGGTGAGTGCATGTGCAAAGGCCGGATAATCTGAGCCCAACAACTGTTGCATGCGTTGTGTGAAGTCCAATGGTAGTTCCATATTCTTATCAATACCAATTGAGTTGATCGTAAGCATTGCTTTGCTTGTCGTATTTGAGGTCTTTGAGCAGTGACGACTTCACAGCAATATGGAAGTTGTATGATTTGTAAGGACCTACCGGAACAAAACTTGCCGACATTGTAAAACAGTGTAAGTCGCGTGAGATATTACAATTCATGTACGCGAGTTTCTTGGCATCAAAGTCGTAGCTGGCAGTAAAACTGAAAGACCAGCCTTTGGTGAGATTTATGTTGCCCGACAGACTTAAGTTTTGTACAAACTTGCCATCGTACTCCATTTTCTTTTTGTTAAACTGCCCGTAGGTGTAGTTTATTGAGTAGTTGAAGGTAAGACTCCACGGAATTTTCCAATTATAGTAACCATCACTGTCAAACTCGTCGTTGCCCTTAGAGTTGCTGTTCGAGCGTTTTCTGTTTATATCCTCTTCTGCCGATGCACTATTGGCCAGGGGGTCGTCACTTGCGGCCATCTCTTCATCTCCTGTTGCCGGCCTGTCTCTTTTCTCTTTCTTCTTGAATGTGTCGTTGTTGATGGTATAGGCAAATGAGGTTCCGGCACTTGACAGTCTTGCCCAACCTCGTCCTGCTTGCGAACGCAGTACATTTACTCTTACAGGATTTCCTGCCGAGTTGAGTTGGTAGCAATATGGATCCCATGTTGAGCGTAGGTTGAGATTAAGACCTTTGGCTATTTTGATGAGCACGTTCATGTTGATGTTGCTCCATCGCAGAGAGTCGGCCGCCAAGTTGTAACTTGTACCTACGGTGAGGTTTTCTATAAGTGATATTTTCTTTACGCCGGTCGAGTCGGCATTGCTCTTAACCTTCATCTCCAGGTTGTTGGCAAACGATAGGTTGACAATTCCTCGTTCTCCACTGGGTGCTGTACCAAAGAGGCCGTTGGAGAATGGAGAATAGACTTGCTCGATGTATTGACCGTTGGAATTGGTGTATCTCAAGGTCTCGTACATACCCCAAAAAGGGTCGCTGAAGTCGGGTGCGTAGGTAAACGATACAGATGGTGTGAGTACGTGGCGTATTTGCTTGACGGCATCGCCCAAAAATTTCATCGGAGTATAGAATCCGTATAATTTGGTTTGCATACTAACACCTGCATTGAAGTCATATACGTTGTAAAATCCGTACACGGTATCATTCACAATTGCCGACGCTTGCGGGTCCCATTCGCGCATAATCTTGTTTGAGTACATGCGGTCGGTGAAGTTTACCGAAGCCGTCATGTTGATGTACTTGAACATTGTGAATGTGGCCGAAATAGGAATACTATGACTCATACCGTTTCGCCAGTCTCTGAGTAGGCTCTTTTGCAATATCTCGTCTTGCTTGGCTGTAATACTGTTTTGCAGTCGTCCGCTATACGATAGCTGAATCTTCTCATACCACCTCTCGGGTCCGGAGGCATTCTTGCGCTTAAATGGGCGTATTTGGCTCAATGAGATAGTGAGGTTGGGAAGTGATACATTAAGTGTAGAGTCTTGTGTGCGTTGAGTGATATTGGCACTTGCCGATATGCTCAATGGTGTATTGGGTACTCGGTAGGTATAGTTTATTGTAGAGGTTGAGGTAGATTGTGTAAATTGGTTGGGATCGTAGTAGGAGTTGATGTTGTTGCGATTGTAGCCACTCGTTGCAAAGTTTACACTTGCCGAGAATGATGAGTTGCTACTTGCTTTGCTGTCTTGTGTGTGGGTCCATGCAACTTTAAAGTTGTTTTGAGATGAATAGTCGGGCATGCCTTTATCACCTGTCACAGTGTTGATGAAGCTCACATTGACACTGCCCGAGAATTTATACTTTTTGATATAGGCCGATCGTGCCTGTATACCCCATGAACCTTTGGTGTATATCTCACCTGTCAAAGCCAGATCGATGTAGTCGTTTATGGCAAAATAGTAACCGCCGTTGCGCATATAGAATCCTCGTTTCATCTCTTCGCCAAAGGTGGGAAATATGATACCCGAGGAGTATTTTTTGTTGAACGGGAAGAATGCGAATGGAACGGCCAATGGTAGCGGAACATCTTCGAGTACCATATATGCCGGACCTGTCACTACGTTCTTCTGGGGGCGTACTTTGGCTTGAGTAAGTTGCAAGTAGAAGTGTGGATGCTCGTGGTTGTCGCAGGTGGTATATCTGCCGTTTTCCATAAAGAGTACATCATCTTCGGTCTTCTTGGTGCGACCTCCGGTTAGGTATCCTTCGCCTTGTTCTGTTATTACGTTGGTGATATAACCTCGCTTGCTCTTAAAGTTATAAGTCATTGTTTCCGACTCATACTCGCCACTGCTATCCTTGTATATAGGACTGCCTATGGTCTCTCCAAGGCTGTCGGTGCGACCTACGGCATATACTGTATTTTCATTGAGGCTCAACTCTATCTGTTCGGCATCCAGCTGAATATCTTGATAATTGACTACACTTTTTCCGTAGAGAAATGCCAGGTTTCCGGCCTCAAAAACGAGTGAATCTTGAGCTGTAAAGTCTACTATGGCATCGAGTGCCGATTGGGTTTTTACTGCTTTTGCCGATGATGTATGTGCCGTATTTTGTGTAGAGTCCGGTAAGGCTGTTGATAGAGTGTCGGTTGCTTGTGTTATTAATAGCGAGTCAGTTATAACAGGAGGTGTTTGAATACTATCTTTAGGAGCTATTCGGCGAACTTTGTTTTTTGACGATTTGATGGTGTCGGTAACCGGTATGGCAATGCTGTCATTGCTATGGTGTGAATATGCCATAGCACGTAGTGATAACATGCCTATAATCAGTATTGTAACAAATGTGTATATATTGTTTCTATGCACCATTGGAGGGTCAATAATCTACAAACTGCAAAGTTACACTTTTTCTGCGACTTACGAACCTTTTTGGGGCTTTTAATATATTTTAGTGTGTGCAAGAAAATATATAAAATTGAATAGTTGTATACCTTTGTCGGGATTATTGAGACCGATGTTTTGTTTCTTGTACGTGGCTATTGTCAGTCGTCAATCTTTCCGAAAAGCTGTGCCAATTTGTCAAATCGCTCAACGTTTTCGTTGCCAAAGCGTGCTATCGAATTGCGTACTTGTGTAAAGGTACGTTGTACATCGGGTTGCGATTTTGAGAAAAAGTTATCGGCATAGCACACCAATTTTTCCTCGAGTGTCTCGGGGAGCATGTCGCGATGTGGCAGTGGCAGATTTTGTTCTATAATATCTTGGATGGAGAGTCCTACTCCTATGTGGCACTCGCATACTCGTGCATGTGCCTCTAAGCCTTCGGCTCGTAGCAATTCGGCTCCTATGATACCGTGCTGTATATATTGTGCATTACCGTGACAGTATATTGAGGGAGCGTTGGTGCGAAACACCCCTATATCATGTAGCATGGCAGCCTCGTGTAGAAAAGTGAGGTCTATGTGGAGGTGGGGGTTGTTGTGAGCTATCTTAGTTGCCAATGTTGCAACTTGTTGGCTGTGTCTCCACAATAGTACGGTGATGGGTTCGCCGGGTAGATAATATCGATTGAGGATTTGAGCTATTTCTATCATGTCGGGTAACAAAAAAAGAGGTGCTACCAGCAATGGCAACACCTCTATATGGTTGGTTAGTTATTAGTCGAGAATGTCATTCCAGCCGAAGATATCCTCAGCTTCACCCTTACGGATGTCACTCAAGAGATTGTAGAGCTTGAGACACCAAGGACCTACAGAACCGTCGGTAGAGTAAGTGTAGCTAATGCCACGGACGGGGTCGTCAATGCGAGAAATGGGGCTGATAACTGCGGCTGTACCACAAGCTGCTGCTTCCTCAAATGTTGACAACTCATCCTCGGGAACGGGACGGCATTCAACCTTCATACCCAAGTGCTCGGCAAGTGCTTGCAAGCTTTTGTTGGTAATAGAAGGAAGGATTGAGTCACTCTTAGGAGTGATATAAGTATTGTCGCGGATACCGAAGAAATTGGCAGCACCGCACTCATCGATATACTTTTTCTCTTTGGCATCAAGATAGATGGGGTTTGAATAGCCTTCATCATGAGCCAATACGGTAGATGAAAGACTTGCTGCATAGTTACCACCTACTTTGAAACGACCTGTACCAAGGGGTGCCGCACGGTCATATTCACGTACGATGCGCATCTTGGTAGGCTTGATACCCTCTTTGAAATAAGGACCTACGGGGGTTACAAAAACGATGAGGGTATATTCTTGTGCAGGTTTAACACCAACTTGAGCTGATGAACCGATAATAAGAGGACGGATATACAATGAAGCGTCGCTCTCATAGGGAGGAACAAAACGCTCGTTTTTCTTTACTGCCAAGCGAACTGCCTCTTCAAACAATTCTACAGGCATCTCGGCCATGAGAATACCACGGCAAGAAGTTTGCATACGCTCTGCTGCTGCACGGAGGCGGAAGATACGGATTTTACCATCTTTGCCACGGAAGGCTTTGATACCTTCAAAACACTCTTGACCATAGTGGAGGCAAGTTGCAGCCATGTGCAAGTCAATAGTTTTTTTGTCAGTTACTTCGAGTTCTCCCCACTTACCATCTTTGTAAGTGCAACGTACGTTATAGTCGGTGTCGAGATATCCGAAACCAAGACTATTCCAATCAAGATTTGCGAGTTCCATAATATTACTTAAGTATTAATAGGTTACTTATAATTGCTTGTTATTTTATCGTACAAAGATAGAGTTTTTTTGGTTATTACTGTACAAATAGCGGTTAAATATTAATTAAAAATGATGCTCTATTCAGAAACACTTTATAAGTGGCTGATTTTCAGAATGGATATTTGCGCTTGGGATTTTTTGGAAACCATCCTTTTTTTACTCGTTTTTGTTGCTCAAAGATCTCTTTGATAGACCAAAATGCCGAGAAAGCAAATACTCCCAATAGTGCCGACCATAATATCTCGCTAACACAGATTGATAATATTACTCCTATAATGCCCATTATAAGAAATATCCACCAACAATCAACACCCCAGTAGTAGTGTGCTTTAATGACTATAGGGTGAAATATTCCTATGATAAAAAATGTGCCTAAGCCTACGACTAAACCCAATAGTTGATATGTTTGTAAAAATTCCATAGTATATTCTTTGCGACAAAAGTAATATAAAATAGTTTAGGAGAGTATGCAAAGTGGGTATTTTCTATTGAAGATTTTTTAAATTAAACTATTTTAATTATTTGTAGTCACAAATATATATGTTGTATGAATGTTTTTATCTAAAAACATGTGTTATGAAGAGAATATTTGCTTTTATACTTTCGCTTTGTACCTTAGTGTCTATTGCACAATCTCGGAGTTATGAAGATAAGTTGCAGTCGATGCAAGAGTATCCGCGTACTGTTATCAAAGAGGCGCGTGTGGCTTTTGATGAGGCTGCGAGACGTCATAAGTCGCCCGAAATGCTCGATGCTCTTATGTTATTGTCGAGTACTCGCATGAGACTCGACTCCGATAGCATAGCCATGATAGTGCGAGATGTGGAGGAGATAATGAATAAATGCTATAATAAAGTAGATCGCAGTGTCATTGCGCTTTATCTGATAGATGTATATAATGCATACTTGTCCAACTTTCATTATAGGTTTGCATCGCGTGCTTATGTAAAAGGGAACAAAGATATTTCTACATGGAGCGTTCATAATGTCTATGATGTAATCGACTCATTGCAACGTGTAGCCTTACAACCGACAAGCGCACTGCAAAAGACTCCTATATCGCGTTATAGCGATATTATTGGTGTTGAGGGTTATGAGGGTGATGATATGTTTGGTTGGGTCGAAAAATTCTATCCTACGATGTATGATTTTGTAGCCTCTATGGTATATGAAATGAATATAGATCATCGTGCGCCAAAGATACAATTGGGTGATGTGGTAGAAAGTGTGTTGGCCGATGTAATACAATATCACGAAAAGCATAGGAAGGGTGCTCCTCTTATGATGTGGCGTATGAAAGGGTTGTACTATACATACCTTATGACAAGAAATACCAATGCTTATATACAGGCTATGGATGAGCTCATTGCTCAAAATGCGCGACACGACTATGTAATAGAGGCGATTATTGCTCGGTATGCTCATACAATGCACGAAACATCCTTTGAGATTGAGAATGAGTACAATTCGTTGAGACAGTGGGTAGATCGTTATCCACACTATTATCGAGTAGGGTGCTTACAACTGTTGTGTGCCGAATTGTCGGCTGCATCAATTTCGCTTGAAATGCCTCATGTCCTATGCTTGGGAGACAGTATTGTTGCCAATATAAGTTATAGCAATGTTGATAGTATGGAGTGTGTGCTCTATAAGAGTGAACTCTCGCAACCGATAAAATCTATTCCACATCGAAGTGATGAAACCTTAGAGTGGGAAGAGTATATGTCGCAAAAAATTGTCGGCAAGGGAATAGATTTTAAAAAATACATATCTCGTCTTGTGTATGCTCCACAGTCGGCCGGATTGTATCGTTTGGTGATAACATCGCATGGAGAACGTGATGAGGTAACATTTGTTGTTACACCCTATATGTTGCTTACTATAGGTGCATCACCCTCAGAGACTTTGGCTCTTTTGTTGGAAATTAAAACAGGAGAGCCTGTTGCCGGAGAAAAAATTATCCTCAAGAGTCGCTCGGGTGATGTGTTGCAAGAATTATCGACCGATGTAGACGGCGTGTGTAGGTGTGAAAAACCCGGCAATGAGGCTGCATATTATATACACTTGGCCGATGTATCGTTGTATCCTTTTATGCAAACACTCAGTTTTGCCACTGCGTATATCGAGAGTACCAATATAGAGGCACGACTTTTTACCGATCGTGCCATATATCGTCCCGGACAGAAGTTGTATTTCTCGGGTATTGTTTATCGTATAGATGAGGCGATGCGACATGTTGTTACTAACCGGTCGGCTCAGGTGAAACTTGTTGATAATGGAAACAATGTACTGTGGACAGGTGATTGTGTGACTGATGCCTATGGCTCATTTTCCGGTGAGATAGAGTTGCCAACTTCGGCCTCTTTGGGCGAATGGCGACTGAGTGTGTCGGGTGACGGTTTTTATGCAACACAATACATTGATGTTACAGAGTATAAGCGACCGCAGTTTGCTGTAGAGTGTAATCCTGTTGAGGGTATATATAGCTATGGCGATAGTGTGCAGGTAAATGGTGTGGCGGTGACATATTCGGGAGCCGAGGTGTCATTTGCTCAAGTTGCCTATGCGGTGAGGCGATCTACATTTATGTACGGAGGTTCCGATTTGATTTTACAAGGTCATACCTCGACCGATGCCGATGGTTGCTTTTCTTTTTCTTTTGTTACTGCCGAGCCACAAGATGAATATGCCCGTATGTGGGGTGCAAGATATATTGCCGAAGTAACGGTAACATCGCCTACAGGAGAGAGTAGGCAAGATGTGATGATGGTGTATGTGTCGGGTGATGGCATAAAGTTTAGATATAATATACCCAACGAAGTATGTCGTGAAGATGTACAAGGTTTTGATATAGCCGTGATTAATGGAAGTGGCGTTGTACAAGAATTGCCATTCAATCTTGCGCTTTATCGCATAGATACAGGTACGGTAGACAATAAAACAGATATTCGCATCGACAACGTACTATGGCGTGGAGACTATACAGGCAGTGTTCAGGATGTTGTATTGCCTTTACAATCGTTCTCTTCGGGCAAGTATAGGTTGATAATGACAGGCCTGATGGCGAGTGGGCAACAATATACCGATAGTGTAGACTTTATATGCTATTCAGACACCGATAAATATCCTCCTGTACCTGTAGAATTGTGGACACCCCAAAAGAATTATGAAGCTCACATGGGTGACATCGTGACGATTGCTGTTGGCTCGGCATTGCGCGATGCGTCGTTGTACTATTTTATATCGAATGATAAAGGTCGCATAGAAGCTCATCGCATGGAGATTGACAATAATATGACTCTTATAGATGTGCCATTCGATAGTTTGTGTACCGATGCTATACAGGTGATGTTCTTAGTTGCCCGTAATAAGCAGATTTATCGCAAGCGTATTATGATAACTCGCAAGCAGCCCGATGTGCAATTGACTATTACGCCTGTAACATTCAGAGATAAAACAGTTCCTGGCAATAGCGAACAATGGCAATTTACTGTGCGTGATGCTGAGGGGAAGCCTGTAGATGCACTTTTTATGGCCAATATGTACGATGCTTCACTCGATGCTCTGCGTGCGCATGCTTGGCATTTCAATCCACGCTACAGCCAGCATGCCAAGTATTATCTTTCGATCGATTATCCATGGTTCTTAAATAATGTAGATTATACATATCTATACTATCGCAATGAATTTCCTACAGCACAATATGTAGGGGGTGTTTTACCTTTGTTACACAACTATTTGATGTCACATTATGGTAAAATCAACGGCGGTGTGCTGTATCGTTCTGTACCTCCGTCTGCGGTTGCTACGGTGTTGTCTAAGAGCGAAATGTCGAATGATATGGCAGTGAGCGAGGAGAGTATTGCAGAAACTGAAGGGATGTCGGCAACATCGGATGTTATATCGGAAACGGGCAACACCTCATTGAAGCAGGTCGAGTATCGTGACGATATGGATGAAACAGCATTTTTCTATCCACATTTGATTACCGATAAAAGCGGAAATGTAAAAATGGAGTTTACCATGCCGGAGTCAAATACAACATGGAATTTTCTCTCTCTGGCCGTAACCCCGCAGTTGTACAACGGTATGTATACAGCCTCGGTGGTTTCATCCAAACCTCTTATGGTACAACCCAATATGCCTCGATTTGTGCGTCAAGGCGATAAAATGGTACTTTCGGCAGCTGTTTATAACATGACCGATACGATAATGCAGGGCGATGTGCAATGTGCAATTTATAATCCTGCGAATGATAGTGTCATTGGGGTAGAGAGTCTGTCGTTTGTAGCCGAAGCCCGTGCTTCTGTAACGGTACAATTTACAGTTTCCATCCCCGATACGCTTTCGCTTATGGGGGTGCGCATAGGAGCTATGACCGACTTGTATAGTGACGGAGAACAACACTTGTTGGCTGTATTGCCTTCTACTACGGTTGTAACGGAGAGTGAGCCATTTTATTTAAATCCATCGGTGAGTGATACTACTATCGTATTCGATGCTATGCGTGAGAAAATAGAGCATAATGAGGTACAGAATATAAGAGTTACTCTTGAGTATTGTGACAACCCTATATGGTATGCTGTTACAGCATTGCCGTCGTTGGCACAACCCGAAGATAAGAGTATTATATCGTTGATGGCCTCGCTTTATGCCAATGTAGTGGCTACAGGTATTGTAGAGCAAAACAGAACTGTTGCTCAGGCTTTGGCAGCATGGAGCAAAGATGTAAATACCCCTGCTCTTGTGTCGCAATTGGAGCAAAATGAGGAGTTGAAACAACTCTTGCTTAGTACGACACCATGGCTTATGGAGGCCACTACTTCTACTGAACAATTGCGACAAATCGCAACATTGCTTGATGTTAAATCGGCTCAAAAGATGGTGCAAGAGGCTGTAAAACAACTGCGCGAGTGGCAACAATCTGATGGCGGATGGCCTTGGTTCAATGGTATGCAATCGTCGTTTACAATTACATTGAATGTAACTGAGGGTTTGTCGCGAATGATGCAGTGGGGCGATATAGGTAATATCGAGCCAATGGCTATGATGAGAATGGATGCTTTGCGTTATCTCGATACCGAGTATCTGCGTCGCAATAAAGAGCTACCCGAGATGCCCGATTATCTGGATTTGTGCTACTTGTATGTACGCAGTTCTTTGCTCGATGTGCCAATGACTTCCGAGCTAAGAGCTATGTGCAATCAGCAACTTGATACGGTGGCATCCCACTGGTATCAATTGGATGAGGTGGAGAAGGCTTATGCGGCAATTGCACTATATCGTAGCGGAAACAAGCGCGTGGCGGAAAATATTATTAATTCCTTGCGTGAGTATGCTGTGATATCATCTGTGCAAGGCATGTATTGGCCCGAGAATCGTAGCAATTCATTCTATCGCAATAGTGCGGTACAAGTGCATTGTGCAATATATGAGGCTTTTGCTTTGGTGTCTCCTCGCACAACAGAGTTGGATGCTATGCGACAATGGTTACTCTTGCAAAAACAGACTCAAGATTGGGAGGGTGTACCATCGACGCTCGATGCTGTAAATATACTACTCTCTTCCGGTACAAATTGGATTGTGGATAGCAACCCTATGCAAATAGAGTGGGGTAATGCACCCCTGCCTGACACCTCACAAGCCGAACAGATAATGGGGTATGCCAAGTATGTGCGTGAGGGTAAGGCTATAAATAGCACCGATGCTACATTGTGCATAAAAGGGCATGAAGAGAAACCCTCATGGGGTGCACTTTATTGGCAGTATAGCGATGAAATAGTTGATGTAGAGGCTCATGGAACGGCTGATATCAATGTCGAGCGTAACTACTATGTTGTGCGTGATGGCGATTTAGTACCTATCGAAAATAGATCAATAGCGGTGGGTGATGTTGTGACAGTGCGTATAACAGTAAGAACGACCAGAGACATGCAGTATATGGCTTTGACCGACGCAAGGCCGGCATGTTTCGAGCCTCAAGAGCAATTGCCTCAATACAATATTTCACAAGGACTATGGTACTATTCTGTCCCACAAGATGCTGTAACTACGTTCTACATCGAACATTTGCCACGTGGAGTATATGTGATAGAATATAATGTTTATGCCGATCGCCAAGGCGTATTTCAGGCCGGTATTGCAACATTGCAAAGCTACTATGCACCTCAATTTACCGCTCACACATCGGGTGCAACAATTGCTATAACGAAATAGTATTGCGTGGCGCAATCTATATGAAAACAGGAGGCTGTGCCAATTTTGATGTGCACAGCCTCCTGTAGTATTGTAGTATATAGAATTACTATCTTCCTTTATACATCTCCTCGTAGTACTTCTCATACTCACCCGAAGTGATGTTGTCCATCCACTCTTGGTTATCCAAGTACCAGCGAACGGTTTTTTCGATGCCTTCCTCGAATTGGAGTGAGGGTTCCCATCCGAGTTCTTTTTGCAACTTGGTGCTGTCGATGGCGTAGCGGGCATCGTGTCCGAGGCGGTCGGTAACATAGGTGATAAGGTCGAGTGATGCGCCTTCGGGATTGCCCAAGATGCGGTCGACGGTCTTTATCATTACCATGATGAGGTCTATGTTTTTCCACTCGTTGAAGCCACCGATGTTGTAGGTCTCGGCAATTTTTCCCTCGTGGAAGATGAGGTCGATGGCACGGGCGTGGTCTTCGACATAGAGCCAGTCGCGTACATTCTCGCCCTTACCATACACGGGCAGAGGTTTGCGATGGCGAATGTTGTTGATAAACAACGGTATCAACTTCTCGGGGAATTGATAGGGGCCATAGTTATTCGAGCAGTTGGTAACGATGGTGGGCATACCATAGGTGTCGTGGTAGGCGCGTACAAAGTGGTCGCTCGAGGCTTTGGCGGCCGAATAGGGGCTGTGAGGGTTGTACTTTGTTGTTTCGTAGAAGAAATCATCGCCATAGGCCTTGTGACCCTCCGACGATGCTACGGTCTTAAACGGAGGTTCGATACCCTCGGGATGGTTCATCTTCAGAGCACCATATACCTCGTCGGTCGAGATGTGGTAGAAGCGTTTACCCTCGTACTTCTCGGGTAGCGACTCCCAATAGAGTTTGGCGGCTTGCAAGAGCGAGAGTGTTCCCATCACATTGGTGCGGGCAAAGGTGAAGGGGTCTTTGATAGAGCGGTCTACATGACTCTCGGCTGCAAGGTGGATGATGCCGTCGATTTTTTCGTCTTGCATCAATTGATAGAAGGCCTCGAAGTCGCAGATATCCATTTTGACGAACTTGTAGTTGGGCTTGTCCTCAATGTCTTTGAGGTTAGCGAGGTTGCCCGCGTAGGTAAGTTTGTCTAAGTTGATGATGTTATACTGGGGATATTTGTTCACAAAGAGTCGCACAACGTGCGAACCGATAAAACCGGCACCTCCGGTAATTACGATATTTTTCATAGTAGTTATTGCTTTTTAAGATTAGAGATACATTTTTTGAGAGAGTCGGTCCAGTATGGTACATTGACACCAAACACCTCTTTGATTTTGGTTTTATCTAAAACCGAGTAAGATGGACGAGTAACAGGGCTGGGGAATTCATTGCTGTGGCAAGGTTGTACATCGCAGTCGGTAGTCCCATTATATTCGGCAATCATCTTCGTGAAGTCAAACCACGAACAAACGCCCTCGTTGGAATAGTGGTATATACCGTTTTGAGAGCCATCGAATTTTTCAATTACAGTGGCTATGGCTTGCGCCAAATCAAGGGCGTAGGTGGGTGTACCTACCTGATCAAAAACGACCTTCAATTGCGGCTTTGTTGCAGTTAGGTTCATCATTGTCTTGCAGAAGTTCTTGCCAAACTCTGAGTATAACCAAGCTGTGCGTATGATAATGTGGTTGCAACCGGTAGCTGCAATTCGTTGTTCGCCGTGCAGTTTAGTCATTCCATATACACCTGTAGGGGTGCCCTTTTGGTCCTCTTTGCATGGAATGTTATAAGGCTCTTTACCAAATACATAGTCGGTAGAAATTTGGATAAGAAGTCCGTTGGTTTCTTTCATTGCAAAGGCTAAGTTCTCAGGAGCTGTAGCATTGAGCTTTTCGGCCAAGGCTTCGTTGCTCTCAGCCGCATCGACATTGGTGTAGGCAGCGCAATTTACAATGACATCGACCTTATATTCCGATACAATTCTACGTACAGCCTCTAAGTCGGTAATGTCGAGAAAAGTGGTTTCAACCCCCTCAGCTTCATTAACGTCGGTAAAAATGTATCTATCGTTGCTACACTTGGCTACGATGCGCATCTCATTGCCCAGCTGGCCATTGGCACCGGTTATAAGTACAGTTTTCATATAGCTTATTCAAACTCGGGATAAAGGTTGACGTTATAATCGAAAGGAGAATCGAAATCTTTCAGGCACAAGTGTTTGATGTCTTTCTCAGACAGTATTGCCTTGTCGACCGGGATGTGCCAATCGATACCAAGGCTCTTGTCCATGATACTTATACCACCGTCGGCCTCAGGAGCATAGAAGTTGTCGCACTTATATTGGAATACAGCAGTATCGCTCAAAACAGCAAATCCGTGGGCAAAACCTCGTGGAACAAAGAATTGGCGATGATTATCTTCGCTGAGTTCTACAGCCACATGTTGACCGAATGTAGGAGAACCCTTGCGAATGTCTACAGCAACATCCAATACACAACCCTTCACGCAACGTACCAATTTACTTTGTGTAAAAGGCGGACGTTGGAAGTGCAAGCCACGCATTACGCCATAGCTCGACATACTTTCGTTGTCCTGTACAAAGTTTATTTTGCGCACTTTCTCTTCAAACTCACGTTGTGAGAAACTCTCAAAGAAATAACCGCGAGCATCTCTAAAAACCTTAGGCTCGATGATTACAACTCCTTCAATAGCAGTTTTTATTACCTCCATTTTAGTCAAGATTAGGTTTACCAGTCTCCTTAATCTCATCAATAACCTTCAAAAGGTACTGACCATATTGATTCTTAATCATAGGTTGAGCCAATTGACGCATACGCTCTTCGTCAATCCAACCTTGACGGTATGCTATCCCCTCTAAGCAAGCTACTTTCAAGCCTTGACGTTTCTCAAGCACCTCGATATAAGTAGAGGCCTCGGAGAGAGAGTCGTGAGTACCGGTATCGAGCCATGCAAAGCCTCGACCGAGTGTTTGCACCTTCAATTCACCATCGGCAAGGAATTGTTGATTTACAGTTGTAATTTCATACTCGCCACGAGCAGAAGGTTTTATATTTCTTGCCACATCAACAACTTTGTTGGGGTAGAAGTAGAGACCTACAACGGCATAGTTGCTCTTGGGGTTAGCCGGTTTTTCTTCGATAGATAGGCAATTACCATTTTTGTCAAACTCGGCAACACCATAGCGTTCGGGATCATTCACCCAATAACCGAATACAGTAGCTTTTTTCTCTTCCTCGGCAGTGCGAACAGCCTCTTTAAGCATGGCCGTAAATCCTGCACCATGGAAGATATTATCTCCCAGAACAAGACAAGCACTATCGTTACCGATAAACTCGGCACCGATGGTAAAAGCTTGCGCCAAACCGTCGGGAGAAGGTTGCTCGGCATACTCAAAGTGAACGCCATAATCCGAGCCATCGCCAAGCAGACGTTTAAATCCCGGTAAGTCATGAGGCGTAGATATGATTAAAATATCTCTAATTCCGGCAAGCATCAGTACCGAAATAGGGTAGTATACCATGGGTTTATCATAGATAGGCATCAATTGTTTTGAAATACCTTTTGTAATAGGATACAATCGTGTACCGCTACCACCTGCGAGGACGATTCCTTTCATAAGAAGATTATTGGTTGAGTGTTTTTATAATATTTTTTTTAAAGGTTGTACGTAACAAAGGTTTGTTGCGCACATGATTGTAGTGTGAATGAGACTAATTATTTATACATATCTCTTATTTCTTTGCTGGTAGATTGGTCTATAAACTTCTGAATCTTCTTCCAAGTCTTTTTATTGGTAGTTTGAGTCTTTAGACCTATCTTGTGCAAAAAGTAGTATAATTTAGTCTGTTTTCTGATGTGACTTTGTGTTGCAGGATAGAACCCAAATGTTATAAGTATACCTAATGCTACTACTATATACAACTGAATATCTATCGATAATCCTATTTTATATGATAAGAACCAGCACAATACCACCAAGATATTTATAGTTATGATAGAAATTGTTGTGCCCCAGTGTGAAAATCCTAATTCGATAAAAAGGTGGTGCAAGTGTGTTTTGTCGGCACTGAAAGGCGATTTTCCGCGTATTATGCGCATTGACATGACTCTTAATGTGTCGAAAATGGGTATACACATGACGGCCAAAGTAAATGGTATAAGACCAAAGTTGGGTGAGATATATTGGCTTTGATCGTAGGGCGAAAGTATATTTATCACAAAAATAGAGAAGATGATACCCAACGAAAGTGTTCCGGCATCACCGATAAACATCTTTGAATATTTTCCAAACACATTGTGTAAGAAGAATGGTATGAGCGATGCAGCAACGATGACTGCAAGTGCGGCCATGCGAATGTTGCCTAATGTAAAGAAAACGATGCTAAATATTATACTCGATACAATTGTATAACCCGATGAATATCCGTCTACACCATCAATGAGGTTGATGGCATTAATGATACCTACACTTGCAAATATCGTTAGAGGTATGGAAATGTACTCGGGTATGGTGGTAAAGCCCCACAATCCATGGAAATCATTTATTTGTTTGCCTGATACAAATATGATATATAATACCAACAATATTTCTATAATAAATCTTATCTTAGGCGATAGTGATATGGTATCGTCGATAAATCCTATTATCATTATGATAATGATTGCGGCAAACACCGGAAACATATCGTAGAAACTTCCAAGATACTTGAAACTCATTATTCCTGCCAGAATACCAAATACTACAGTAAGACCTCCTAATACAGGTACCGGAACACGTTGCAATTTGCGTGCGTCGGGATTGTCTACAATGTTCTTGGTTAGTGCAACCTTAAGTATGTGCGGATATATCCAATTTGTACATAATAAGGCTACAAGAGCCGAGATGATAATGGTTAAAAAATCATTCATAGCTTTTTTTCTTTAATGCCAGATTCTCAGACTTTTCTCTTTGAACTTGGACGTTTGGTTAGTTTATGCTCTCGTTATAATATTTACTCACAGGGGCAAATTTATATAATATATCTAAAAATTCCAAATAAAAATTCTTTGATTTGCTCAATAGGTTGGGTAATTTATTGTAATACAGCTGGTTGTGTATAATTGACGGGGTGAAATATTTTGCGTTCTATCCGAAAAATGTCGGCAAAACCGTTCTCTTCTATACTGAAAAAGTAGCTTATATGTATAGGTATAGCTCCCTAAGATAAGTAAAAGATACTCTTTCTTAGGCGGTTATATACCTGTCGGATATTATGTGTTGTTTTACCTTGCTTGCAGTAGTCGGTATGGTTCATCGAGTACGTGATAAGCAAAAAAACTTTTTACATTAAAAAAATATGTTACAAAGATAGTCTATTATTTGTAATATGTAGCCCGTTGGGTGTAAAAAATAAATAAAATGTAATAGAGAGAAGTAATTTGCTGAATTTTATGTATAACCATTTGTTAAGACTTGAATAATTTTTTATAGAATTTAAAAAATATGAGGAATTTTTATTTATCTTTGCTGTGGATAGTGTAAACAATCAAAAGTTGCTATATAGAAAATAGATGACCTATCTGTATTGATGTAGGACATCAGAACTTTGTAGAAAAAAATTACAAATCTAATATTTCGCATTATGTTTAAGAAAAAGGCTATTGTCCAAAAACTTGCTTTGGGCTTATGTGTTCTTACAACTGCCTCTCTATTGAATGGATGTGACGAGTCGTACTCTTTAAGTGACTTAGGTGGCGATATCACTCTGTTGGAGAATGGCGTCTCTGCTCCTGTTGGTGATACAGAGAAGTTTTATTTGAATGACTTTATTGGTGAAAATGACCTTATTAAGATCGATGAAGATGGTCGCTATATGATTTCATATAGCGGTAATGCTTCTACATCTTTCAGTATTCCTTCGTTGGATGTGCCGGCTATGCAGCCTGATTTTGCTTCAGCGCATCTTGACTTCTTTGAGTCTATAAGAAACAACCCCGAGTTGCAGGATATTATCACACTGATTGAGACTGCAACAGGAGGTGAGTTTGACCATTATAGCTCTATTCCTGAGATTATCAATCCTATTAATGGCGAGAAGATTGCGTTGAATGTTAATGGAATTCATGCCGCCATACCTTGTAGCCTTGAGGAGTTTGAGATGGATATTTATGATATTCCTAAGGAGCTGGTAAGTATCTCAAAGGTCGAGTTGAGTGACAATGCAACGGTCGAACTCTCATTGCATGCCGAGGGATTACCCCGGACAGTTGATGAAATCTCGATTGACTTTTATGTGCATCCTCCTGTTCAGTTGCACATTTCTCCTGTTGATGAAAGTATCGAGGTTGTGAGTGAAAATTATTTCCACATTTCTCATAAGTTGCCTTGTGTTGATGGAAAGCTTGATGATATCATCTTGTTCAAACTTGATAGAATAGAGTTTAAAGAACCTTTGATGCGCGAAGAGGATGGCAAAATTGCCATATTTGCCGACTTGGATTATGAAGGACGCATTGATATCGACCAAGAGTTTGACCTCACCGGTTGGACTCCCGTGTTGGACTTGAATGTGGGATTTAAGGTTTCGGATTTCACTATCAAATCGGCTTCGGCAACTGTACAAGCCGATATTGAGCCTATCTCGTTCTCGCAAGAGATTACCGGATTGCCCGAGTTACTTGCCAGTCCTAAGAATTGCTTCGACTTGAGTTATCTTACTCTTGAGTTAAATGTCAACAATACCACACCGGCACGACTTGCTACCGACTTTATGATGCAGTCGACCTTCCAAGATGGCTCGGAAAGTGGTGATATCTCTACACAGGAACCTATTGTTATCGAGCCTAATATGTTGCAACAAATTATTATCTCGAATGAGGAAAAATATGCCGGACAACCCGGTTATATACCTAAACTCAATAAGGTGATGTATAAGATACCTCGTTTGTTGCGATTGAAGGCTTCGCCTTATATTCCTAAAACTGATATTGACTTGAATCTTAATACCGCCTTCAATGTGGATATCGATTATTCATTGAGAGTGCCCATCATCTTTGGTAAAGATCTTCATTTATCATTGTCGGGTGACTTTGGTGACCTTGGTGCCGATATAGCCTCGCTTACCGAGCATGCCATTGCCGTCGAACTTACTGCCGATATAGTCAACACATTGCCTCTTGACGTCACAATGAGTATAGTGCCTGTCGATGCCGAGGGTAATGTACTTGATGGTGTTACAATTGATGGCGTTCCTCTAATTATAGTTGGTAATACCACTACTCCGTTCGATATTAAGATTGAGGCTACAGAAAACAATGATTTGGATAAGTTGTATACATTGCAATTTGAGCTTGAGGGTACTGCTACCGGTAATAATAATGAGTTGCGCCCCGACCAATACTTGCAATTTACCAATATTGTATTGTCGTTGCCCGAGGGTATATCTATAAAGATTAAATAATAAACCGTGTCAGTTATGAAAACTTCATATATTAAATCGTTGGTTGCAGCCATCCTTGTTGGTTGCACCATGGGAGCTTCGGCTCAAGCATTACATTCGGGTTATTTCTTGGAAGGAATGGTTCAACGTCATGAACTCAACCCGGCATTCGGTGGCGAGGCCAATTTTGTGGTAATACCGGGTCTCTCGGGTTTCAATCTTGGGGTATCGACCAATTTTGGATTGACCAATTTTGTATTCAAGAGAAACGACCGTTTGGTATTGGGCTTGTCGAGTGAGGTGCCGGCAAGTGAGTTTTTGAATGGACTCCCTCAAAACAACCAATTTCAATTACAATTGGATATACCCATTTTATCGATAGGTTTCAGAAGTTTTGGCGGATTTTCTACATTGGGTATTAAGACACGCTCATTTGTAGGGCTCAATATCCCCTCTTCGCTCTTTGCTTTTCTCAAGCAAGGTGCCGATCCTACAACCGGCATAGCTCGCTATGATATAGATAATCTCAATGTGAGCACCAATAATTATGTAGAAATCGCATTGGGACACTCACGTAAGTTGCCCGCCCTTGAAGGCTTTTCTTATGGTGCCAAACTCAAGTTCCTTGTTGGAGCATTCTCTGCCCAAGCCAATATCGAGCATATAGGTGTAGAGATGTCGCAAGAGCGTTGGATGGTGGAAACAAAGGGTGTTGCCTCATTGTCAAGTGGATTGTCTCTTACTTATGACGAGGAGGGTAATATTAATGGTGTCGATGCCTCTTCGTTGCAAATCGGCGGATATGGTTTCGGTGTAGACTTGGGTGCGGTATATACTCCGGCTGCTTTGCCCAACCTTACAGTGTCGTTGGCATTGAATGACCTCGGATTTATCTCATGGAGCAAGCTCAATAACTCTGTGACATCGGGTAGCTTTGAATATACCGGTTTTGAAACAATAGGTACCGAGGGTACAGCATTGAACGACCAGCTTGATGTGATGCTTGAGGATGTAAAAGAACTTATCAAGTTTGAGCCTAATGCACCTCATGATGAAACACGCATGTTGCAAACAACCCTCAATGTAGCTGCCGAATATGCAATTTTCAATCGTATGATTTCATTCGGTCTGTTGTCATCTACTCGCTTTGGTGCACCCTATACCTATGCCGAAGGTATGGCTGTAGTTAATTTCCGTCCTGCTTCGTGGTTCCAAGCCGCAGTTAATGGTTCTGTTTCGACACAAGGTTCGGCTGTTGGTGCTCTTCTTACTTTCTGCCCCAATGGAGCCAACATATTCTTTGGTTGTGACTATATCACTCCCAATATGCGCTTTGCTGCCGAGGGTTTGCCCTTGTATGGTACAAGAGTCAATTTGCGCACAGGTATCATTATTACCTTTGGTAAGAAAAAATAAAGACTTTATAAGTGTAGATAGTAGAGCGACAATGACTCATGTAGGGTTATTGTCGCTTTATTTGTAAATAAGACTTGTGTAATGAGGTGTAAATTCCTCAAAAAAGCGTATTTTTGTTGCCGTATACCGATAGAAAATGAACAATCAGCTACTACGTCCACAAGTGTCTCCTTTGCTGCACAATGAGAATAATCTTGATATTGTGCGCTATTATCTGTCATTTGCAGTACTGTTTGCTCACTTTGCCGAGCTTACGGGCACAACCAATTATTTCCCTACTTCAAGTTACACGGCGGTGGGTGGTTTCTTTATGCTCAGTGGTTTTTTGGTATTCTATAGCTATCTGCGTAGTAAATCGATACCTCAATATTTTAAGCGTAGAGCTCAACGTATACTGCCCCCTTACATGGCTATTGTGCTACTATGTGCTTTATGTGGTGCTTTATTGACCAATTTATCGCCCAAAGAGTATTTCGCTTCGTCTCAATTTTGGCAATATCTTGGGGCTAATCTTACCTTTGCCAACTTCTTGCAACCCTCTTTGCCGGGAGTCTTTGAGGGGCAGGTGTATGAAGCAGTCAATGGCTCATTGTGGACTATGAAGGTCGAGATACTGCTATACATATCCATCCCGTTTGCCGCGTGGCTCATGATGCGTTGTAGCCGAGTATGGGCATTGGTGCTCATATATGTGCTATCTTATGTATATAAGTTGTGGATGGGGCACTTGTATGTCGAGTCGGGCGAATTGATATACCGTATCATGCAGCGACAGGTAGGTGGACAGTTGTTGTTCTTCTATTCGGGAGTGGCTGTTCTTATGTATTTCGACTATTTTCAACGATATATCCGTTGGCTCTTTCCTGTGGCTCTGGCTGTGGGTGTTGCCTCAAAGTGGGTCAATTGGTTTGATGCCATAGAACCATTGTGTATAGCCATAGTGATTATCGGATTTGCCTACAATTGTCAATGGTTTGTATGGATGCGCAAGTATGACAATATAGCTTATGATATATACTTGTTTCACTATCCTGTTATACAGTTGGTAGTCTATTGGGGCTTGCCCGAGCGCAATATCTATTTGGCCTTGGCTGTAGTTGTGGTCATGACAATATCTTTGTCGCTCCTTTCGTGGTACTTTATTGAGCGACCCGTGATGCGTCGCAGAATGTAGTGCGCATCTATATCGATGTCGAACTTTATGGAGTCAGAAATTTCCCTTACAAGTCCAATTTCTTTTTTGCAAAATCAACGATTAGCTCGGCAACAGCTTGTGAGGATATTGCCGATGAGTTGATGCAAAGGTCGTAGGTTGCACCATCGCCCCATACCTTGTCGGTATAGAAGTTGTAGTATGAGGCACGTATCTTATTGCGTTTCTGAGTCAATGAACGAGCCTCGCTTTCACTCACACCGCTGTTGCGTGCCATTATGCGACGCACGCAATCGTCGTCGTTGGCATGTATAAATACGCTTATACATCCCGGGTGGTCACGTAGAATATAGTCGGCACAGCGACCTACAATTACCGCCGAGTGCTTGTCGGCAATATCGCGTATAACATCCGATTGAACTTTGAATATCATCTCGTCCGACCATCCGCCCGAAGGCATACTGCTTGCGCCACTCATCCAGCCCATCGATAGTGCGTTTAGGAAACGGTTGGGTGCTTTCTCGTCGACGCGCTCAAAGCACTCTGTGCAAAGACCGCTTGCCTTTGATGCCTCCAATATCAACTCTTTGTCGTAGTAATTTATATCAAGCAACTCGGCAACAATGCGACCTATTTCGCGACCTCCGCTTCCAAATTGGCGACCTATGGTGATGATGAGATGGTTTTTCATATCGGAATGTTTTATTATCTATGACTTTTACAAATGTAGTGATTATATTTTTAATATTCTGCCACGCATGGCTAAATTTATCTCTCTTTTACATTAATATATGCTATGTAGTGTGTGTGGGGCTGGATAGGTGTCAGTGCAAGATACCCGCTTGTAATCTTTCCGTTGACAATGTGCAACGGGTGTAGGGCCGATAGCTGCTTGTCTAATGCCTGCAGTCGGGCTGTGTCAGGCTCGTAGTGAACATGGTAGGTACCTTGAGTTGTAGGAGCGAGGTAACGGTCGGCAATGATGCGTGCCACCATACCCATGCTCATGCGCAAGTTGAGTTCGATGCAAGGATGCAGCTGTATTTGTCCTTGCTTGTCGCGATATACAATCATATCGATGCCCAAGTAACCCATGTAGTGAGGGGCTATGAGCGATGAGGTGATGCTGCAGAGTGCATCGCGAATTTCGTGCAATATTGCCGGGGCGATATATTGCGATAGCATCCGTTCTATTTCGTCGTTTGATGCCAGGATGTTACTTTGGTATGCTCCTCGCTCGTCGGTAAGGAAATAAGAATAACCGGCAAATTGTGTGGCTGTTCCATCACTATAGAACTCCATTGCCAAGTCGCATATCTTATCCTGCCATGTTTCGCCCATGATGTACCCTTGCTTGCGTATGATACCGCTTGCACTGCGGGCTGTCATCTTGTCGTATGCACTGTTCACGCGCCATACACCGCGACCGCTGCTTGACCATGGGGCTTTCAGTATGCTGGAGGGTTGCGATGTAACATACTTTTCTACCTCTTCATCGCTACTCAATACTTGGGGTAGTGCAGGCATAGTGAAGTGTGGTATGAGCTGCGACAGCTTGTGTAGAATTGTGTGCGTGGTAGCACGACCCGATAGCTTGCGTATATGCTCGATAGCCTTATCGTCTGGTAATATATCGCGAGCAATGCCATTTCGGGTAAATTTGTCGACAATATATGCACTCCAACCCCACGGATGGCACTCGTCAGTGTCGGGTTGAGGCTTGTTTACGGCCTTTGCCGTAATGCCCAGATTATCAAGTATATTTTGCACATCCGGCTCTACCTTTTGCTGAGTCCATACGTGTGTTTGCGGTGATTGAGCATACCATATAGGGAGCAACGACAAGTCACGAGCAATTGTTTGTGCTACAGGGGTGGGGGTATAATATTTTCCTCCAAAGGCCAATGCCATGTCATTTTCGGGGGCAAACAGATATAGATGCATCGATGGTGTCTTTGTTGTAAAATTTTGTTGCAAGATAGTAAATTTTTGTCACGTATAAATTTTTCCATCGCATAAAAAAAGAGCGCACCTTCCTTGTTTGGGAAGATGCGTTCTTTGTATATAGGCTATATTGTTATTTATCCAAAGAGTTTGGCGGGATACTCACCGGCATCTACAAGCTCTTGAATTTTTGCTACGACCGAGGGACGATCTTCGGCGTATGTTACACCAAACCAACGCGATGTGGTGTCGAGTACCTCCACTGTGCTTGTTCCTTCTTGAATGAGTTTGTTCACCATAAGGGGTATGAAAAACTCAGCCTTGAGGTTGCCTATGTTGTCGTTGAGAAATTCGGCGAAGAATGTTTCTGAATGTGTAAAGTAGTCGGGAGTAAAGCCCCACATATTCATTGATACCGGTGTATTGTCCTCTATACTTACCCACTCGTCGTTCTCGTCTTTATATTTCACTACGCCGTCAATACGCTCAATCTTGGTGCGTTCAACTACGTCGGTAAGCATGCGGTTGTTGTCCATGGCGCACACACCACGCGACACACTGCCACTCTCCGATAGTGTGTTTCCTACGCGATAGCCCACCATACAGTATTTGTTGGCTTTGCCATTCATCTCACTGAGCCATTTGCCCAATACTTCAAAGCTGTGGCGACCGTAGAAGTCATCGGCATTGATAACTGCAAAGGGTTCTTTAATGACATCTTTAGCCATGAGTACTGCGTGGTTTGTACCCCAAGGTTTTACGCGGTCGGCCGGACAAGTAAAGCCTTCGGGTAGCTTGTCGAGCGACTGGAATACAACCTCGGCAGGAATATGATTGGCATACTTGCTGAGTACTTTTTCACGAAAATCGGCTTCGAAATCTTTGCGTATTACAAAAACAACTTTGCCAAATCCTCCGCGAATAGCATCAAAAATAGAGTAGTCCATGATAGTTTCACCACTTGGGCCAACTCCGTCCAATTGTTTCAAGCCACCATAGCGACTACCCATGCCGGCTGCGAGTACATAAAGTGTAGGTTTCATTTTTTTTAGTTTTATATGTTAGCATAATTTGCGTGAACCGTCAGCAATGACTACGTCATATACTTTGGGGAGTTTTCCATATTTCTCTTTGTAGGCCTCCTTGGCACGAGTTACGAAGGTATCGTACAACTCTTCTTTTACGAGGTTGATAGTGCAACCACCAAATCCTCCGCCCATGACGCGAGAGCCGGTAACACCACATTGGCGAGCTATGTCGTTGAGAAAATCGAGTTCTTCGCAGCTCACCTCATACAACTTGCTCATACCGTAGTGCGTTTCGTACATCTTGGCACCTACTGTCTCATAGTCATCTCTCTCAAGAGCTTGGCATACATCGAGTACGCGTTGAACTTCGCCTATAACATATTCGGCACGCATGTAGTCCTCGGCACTTACTTGGTTTTTTACATCTTCCAGCATTGTCATATCGGCATCGCGGAGAAACTCTACCTTAGGATGATGTTGCTTTATTGCCGCAACTACGTTTTCACAACTTTGACGACGTTGGTTATATGCGCTTGAGGCAAGCTCATGTTTAACAACTGTGTCAAGTAGTACAAGACGATAGCCTTGGGGGTTGAAAGGGAAGTATTGGTATTCGAGCGAGCGACAGTCGAGTCGAATGAGGCTTCCTTCTTTGCCAAATACCGATGCAAATTGGTCCATGATACCGCATTTTACACCGCAATAGTTGTGTTCGGTTGCTTGGCCAACCTTTGCCAGCTCAAACTTGTCAATCTTGTTGTCGCCAAAAAGGTCATTGAGTGCGTATGCATAAGTGCTCTCAAGGGCTGCCGATGACGACATGCCTGCGCCCAAGGGAACATCGCCTGCAAAGGCTGTATTGAAACCCTTAACGTCTACACCGCGCTTTATCATCTCACGGCATACACCAAAGATGTAGCGAGCCCATGATGTGCGAGGGGCATCCTCTTCGTTGAGGCCAAACTCTACATAGTCTTTCATGTCGATAGAGTAGGCTCTCACTTTGTTTGTGCCATTTGGACGCAGCTCGGCTATCATACCTTTGTCTATGGCTCCGGGAAATACAAATCCTCCATTGTAGTCGGTATGCTCGCCAATGAGGTTGATACGACCTGGTGATGCGTATACAGAGCCTGTCAATCCGTCGAAGTGTTTGATAAATCTGCTTCTTACATATTCGATGTCCATAATAAATAGGTATTGTAAGGTTGTGATAGGATTATTTTATAGTAAATTTAAATACTGTTTGAGATTGGAATTTCTCATGCGGTCGCAATACCGTTGTGGGATATTGTGGCTTGTTGGGTGAGTCGGGATAGTGTTGTGTCTCCAAGCAGAATGCTGTGCGTGCATGGTAATATTTTCCATGTTTACCCACATGCTCTCCGTTGAGCCAGTTGGCCGTATAGAGTTGTATGCCCGGCTCTGTGGTGTATACTTCAAGTGCAATACCTGTGCTTGGAGAGGTACATTCGGCTGCAAGGGCAAATACTTTGTCTCCCTTATCCAACACATAGCAGTGATCATATCCGTTGCCAAAAATCAACTGCTCAAATGGCTCATTGATGCGTTCTCCTATAGTGTGAGGGGTATCGAAAGCCATGGGTGTGCCTGCAACGGGTGCGGGGTTGCCATAAGGTATAGCTGTGTTGTCGGTGGGCAGATATTGTGAGGCGTAGATAGTGAGTATATGATTGTCTACTGTTGTGTGGCCTACGCCCGAGAGGTTGAAGAACGCATGGTTGGTAAGATTTACGACAGTTGCTTTGTCGGTTACGGCTTCGTATGTAATATCTACACTATTGTCATCGGTGAGACGATAAGTAACTGTGACATGAAGATTACCCGGAAAGCCCTCTTCGCCATCGACCGATGTATATTGCAGTGTCAATGTCTGTTTGTCGATTTGCTTGGCATCCCATACTCTTTCGTTGAAACCTTTTACTCCACCGTGCAGGTTGTTGGGACCATTGTTTATGGCAAGTTGGTCGTAGATTACACCATCCAGCTCAAAGCGTCCGCGTGCTATGCGATTGGCATATCTGCCGCATATTACACCAAAGTAGGTGTCGCCGGTAGTAAGGATGGTTTCTATTGAATCATGACCGGTAACAACGTCTACCATGTTGCCATTACGATCGGGGACAAGCAATGATATGATACGTGCGCCATAATTGCATATAGTCAATTCGCATCCATTGGCATTGGTAAGGGCATACAGGTGTGTCGATTTGCCATCTATTGTGGTGTCGAACTTGTTATATAAGAGACCCGACAGGGTTGTTTTGTTGTTCATTTTATAGTCTGTGTTAAATGTTTTATTTCTCTTGCGATGCCAGGAACTCTTCTGCTACCTCGCATAGTGTACGATACCAATCCTCGCCAAAACGTCGTATGAGAGGTTCTCGTAAGAATTGGTATACGCGAACACCCTCTTTACGACCCAATACCTCTGCGGCTTTGCATATTTTCCAGCGGTGATAGTTGAGTGCTGTATATCCGTTTGACCACTCTTGTAGACGTACAGGATAAAGGTGGCACGAAAGAGGTTTGTAAAATTTTGAACGACCTTCGCGGTAAGCCTTTTCAAGAGCGCAATAGCACATGCCGTTTTCGCCGTAGCAGGTAAATACACAATCGCGACCATCAACAATTGAGGTGACGAGGTCGGCCTCTTCATCTATATAAGATACACCTTGCTCCTTGATGACAGCTTGTGCTGCAGGACTGAGGTCGTTCCATACTGCATCAAGGGCCTCTTCTATAGCCTTTTGCTCCTCGGGTGTGATGGGTGCACCGGCATCGCCATCAATGCAACATTCGCCTTTGCAAGCGTCAAGATTGCACAAGAAATATCTTTCGAGAATATCAAGGGTGATGATGGTGTTGTCTATTTGTATCATGTGTGATGTAAAATTTTTGCCGTGCTGAGTCTGTTTTTGTATGGCGGTGTGTCATAATCGACACACTACTGTGTTGTTTTCAATATTAGGGCTCAGTCATGTACACGTGTACACTCCTTTTGCCCTAAATCTCAACGCCTTATATTTTATCGGTTTTTGCAAATCCTAAGAGGCTGTGCCAAAATTTTCCATTTTGGCACAGCCTCTTAGGATACAGCATTATTCGGTGGGGATGTCTTTGTTTACGTTTTTTGAGCCAATCACTGCATAGAACAAGAGATATGCAAGAGCTATGATGATAACCCAATAGCTGCCTATATAGCCTATCTTGTCGGCTACTACACCTTGAATGAAGGGGAGTATACCACCACCACATACAAGAGCCATGAAGATACCAGATGCGGCAGGTGTATATTTGCCAAGACCTTCGGCGGCAAGATTGAAGATTGCTCCCCACATTACCGATGTACAGAGTCCGCACAAAAGCATGAACAACATGCTCATAGGTACTTCGGTGTTGATGAAGGGAACTGTAACCTTGATACTATCGGGTGTAAACATCAATGCCAAGATAAGGATGATGCAGAGAGTAGTAACAGTTGTGAGCATGGTCCTGCTGGTAACTTTAGCACCGATAGCACCACCTATAAGACGACCGCACATCATCAAGAACCAATATGCTCCTACTGCTGTTCCTGCAACAGCCGGTCCTACCCATGAGAGGTCTGACATGTAGAGGTTGGCAATGTTGGGTATACCTACTTCAATACCTACATAAAAGAAGATGGCAACTGCACCCAATACAAAGTGTCGGAAAGACATGGGGCTATATGGATCTTTGGCTCGGTTTCCGCTCAAGCGAGCGGCTTTTTCTTCGGCAGTCTCCATGTGAGGCTCAGGTATTTTAGTCATGGCAATGATGATAAATGCCACTGCAAAAATAGCCATGGCAATAATCATGGCAGGAGCAGCATCACCTACTTTGGCCTGATCCATTGAGCCTCCGATGAGATAACCCAACAAAATAGGGGCAATAGTGCCACCAATAGAGTTGCACGAACCACCCAATTGCAAGAGTTGATTGCCTCGTGCACCTCCTCCGCCAAGTGTGTTGAGCATGGGGTTTACAACGATGTTGAGCATACACATTGAGAATCCTGCCACGAAAGCTCCCAATACGTATACCATAAACGACTCTACATAACCCGATAGAAATTGGATGCCTACACCTATGAAACCTACGGTGACGGCTGCCAATGAGGTGAACTTGTAGCCTTTGCGTTTCAAGATAACACCGGCAGGAATACCCATGCATGCATAAGCAATAAAGTTGGCAAGCGAGCCCAATTGTGAAAGAGCGTTAGAGGCTTGAAACTGATTTTTTACAATTACTCCCATTGAGCCTGCAAAGTTGGTAACAAATGCAATCATAAAAAAGAGTGCAAACATCACGGCAATAGGAAGAGCATAATTTTTCTTTTGTTCCATGGTAATATTTTTTGCAATAATGTGAATTAGTCTTTAATGAGGTTTGTTCCTGTCATCTCAGCGGGTATAGGTAGACCCATGATGTGCAATATCGAGGGTGCAACATCGGCCAAGATGCCGTTGCTCACGGTTGCGTTTTGATTGGCTGTTACATACACAAAGGGAACAGGATTGAGTGAGTGCGCGGTATTGGGAGTGCTGTCGTTGTTCACAGCGTTGTCGGCATTGCCATGGTCGGCAATAATGATGCTGTCGTATCCTGCAGCTTTGGCTGCCTCTATTGTTTCTTTTACGCATTGGTCTACGGCCTTTACAGCTACCTCTATAGCCGAATAGACACCTGTGTGACCTACCATGTCGCCGTTGGCATAGTTTACTACAATAAAGTCATACTTTTCGCTCTTGATGGCCTCTACAAGTTGGTCTTTTACCTCAAAGGCACTCATCTCGGGCTTGAGGTCGTATGTGGCTACCTTGGGCGAAGCAACAAGAATACGCTCCTCTTTGTCGTAAGGTGTTTCGCGACCACCGTTGAAGAAGAAGGTTACGTGTGCATACTTCTCGGTCTCGGCAATGTGAAGTTGTTGCTTGCCTTGCGCTGCGAGGTATTCACCGAGGGTGTTAGATACATTTTCTTTGTCGAAAAGTATGTGTACACCTTTGAATGATGCATCATAAGGGGTCATGCAATAATATTGCAACCCGGGTATGGTGTGCATGCCGGCCTCGGGCATATCTTGTTGGGTGAGTGCGATGGTAAGTTCTTTGGCACGGTCGTTGCGGTAGTTGAAGAAGATTACCACATCACCTTCCTTGATTGTTCCGTCAAACCGGGCATTGACGATAGGTTTGATAAACTCGTCGGTTACGCCTTCGTCGTACGACTCTTGCATGGCGGCAACCATATCGGTGGCTTTCTTGCCAATGCCGTTTACGAGCAAGTCGTAGGCCTCTTTAATGCGTTCCCAGCGTTTGTCACGATCCATTGCATAGTAGCGACCGATGATTGATGCTATCTTGCCTGCGCTCTTTTCGCAGTGGGCTTGCAATGCGGCTATAAATCCTTTACCGCTTTTGGGGTCGGTATCGCGACCATCCATAAAGCAGTGGATGTAGGTGTTGTCTATACCATATTCGCATGAGATGTCGCACAATTTGAAGAGATGGTCGAGAGAACTGTGTACACCGCCATCCGATGTTAGGCCCATGAAGTGTATATTCTTCTTATTGTCGCGAGCGTGTGTAAAGGCCGATATAATCTCGGGATTTTCCATAATCGAGTTTTCGCGACAAGCCTTATTGATTTTTACAAGGTCTTGATAAACGACACGGCCTGCTCCTATGTTGAGGTGACCAACTTCCGAATTTCCCATCTGTCCGTCGGGCAAGCCAACATTCTCGCCACTTGCTTGTAATTGTGAGTGGGGATATGTTGCGATGAGATAATCCCAATAGGGAGTGGGGGTTGATGCGATTACATCGGCGTGAGAATTGTCTCCAATACCCCAACCGTCGAGAATCATTAACAATGCTTTTTTACTCATAATACTATCTTTTATAGATTCTACCTTAAAATTATTTATTTCGCGAAGATAAGAAATATTTGTCTATTTATCTTCAATATCTGGGGCGTTTTTCATTGTTTTTCTTTCTGATAGTTTGATTTGCACTTTTCGTGCTTATTTCTTTACTTTGTCACCGAATATTTTGTGGTATGAAAAAGGCCGATACTGTACTACATTTGTCTAAAGCGCAGAAAGTTGAGCTTGATCGGCAAATGCGATATATCAACTTCGTTTCACGACAGGGGTTCCTCTCAACTCCAAGTTGTGACGGTGTCTGTGCTTTATTTGATGCTACGGCTCTCTTGTTGAATGTTCAATATACTCATGAGCAATTGCATGCTATGTTGGACAATATTCATGACAACTCATCGCAAGCCGTTTTTGTTCGTCGGTATTATGATTTTCTCGTCTCTTTGCTGGCAGATGATACTGATGAAAATTTCGACGAATCGCGTATTGTGGAATTTTATCAACAACTGTTTGAACTCTCGGGAAGCGACTCTAAGCAATCGGCTCATCGTGCGCCCGATTTTGTATTGATGCGTCGTGGTGCGGTGGAGCGCATGTTTTATACTACAAGTAGTGAACTTAGTGAGTGGGTTGAGTGGCTGTTGGTGCGTAGCGAAGAGGTGTATTTATTGGATGATATTGCAATATTTCTATATCACTTTGTTCGTGAAAGCACGTTCCGACAAGGTCGTGAGGAGTTGATGCATTTACTTATGCTTTTGTTGTTGCGTAGGGCCGGATGTCGATGGATATCGATGTGCGCTCCGGCAATAATTATGGCAGAAAATCGTGTAGATTATCGTCGCGCACTGTATGGAAATAATGAGGCGGGAGACGGCTTGACCAATTGGGTTGTATATTTTGTAAAAGTTGTATACGAGGCGGCAAGGCGATTCAGTGCGGCGCATGCACCGGTATTACCACCCACATCGGCCTCACATAAAACTACGTTGAATAGTAGGCAACGGGCAATACTCGATTACATTGCAAAGAATCAGCCGGTAGGTCTTGCGGCAATTGTACAATCTTTACGCAAAGAGTCGGTCAATACAATCAAGAAAGACCTATTGCGCATGAGGCAGTTGGGCTTTATAGCAACCGATGGTGTGCTGAAGGGTACTGTTTATTATGCAATTTAGGGTATAGCAATAGTACAATGACGACTACACGATAATCTTGCATCGGATTATCGTGTAGTCGTATGTGTTGAATATGTTATATAAATGTTGGCCCTTAATTCTCAAACAGGTCGTTCCAAGAGGTATTTTTTTCTTTGCTGAGGCGGGTGGCTTTATCGGTGTCACGGTCAACGCCTACGCCATTGTAGTAGCAGTAAATAAGCCCGTCCATTACACGGTCGTAGTGGTCGCAAGTGAACGAGACCGACACACCGTTGTAGTATAAGTGGTTGTATATATCAAAGGCTCTTTCTGTATCTTTGGCAAAATGATGACCAACTAATAGGCAGTCGGCAAGGTCGAGTTGAGCAGTTCGGTCACCGGCGGCTGCACGTTCTTCAAGTTGAGCCAACTCTTCGGGCGATAGTCCATGTATTCTCATATTGTTTAAAATTAAGATTTTGACAAAATGTTATTATAATATATGTGTTTGTAGTACATATTAATGCAAAAGTAGTGAATAACTTTTGAATCTTAGCACACGAAAGTAAAAAATATTATTTTAATAAATCTGTTTGTAATAGAGATATTTCAACTACACACATGCACATGGCAGGATTGTTGCAATAGATTTAATTTTTTGACAAGATGTCTTCAAGATCTTTGCCTGTCAGTGCCAATTGGAATTTGCCATTATGCGCAACTGATATGTTGCCTGTCTCTTCACTCACGATAATAGCTATTGCATCTGTTTCTTGACTAAGTCCCAATGCCGAGCGATGGCGCAGACCGAGAGACTTGGGGATGTCGGTGTTATGCGATACGGGTAGAATACAAGATGCCGCTGTGATGCGATTGTTGTTTATAATCATTGCGCCATCATGTAAAGGGCTGTTTTTAAAGAAGATGTTTTCGATAAGACGGGCATTGACTTCGGCATTGATAGGCTCGCCGGTTAGTTCGTATTTGTCAAGTGGCGTGTTACGCTCTACAATAATAAGTGCACCGGTCTTGGTCTTGGCCATGTTCATGCAGGCATATACAATAGGCATTATATAGGGATTGGTTTGTTCTTTATCGCCTTTTTGAAACACGCTGAGTAGAAATTTCCATCGGTTGCGAGAGCCAAGTTCGATGAGGAAACGGCGTATTTCTTCTTGAAAAAGAACTACAAGAACAAGCAGTCCGAGACTCATAAACTTGTCCATAATCGCACCCAACAGGCGCATGTCGAGTATGAGGCGAAAGACAATCCACACAAGTACAAATGTGATAAGTCCACTGAAAATCTTTATTGCCCCCGACTCTTTCATCATCTTGAAGAGATAGTATAGCAATGAGGCTACAATCAGTATGTCTATGGCATCTTTTATTCCAAACTCTATCATTGGTAATCTTGGTGTTAAGGTATGGTTTTTGTTACTATTTTCACGGCTTCTACGGCTTGCTTTACATCGTGTACACGTAGGATGTTTGCTCCACCCATCAGTGCCAGTACATTCATCGCTGTTGTTCCGTTGAGACTTTCTCCGGGTGTTGTTTCCAGTAGTCTGTATATCATAGATTTACGCGATATTCCCACGAGTAGTGGCAAGCCCAATCGGGTAAATTCGTCAATGTGACTCATGAGGCGGTAATTGTCATCAAGACTCTTGCTGAAGCCAAATCCCGGGTCTATAATAATATCGTTAATGCCCATAAGGGTGAGGCGGTCTATTTTGGTGGCAAAATATTGCAATACGTCGGCTGTTATGTCGTCGTAGTGTAAATATTGCTCTTGCATCATGGTGTTGGGGGTACCTCTCATGTGCATCATTACATAGGGTACTCTTAGTTGGGCAACTGTGTCAAACATTTTATTGTCCATTTCACCTCCCGATATGTCATTGACTATCTGTACACCCCATTCTTTGACACTCCAACGTGCCACTTCGGCTCGAAATGTGTCTACCGATATTATTGCATCGGTCTTTTGGCATCGTATTGCTTCGAAACCTATGGCCAATCGACGCATCTCTTCGTCGATGCTCACATCGGCACAGCCCGGGCGTGATGAGTATCCGCCAACATCTATCATATCGGCTCCTTCCAATAGCATTGTGCTTACTCGCTCTGCTACAGTTGTGGCATCGGGACAACGGCTGTTGTCGTAAAACGAGTCGGGGGTAACATTGAGTATACCCATAACTTGTGGGCGAGATAAGTCTATCAGCTTACCTCCTGCATTGATGGTGAGTTTTCTGTTTCGATTATCCGAGAGCATATACGCTTATTATTATAGCAAGCGAAATTACAAATTTTCTGTGAATATAGGTGCGAATAGAGGGTATAAAAAACAGTAGGCCTCGATTTTTTTGCTTTTTCGTGTATGTGTATGTTATTTCTTCCTTTTTTCTATGCGTGGAACGGCCTCTATCTTTATGGGTTCTTCCTTGGGGGATGGCTTGGTTTTCTTGTTTCGAGTACTGTTGATGGTAGGGTAGGTCGAGTCTTTGCGTGCATGAGTGCGACGTATATAGGTGGGACGACGTTCTTCTTCGGGGATGGTATCGAGTTGCGAGCGAAAGAGAACTATCTCTTCTTCAAGTTGCGAATAGTCGGTAATAGGGGGTTGGTAGTTGTGCCGGTAGAGTGAGGCTAAGAGTTGTGCTATACACAGCAACCCTGCCACGACAAGCAGTATAAGGGTGGCTCGGCGTTGTCCTCGAGGTAGAGAAATCCACTTATCCAACCATTTATTCCATTTCATAGCTAAATTTTATGTATAGACTTGCGTTGTATGGGGCAAAATAATACTTTTGTGGTGAAATAAACAATATCTTTTGTGAAAATATTGTTTAGGTAATAAAGTTTTTGTGCAATGTTGCGATTTTTACGTCATATACCGCCATATATACCCACATTATTGGTTTATGTGATTATCTGTTACTTGTCGTTAGATGCCGACCCATTTCACGACAGTAAGCGTCTGTTTGTTTTTCCCGGCTCGGACAAGGTAGTACATTTTATTATGTACTGCGGTCTTACAGCTACATTCTGTTTCGACTATTATCGTCACCGTGTAGTGCGAAGTGGGTCATGGCTGTTGCCGGTTGCTCTTGTTGTGGCTATTGTGACAGGTGGTGTTCTGGAATTGCTACAGACTCACATGGGTATAGGCCGTACAGGCGATTATGTAGATTTTATAGCCAATTCGTTGGGGGCTGTTGTTGGTCTTGTTGCAGGTCGTAAGATATTTGCCCGACTATTCACTTTATAAATATAACCGGGTCAATTGCCCTATGTGGTGATAAAGGTTTTCATTAAACATTGCGCTCTTCACGACGGCATTGCAATTGACAAATCTTTGTATTATTTTTGTTGCATAATAATATCAAACACAAGAATATCATGATAGAATATATAAGTGGTGAAGTTGTGGAATTGACACCCACATCGGCCGTGATAGAGACATCGGGTGGAGTAGGTTATTTCCTTCATATATCGCTCAATACATTCTCGGGATTGAAGCAAGGTGAGCGTGCTCGACTGCTGGTGCATGAAGCTATACGCGAAGATGCCTATTTGTTGTATGGTTTCAAAAGTCGCAAAGAGCGCGAATTGTTTCAATTGCTCATATCGGTGTCGGGAGTAGGGCCTAATACTGCACGAATGATTTTGTCGGGATTGTCGCCCGAAGAGTTTGAACAAGTCGTTGCAACAGAGAATGTTGGCTTGTTGAAATCGGTGAAGGGTATAGGTGCAAAAACAGCACAAAGAATAATTGTTGACTTGAAAGATAAAATAAAATCGGTGGGTTCTCCGTTAGTAAATAGTATGCCGCGTGTTTCGGAGACTTTCGAAGAGGCTGTTGCAGCTCTCTTGATGTTGGGCTTTGCCCCTCAAGCCTCGCAAAAAGTGGTGCAAAAGCTACTGCAAGAGACTCCCGGTATACGTGTCGAAGAGGTCATCAAGCAGGCTTTGAAGATGCTGTGATGCTTGTCGACGGTATGTTGAACATGGCAAACGCATAAATGAAAATAACAGAGAGATTTAGCATCTTTTTCCTATTATTTGTTGGTATAGTGATGTTGTCACTATCGGCCAATGCCCAGACGGCAGCCTCCTCAAAGGCTGTTGCCGACACGACTGTGCGTTATCCTGTTACCAAAACTACACCCGAAAGTTATGAAGATATAGGCAATGAGGGTGCTGTAGACTTGCGCACTCCTTCCAATATCAAGAGCGAAATAGAGTACGACCCGACAACCAATCGTTATATCTTGCGTACGCGCGTGGGTGAAACAGAGATAGCAACTCCGTTTTCTCTTACGGCCGAGGAGTATGGCAATTATAGTTTTCGCAAGTCGATGGAGGCATATTATCGCGAAAAAAATGCCTATGACCCTGCTACGGAGGATGCCAATGAATTTGACTTCCTCAATATGAACTTCAGTCTCGGGCCGTTGGAGAAGGTCTTTGGACCGGGCGGAGTACAACTCAAGACTCAGGGTAATGTAGAGGTAAACATGGGTGTCAAATATAACCGAATTGATAACCCTGCGCTATCGCTCGAAGCGCGTGCAAAGACTTACTTTGACTTTGACACCAAGATACAGGCATCGGTCAATGCCAAGGTAGGTAATAAATTGGGATTTAACCTCAATTACAATACCGACGCTACTTTTGCGTTTGACTCACAGAATCTTAAACTGCAATTTCAGGGAGACGAAGACGATATTATCAAAAATATAGAGGCCGGTAATGTGTCTATGACAACCGGCTCGTCGCTTATACGCGGTAGTACATCCTTGTTTGGTTTCAAGACAACCATGCAATTTGGTAAACTTACAGCAACAGCTCTTGTATCGCAACAACAATCGGAAACAAAGACTGTGAGTACCAGCGGTGGTGTACAAACAACCCCCTTTGAGTTTAATGCCGACCATTATGACGAAAATCGTCACTTCTTTCTTGCTCACTACTTTCGCGATAACTACGACCAATTTGCCTCAAAATTGCCCTACGTACAATCGGGTATAACCATCAATCGTATAGAGGTGTGGGTAACCAACAAGCAAGGTAAATATGACCAGGCACGCAATATAGTGGGCTTTATGGACTTGGCCGAGAGCAACCACATATATAACAGCCATTGGGTAGGGTCGGGCAATCCTCTTCCATCAAATAATGCCAACAACTTGCTCAGTGAGATAAAGTCGCAATACCCCGCCACTCGTAATATCAATAGTGTATCGCAAGCTCTTGAAGGGTTGGCGGTTTATGGCTTTGAAGGTGGACAAGACTATGTAAAGATAGAGAGTGCACGCAAGCTCAACTCCAACGAGTATACACTCAATAGCGAGTTGGGTTATATATCGCTCAAGGTGGCTCTTAATTCCGATGAGATGATAGCCGTTGCCTATGAATATACGTATGGCGGACAAGTGTATCAAGTGGGTGAATTTTCGTCGGACATCACTGCTACCGATCAATGCCTATATCTGAAACTCCTCAAAGGTGTCACTGTATCACCTCAACTCCCTATTTGGGACTTGATGATGAAAAACGTCTATTCGCTCAATGCATATCAATTGAAGAAAGACCATTTCCGCCTCGAAATCAAGTATCTGAGCGATACAACAGGCGTATTGCTCAACTATATACCGGCCGGTAACATAGCCGAGAAAACTTTGTTGCAGGCCATGAATCTCGACCGTCTCGATGCCAATCAAGAGAGCAACCCCGATGGCTTCTATGATTATATAGAGGGGTATACCGTGCAGTCGAGCAATGGTCGCATTATCTTCCCTGTGGTAGAGCCGTTTGGTAGTCACTTGGCGCAGGCTATAGGCAATGACGAGATAGCCCAAAGATATGTCTTCCAAGAACTTTATGACTCTACACTCACTGTTGCACAACAAATATCCGACCGCAACAAGTTTGTCATCATGGGTGAGTATATGGCTTCGTCTGGCTCTGAAATAAGCCTTGGAGCGATGAATGTTCCTCGCGGGTCGGTGGTCGTTACGGCAGGTGGTGTAACACTTGTTGAGAACAGTGACTATACCGTTGACTATACGATGGGTACGGTGCGCATACTCAACCAAAGTATTATCGATGCGGGTACTCCTATCAATGTGTCTCTCGAAAATCAGTCGATGTTCAACATGCAACGCAAGACTATGTTGGGACTTGACCTTACCTATGCTTTCAACAAAGACTTTAAGATAGGTGGTACTATCCTGCATCTATCGGAGATGCCCATCACCAATAAGGTGAATACCGGTAGCGAGTTGCTCAACAATACTATATGGGGATTGAATCTATCGTATAATACCAAGTTCAATTGGCTTACCAACTGGCTCAACTATATACCCACAGTCAATGCCACAGCACCCTCGACACTCTCTATCACGGGTGAGTTTGCACAACTTGTTACGCACCAAGCACCACAAGGCAGCCAAAAGGGTATGTCGTATCTCGATGACTTTGAGTCGACACAGACCGGTATAGATTTGCGTTCGCCTTATGCCTGGAATATCGCGTCTACTCCATCGATGTTCCCCGAGGCAATGCTCAACAATGATATAGAGTATGGCAAGAATCGAGCCCTCTTGGCTTGGTATTACATCGACCGTATGTTTACCGATAAGAACACCTCTCTTGCACCCTCACATATCAAGAACGATTACGAGCAACTCTCCAATCCTTATGTGCGTGAGGTGAGTGTACACGAGATGTTCCCCAATAAAGAGTTGAGCTATGGTGAGAGTACAACTATACAGACCCTCAACCTCTCGTTCTATCCCGATGAGCGCGGACCGTACAACCTCGACACTGAGCGAATAGATAGTGACGGTAATTTGCTCAACCCCGAGAGTCGTTGGGCTGGTATCATGCGCAAAATGGATAATACCGACTTTGAGACCGGCAACATCGAGACGATACGTTTCTGGATGATGGACCCCTTCCTCGACCCCGAAAACCCCAATTATGAGGGAGGTGACCTCTATATAAACTTGGGTGAAATATCGGAAGATATTCTCAAAGACGGTATGAAGTCTTTTGAGAATGGATTACCTATTGATGGTGACTCGACACATATCGGTACAACCTCTTGGGGAAAGGTGTCGCGTAATCAATCGCTTACATACGCCTTTGACAACACGGCAGGTGCTCGCAAAAAACAAGATGTAGGATTGGATGGCCTCAGCAACGATGAGGAATTTTCGTTCTCTACATATCGTGATTATCTCGAAAAACTTGATGAACGCTTGTCGGCCGAAGCGCAGTCACGCCTGCGACAAGACCAATTCTCACCCTATAACGACCCCGCGGGTGACAATTATCACTTCTATCGCGGAGTAGATTATGACAACGAGCAACTTTCTATATTGGAGCGTTACAAACGTTACAATGGTGTAGATGGCAACTCGGCATCGAATGAAGATGTAGACGACCCTTACTACCAATCATCGCGCAGTGTGCCCGATGTTGAGGATATAAACCAAGACAATACCCTCAATGAGTATGAGAGATACTTCCAATACCGCATCTCAATACGTCCCGAAGATTTGGTAGTGGGTCGCAATTTTATTACCGATTCTACCTCTACCGAGGTGACATTGCGTAACGGACAAAAAGGTCGTGCCGTATGGTATCAGTTCAAAGTTCCTGTAAGTGAATTTGAGAGCAAGGTGGGGTCTATCAACGACTTCAAGACCATTCGTTTCATACGCATGTTTATGACAGGATTTAAAAAAACTACTCACTTGCGTTTTGCCACATTCGAGTTGGTGCGTGGTGAGTGGCGTACTTATCAATATTCTCTTAATAATCGTAGCAATGCCCCTACACAAGGTCGCTTGGATATGAGTGTTGTCAATATCGAAGAGAATGCCGGACAACGCCCTGTCAACTATGTATTGCCTCCCGGTGTAACACGTATTGTAGATCCCAGCCAATCGCAAGCTACTCAACTCAACGAGCAAGCCTTGGCTCTAAAAGTTAATGACTTGCAATCGGGTGAAGCACTGGCTGTGTACAAAAACATCAGTATGGACTTGCGCCACTACAAACGAATACAAATGTTTGTGCATGCCGAGAAATTTATTGACGACTATACCAATCTTAAAGATGGCGACCTCACAGTGTTTATGCGTCTTGGTAGTGACAGTCGCTCTAATTATTATGAGTACGAAATACCTCTTGTCCTCACTCCCGAGGGATACTATAGTACTTACAATGCTAGCGATCAATATGCCGTATGGCCTATTGAGAATATGTTTGACTTTGCCTTAGAGCGTCTGCCGGAACTCAAAACATTGCGCAATCGCAGTAAGAAAACCGACAATACCAATGTCTCATTTGCCGAGCCATACTCAGTATATGACCCCGATAATGAGCGTAACCGTATGACGGTTGTTGGTAATCCTTCGTTATCAAATGTGCGTACAATACTTATAGGTATACGCAACAACTCGGGTAATGTCAAGAACGGTACAATATGGATCAATGAATTGCGCCTTACCGATTTTGATCAGAGCGGTGGATGGGCTGCTAAGGGTAACGTCAATTTGGGTATATCGGACATTGCAACAATCAATGTAGGCGGTCATATCGAAACATCGGGATTTGGCTCTATCGATCAGAGTCTTACACAACGTCGCATGGACGATTATTATCAGTACAATGTTGCTACACAAGTAGATTTGGGCCGTTTCCTACCTGAGAAAGCTCAAGTGTCGGCTCCGTTGTATTACTCATACTCCGAGCAGGTCGTTACACCTCAATACAATCCGGTGGATGAGGATGTGCGCCTTAAAGATGCCTTGAATGCTACTGAAACCAAGCAAGAGAGAGACTCTATTTCGAGTCTTGCTCTTGAGCGTAAGACGGTAGAGAGCCTTAGTATTACAGGTGTTAAGGTCAATGTCAAAAGCGAAAATCCCATGCCTTACGACCCTGCCAACTTTACACTGGGGTACTCTTACAATAGACAAAGCAACGAGGATCCTACTACAACCTATGAGAATACATACGACCACCGTGGTAGCTTTACATACTCTTATACGCCTTATATCAAGCCTTTCAAGCCGTTTGAAGGTATCAAGAGCGAATCTAAAAACCTCACTTTCCTCAAAGAGTGGGAGTTGAACTATGTACCTACCAATATCACCTTTGGCACCAACGTGTCGCGTTACTACTATGAACAGCAAACTCGCGACCTCAACTCGATAGTGTCGGGTGTAAAAGGTATTGAGTTGCCTGTTGCAGTAAGTAAGAATTTCTTGTGGGATAGACAGTTGTCAATACAGTGGAACTTGACAAAGACTCTCAACTTCTCCTTGCAAACGATGACAAATGCTCGTATTGACGAGCCTTCCGGAGCGGTCAATCGTACACTTTTCCCCGATGAATATGCTCAATGGCAAGACTCGGTGTGGAGCAGTGTCAAAGGACTTGGATCGCCATGGGATTATAACCAGACATTCAATGCCTCATGGACAGCTCCGTTCAATAAAATAGCTGTGTTGGACTTCCTTTCATTCTCTATTAAGTATAATGCTACTTACAATTGGCAGAAAGGTACGCAGATAGAGGGTGTCGATATGGGTAATGTGATAAGCAATCAAGGTCAATGGAACTTTGACGGTCGCATAAATCTGGAGCAGTTCTACAATAAAATACCCTATTTGGAGAAGGTAAACAAGCGTTTTACATCAACATCGGGTAGGGGTGGCAGTCGTGCTAAAGGCCGCGATACCCGACAGAAAAACAAGTATGAGCGTACTATTACGCTCAAGGAAGATACAAGTGTTGTAGTACGTCACAACCTCAAGAATAAGAAGGTAAACGTCTCTGCAACCAACCTTAAGGGTGAGCCTTTTGCTATAGAAAGTCGCATTGTCGACGACAATAATGTAGAGATATTGACACGAGGCAATAGGCAGATAAAGGTGCGCGTGGTGATACCCGAAGAAGAAAAAACTTTCTGGAGCGAGGCTGGGCAGTACTCGGCACGCTTCTTGATGATGTTCCGTAGTATCAGTGCACGCTATCGCGAAGTCAACTCGATGAACCTGCCATTATTCCGACCGATGGTTGGTGACGGATTTGGTCAGACCAATGCTTATGGCCCCATGGCTCCGGGTCTTGACTTTGCTTTCGGATTTACCGACGAAAGTTTTGTACAGCATGCTATTGACAATAATTGGCTTATACGCAATGAATTGCAAATCAATCCTGCCGTTTCGGGTAAGACTCAGGAACTCAATGTCGATGTCGATATTGAGCCTATAACAGGCTTGAAGATTAAACTCACCGGCAATTGGAATAAAACCGGCAATTCGCAAGTACAATTTATGTTTGAAGGCAGCCCCACTATATATGGAGGTAACTATACCAAGACGCATATTGCCATACTCACCTCATTGCGACCTTCGTCGGTAGATAATGGCTATCAGTCTGATGCCTTTGACCGTTTCTTGAAGAACCGTGAAATAATAGCAGCTCGTTACGAGCAGAAGTATGCCGGCAGTACTTATCCATCTACCGGATTTATGAAGGGACATCCCTTGGCCGGTCGTCCTTATGATAGCAACAATGGCAGTATCAATAAGTCGTCGCCCGATGTGATGATTCCGGCATTCCTTGCCGCTTACTCGGGTGGTAGTGCCGATAATATTGCTCTTACTGCCTTCCCGTCTATGTCGGCCATATTGCCCAACTGGCGTATTACATACGATGGATTGATGCAGATACCGGCTATCAAGGATATTTTCAAGAACTTTACTATCAACCATGCCTACCAATGTACCTATGCTGTAGGATCATATTCATCTTTTATGAATTGGATAAATACCGGAGGTAATGAAATGGGATTTACACTTGATGAGTTGTCGGGCAATCCTATTCCTTCATCGCCCTACGATATACAATCGGTATCTATAACCGAGCGTTTTGCTCCCTTAATTGGTGTAAATGCTACGATGAAGAATAATATAACATTCCGTGCCGAGTATAACGATAGTCGTGTGCTCACACTTAACTCATCGGCAGGACAGTTGGTGGAGGCCAATACTTCCGATATTACCGTCGGTGTAAGCTATAAGATAGCCAACTTCAACAAAATATTGAAGATAGGAAGTAAACAAACCGGTGTAAACAACGACCTTACTCTCAATGGCGACTTCTCGTGGCGCAATACCATATCGCTCATACGCCGTATTGACGAGAACTATACACAGGCTACTACCGGTACACGTACTCTCTCATTGAAGGCTACTGCCAACTATGTGCTCAGTAAGCGCATCACGCTGGGATTGTACTACGATCATCAAGTAAATACACCGTTGGTATCATCGTCGGCCTATCCGGTGACAAACAGCAACTATGGTGTGTCGATACAGCTCTCACTTGTGAAGTAGTGACAGCGACTTGAAGAATAGATGAATGGGTGTAAATCAGTCTTTGATACGCACCCATTTGTAGTATACAAATGTGAGTGTCAATGTGGCAATTGCGCTTACGATAATAGTGATAGTGGTAGGCTCTGTACCTATCCATGGTGCGGTCTCAAGCGAGGGATAGTAGTAGGCAAGGGTTGTGAGGCTGTTGTTGAGCGCATGAGCCAATACTGCCAGCCATAGGCTTCCGCTCCATACAACCATATAGCCGAATAATGCTCCCAACAGCATGCGTGGCACGAAGCCAAAGGCTTGCATGTGTATGGCACTGAATATAAAGGCTGTTACCCACACGGCTATATGGATGTTTATGTTGCGCTCTATCATGAGACGTTGTAGTGAACCTCGGAACAGAAACTCTTCGCCAACTCCCGTAAGTACACCGACTATGAGTATAACCGTGATGAGTTGACCTATCGACGATATATTCATCAACTGTTCGGTAGCTTGTTTGGCAGCCTCTTCCATGTCGCGCATCCACGATAGTGATTGGGGCAGTTGCCATCCCTCATTCCATTGTACAATTGCACTCATGGCAGGTATCGATGCCATGTATATAAGTATCATCAAGCCTATGTGGGCAAGTCCCGGCATACGGTCTATTTGCATTACTTGCAGTGTCTTGCCGGGGTTGAAAATGCGTGCGGTGATTACTGCCGGTATGATGAAGATGCCGATATTTTGCAGTGCGGTTGAGGCCATGAGTAAACGCCACATTTCTACACCTTTGTATTGCAGGATAAATATGGCAACAATAGTAAGCAGATAAAACAGTATTACCAAGCCGAGCAAGGCAAATATCTGTGTAGAGGTCTTTTTATTCATTGTCGTAGTGAATATATAATATTATAATGTTGTAAGATAGCTTGTTTTGTGGGGCGAAGATACACATTAATAATTTTTTTTATGTAATTTTGCCCCACAAAAAATCATTACTATGAAACTGAAAAAACCAACACTTCTTGTACAAGTTCTTATTGCTGTGGTATTAGGTATATTGTTAGGACAATTTATGCCCCATGCCATTGCGCGTATTTTTGTTACCTTTAATGGCTTGTTTGGCAACTTCCTTTCGTTTGCCATACCTCTCATTATAGTAGGTCTTATTATACCGGCTATTGCCGACTTGGGCAAGGGTGCGGGGCGTATGCTGTTGATAACAGCGGTGATGGCTTATGGCTTTACGCTCTTCTCGGGTTTCTTTACTTTCTTTGTATGCGACCCCATCTTTCCCAATATGATATCGTCAGGGCAGGGCGTAGCAGAGATAGCCGAGGCCAACGAATCGTTGAAACCCTACTTCGATGTTGCCATGCCTCCCTTGATGAATATCATGACAGCCCTGCTCATAGCTTTCTGTGTAGGATTGGGCTTGTCGGCAGTTAAGGGCGATACACTCAAGCGTGCATCGGAAGATTTTCGCGATATTGTTACACTGCTTATATCTAAGGTTATTGTGCCACTGTTGCCATTGCACATCTTTGGTATCTTCCTCAATATGACTGTTACCGGCCAGGTAGTATCGGTCATGTCGGTATTTATCAAGATTATTGTAGTAATTTTCATCTTGCATGTGTTATTGCTTGTTTTGCAATTCTGCATTGCCGGTATCGTAGGTGGCAAGAATCCCTTCAAACTCTTGGGCAATATGTTGCCCGCATACTTTACTGCATTGGGCACACAATCGTCGGCAGCCACTATACCTGTTACGTTGCAACAAGCTATCAAGAATGGCGTTTCGCCCAATATTGCTACATTCGTTATCCCCTTGTGTGCTACCATTCACCTCTCGGGTAGTACCATGAAGATTGTAGCATGTTCGATGGCTGTACTCCTTATGAATGGCTTGGGCATTGACTTTGGTAGCTATGCAGGATTTATATTCATGCTGGGTATAACCATGGTAGCAGCTCCCGGAGTGCCGGGTGGAGCCATTATGGCAGCCTTGGGCGTGTTGGAGGGTTTCCTCGGATTTGGCGAGATGGAACAAGCTCTTATGATAGCCCTCTACATTGCGATGGATAGCTTTGGTACAGCATGTAATGTAACAGGTGATGGTGCTATCGCTGTGATTATTGACCGCATAGCCGGCAAGAAAGAGAAGGTTAACGCCTAAAAAATTGCACATTCACAAAAGTTTTGTAACTTTGCTTATCGTTAGATAATTCAAGTTAACACTGAAACAAGAATATACAACTGCTGATTATGAAAAAAACGTTAGTTGATCTTTTTGAACAGTCGGTACAACTCTATCCCAACAACACTTTCTTGTTGGAGAAGACCGACAAAGTCTTTGAACCTACAACTTACACACAAGTAAAGGAACAAGTTTATCGCCTTGGAGCCGGTTTGCAAGCCCTCGGCGTGAAGAAAGGCGACACAATGGCATTGCTCAGCGAGGGTCGCAACATGTGGATTATCGGAGAGTTGGCTATGTTTTATGCCGGTGCAGTCAACGTACCCCTCTCTATTAAGCTCGAAGAGAGCAACGACCTCATGTTCCGCCTTATTCATGGCGATGTGCAATACATCATGGTGTCGGGACAACAACTCAAGAAAATACGTCTTATCAAAGACAAACTTCCTGCCGTCAAGAAGATTATCGTATTTGATGAGGTAAAAGAGTACGAAGATCGAGAAATGTCGCTTGCCGAATTGCAAAAGATGGGCGATGAGTTCTTGGCTTCGCATACAATGGACGAATTCCTTGCCGTAGGTCGCTCTATCGAGAACGACGACTATGCCACTATTACCTACACAAGTGGTACTACAGCCGACCCCAAGGGCGTTGTGCTCACTCACCGCAACTATACAGCCAACGTTGAGCAAGCCCTCACATTGGTTGCCATCGACCAGACTTGGCGCACACTCATCATCCTCCCCCTCGACCACTGCTTTGCTCACGTGGTAGGTTTCTATATCATGATGTCGCGTGGTGCTACCGTTGCTACCGTACAAGTAGGTCGCAACTCAATGGATACCCTCAAGAACATCCCCAAGAATATCAAGGAGGTACGTCCTCACTTCATCCTCAGCGTTCCGGCATTGGCCAAGACCTTCAAGAAAAACATCGAAGGTGCTATCCGTGCCAAGGGCGAGACTACCGTTAAGCTCTTCAACATGGGCTTGAAGGTGAAGCAAATATACTTTGGCGATAGCAACCTCGACTCCAAAGGATGGCGCGTGTTGCTTGCTCCCGTTGTAGCATTGTTCGACAAACTTATCTTCTCGAAGGTGCGCGAAAACTTCGGTGGCGAGTTGCGTTTCTTCATCGGTGGTGGTGCATTGCTCGACAAGGACTTGCAGAAGTTCTACGTTGGCGTAGGCATGCCCATGTATCAAGGCTACGGCTTGTCTGAGGCTACTCCCGTTATCTCGTCAAACGGCCCCGAGAAGTATCGTTTCGGTTCGAGTGGTAAGTTGGTGAAACCCATCGAATTGAAGATATGCGATAGCGAAGGTAAAGAACTCCCCTTGGGCGAGATGGGCGAGATTGTAGTAAAAGGCGAGAACGTAATGGCCGGATACTGGAAAAATCCCGAGTCGACAGCCGACACCATTCGCGATGGCTACCTCTACACCGGCGACCTCGGTTACATGACTGCCGAAGGCCTTCTCTACGTGAAGGGTCGCTTCAAGAGCCTCCTCATTTCGAGCGACGGCGAGAAGTACAGCCCCGAAGGTATCGAAGAGTCGCTCGTAGAGTTGTCGCCCTACATCGACCAAGCCATGTTGTACAACAACCAATCGGCCTACACCACAGCCCTCATCGTTCCCAACAAGGAGCGATTGCGTGCAGCGTTGAAGGAGCAAGGTCTCGGTCTCGACACCGAGGAAGGTCGCAAGGCAGCCCTCAAGCTCATCGATGGCTCGATAGCCCGCTTCAAGAAAGGTGGCGACCTCGAAGCCATGTTCCCCGACCGTTGGTTGCCCGCAGGTATTGCCGTATTGGCCGAGCCCTTCACCGAGCAAAACCAAATGATAAACAGTACCATGAAGATGGTGCGTGGTAAGATTGAGAAAGCCTACACCGAGCGCCTCAACTACCTCTACACTCCCGAGGGCAAGCAACTCATGAATCAACAAAACATCGACGCATTGAAATAATAAACTATACCATTATGTATCCCTGGAGCGACGAAATGAACTGTGCCGTAACAGTGTGCGACACCGAAGGCACAATCCTGTATATGAATGAGAAAGCCAAGCAAACCTTTGCCCGTCATGGCGACCTCATCGGTAAGAATATGTTTGCATGCCATAGCCCCGCCTCGCAAGCCAAGATACGCGAACTCTTGGCTACCGGCGGCACCAATGCCTATACCATCGAGAAGGAAGGCATGCACAAGGTAATATACCAAACCGCCTGGCGCGAAAACGGAGTGGTAAAAGGTCTCGTCGAGCTATCAATGGTAGTCCCCGCCGAAATGCCCCACTATGTGCGATAAGACATACTTCTAAGACAATCCCGACCCCGTCGGACAGATAAAAATAGAGCGACCAAAAACTTGGCTGCTCTATTTGTTTGAGGGTATAAGTGTTCTATAATATTGGTGTCCGATAAAAATTTTTATCGGACACCAATAGTTTATTACTCGAGGTAACCTCTTCTTACAATTTTTTTATTTTCTACAAATTTTATATGAATCCCAGAGCATCCATAGAAAACATAATTGTCTATATCGAGCCTATTCGGGATAGTAACCTCTGTCAATCCGGTACAACCACCGAAAGCGCACATACCAATTAAAGTAACACTCTCAGGTATAGTTACCTTTGTCAAACTTGTGCAAAAACCAAATGCATCTGTACCTATTTTTGTGATACTATTGGGAATGGTTACCTCTGTTAATCCAGCGCAGTAGTATAAAGCATTATCACCTATTTCAGTGACACTATTGGGGATGGAGATTGAAGTCAATCCGGTGCAGCCCCTGAAAGCATTATTACTTATCGAAGTAACGCTATTGGGGATTGTTACTTCGTGTAGCCCAGAGCAACCCCCAAAAGCATAAAATCCTATCGAGGTGACTCTATAAACGACTCCGTAATATGTAACATTACTGGGTATCGTTATAATACCAGTATATTCGTTGCTATAGCTGTCATATTGTTCTCCTTTATAGGTTACAGCAACAGTTTTGTTAGAAAGATTTTCAATATCGTAGTAAATACCATCGACTTCGAAGTCGTGGGCGTAAAGTGATAATGGCATACACAATGTCACTATCAAAAATAGTAATTGTTTCGTTTTCATAATTTAAAAATTTTATAAGTTAGTAATCTTTATAATTTTATTCTATTTAGTGTTCCTGTATTATTGATTGATACTTTATTGAAAATTGAAATATTAGGATTTTGAATAAATTGTAAAATAAAAATCTTAATATTTGTAGTAATTATTCGTCGAACACATAGTTTTGGCATTTTAAATTCCTTTCTGTTTCTGTTCTGGTTGAAAAATCAACTTTTTATTGGATAGAGTCTTGTATATCATCAAATCTATTCTATTTGCCATATATAGCTCACACCTCGCTTCTGCGCTTTATTATATAGTATGTGATAAATGCAAATAAAAGTATTGCAACGAGTGCGATGATATAATAAACCCACTTAGGTTCTCTGTTTATAACCACGCCTTCTGTATCTCCCAAAATATTTGAAATTTTCATTGAAAGGCGAAAGGGGATTGTAATATTCGTCAAACTGCTGCAACCTTTGAAAGCACGATCACCAATTGTAGTGACACTTTGTGGAATGATTACAGATGTTAAGCTCGTGCAGCAATAGAAAGCATCGTCCCCAATCGAAGTAACACTCTCTGGTATGATTATAGATGCCAATCCGCTACATTTAAAAAAAGCCCTTTCACTAATCTTGGTAACACTTTTGGGAATAGTAATTGTCGTTAAGTTTTCGCAAAAAATAAAAAGAGAACTATTTATAGTTGTAATACTATTTGGAAGAGTTACAGAAGTCAAACTAGTACAACTCCCAAAAGTAGCACCTCCCAACCAATTTACACTTTCGGGAATGGTTACAGAAGTTAAGCTTGTGCATTTTCCGAAAGCCTCCGTACCTATCTCAGTGACACTATTGGGGATAGTTATAGATGTTAGCTCAGAGCAACCCCGAAAAGCCCAATTACCAATAGAGGTTACTCTATAAATTTTCCCTTTGTAAGTAACGGTTTCTGGTATTGTTACTGCACCGGTATATTCGTTGCTATAACTGTCAAAAGAACTCCCTCGGTATGTTACATAAACCTCTCCAGCTGCAAATGAAAAATTATAGTATATACCATCAACAAAGAAGCTATTAGCATCGTTATTTTCCTCTGTATGGTTATCTGCTAACCAATTTATATTCAACTGTTGCCAGCAATCCACAAAAATTTTTGGAAAGAGTTCTGCCCAACCTTGAGAAATAGTTACGGATGTCAAACTTGTACAACCTTTAAAAGCAGATTTACCAATGAAATTAACACTGCAAGGGATATATAATGATGTTAAACTGGAACACTCGCAGAATGCAAAATAGCCAATTTCAGTAATAGTCTCGGGGAAAGTAATAGATGTTAATCCATCACAATTACGAAAAGCGCTATTCCCTATCGAACTGACACTTTGTGGAATGGTTACAGATGTTAAGCTAGTACAACCAGAGAAAGCAGATTCCCCAATCGAAGCAATACTCTCGGGAATGATTATAGATGTTAAGCTGTTACAATCTTTAAAGGTCTCCTCTTCAATCGAAGTAATACCATCAGAGATAGTTATAGAAGTCAGTCCTGAGCAACCATAGAAAGCAGCGCTACCAATTGAAGTAACGCTCTTGGGGATAGTTATAGCTTTTAAGGATTTGCAACCATCAAAAGCATTCATGCCAATCGAAGTAACACTCTCGGGAATAGTAATTTCAGTCAGTGCTGAGCAAGCATAGAAAGTCTTATCTTTAATTGAAGTTAAGCTGTTAGGGATGTTAACAGAAGTCAGCGCTAGGCAACCATAGAAAGCAGCCTCACCAATTGAAATAACACTCTCAGGTATACTAACAGATATCAAGTTCGAACAATTAGAGTATTTACAACCGATTATTACTCAATATTTTATAGATAATAAGTCAGAAATATGGTTGTTATTTTTAATTGCACATTCTAAAAGGTGAAGATTTAACGCTTTTATTGATTATTAACTCAAAAAGGACATCAACTTGGG
>JAFXAB010000002.1 GCA_017522135.1 Bacteroidaceae bacterium
CCCTCGGCTTTCAGCCACTCCCCCTATATTTTCCACGCGGAAAACACAGAGGGAGAAAAGGTTACCATCCGCGTGGTTACCATCGCGAGGCAAAAACTCGTGCGAAGCACGCACGTAGGGACGCAATTGTATTGCGTCCGCATACCCGACAAAAGGATAATTTATTAAGACAGAAGAACATAGATGTATATATCCTTTGTGTATGGGGTTTAAGACATAACATAAGGAACATAAGATAAGTTTTCATATACACACGTCTATAAATCGTATGCAAAAAAAACATGTCCTTATGTCCAAAATAAAGATCTAAGTGGGAGTGTATGCGATGTGATATATAAAGATTATTTTATCGCATCATGTCGTTGTAGGTGGGTATATCGGGCAGGAAGGTGTGTGTGCGGGTGGTGTAGTCGATGTGGCAGCAATAGTGGGTGAGTCCGTTGGATACGATGATATAGGGTACAAGGAACTGTGTGTTGTAGCGCACTATCTGGTCGAAGGTGTCTTGCGTAATGGTTACATGGGGGGCCTTGTACTCGACAAGTGCCAATGGATTGCCTTGGGCATCGTACACAACGGTGTCGCAACGACGAGGCATACCGTTGAGCGTAAGGGATATTTCATTACCGATGCGTCCGGCCGGATATCCACGATGCGCTACAAGGAAAGCGACAAAGTGCTGACGTACCCACTCCTCGGGTGTGAGCACTACGTATCGACGTCGCGTAGCATCCCAGATGGCGATATTACCATCGGCATTGCGACGTAGGCGATAGGGGTAGGTGGGTAAATTCAGCTCTATCATCTTTCCCAAAAACTTGCGTGTTCGTAATCTTATGTGTAATTTTACCCAAAATTACATCAAACGTCGGTTTTGTGCAAATAAAGAGGTAAAACTTTTGCGACATGGCAAAGAAAGATGCTAACCAATATCTTGAAATACTGCGCGATATACGCAGTGGAAACTTCAAGCCCGTCTACTTCCTGATGGGTGAGGAGAGCTATTTTATCGACCTCATTACCGAAGCTGTTATCAAGCACGCACTGACCGACGACGAGCGCGACTTCAACCAAACCATCATGTATGGTGCCGATGTGGCCAACTATGGCGTGGTGGTAAATGCCGCCAAGCGTTACCCCATGATGGCTGCACGACAACTCGTTGTGGTAAAAGAGGCACAACAGATACCCAATATCGAGATGCTCTCGTTCTACCTAAAGCAGCCCCTAAGCAGTACGGTGCTTGTCATCAATCACAAGCATGGCACAGTGAAGGGCAAGAAGATATTGAGCGAGATAGAGCAAGTAGGAGTGTTGTATGAGTCGAAAAAACTATACGACAACCAACTACCTACATTCATCAACAACTACGTAGCCGATAGCGGACGCACCATTGAGCCCAAAGCGATGCAAATGCTGGCCGACTATATAGGTAGCGACCTCAACCGCCTAACGAGCGAGCTGGACAAGTTGCGCATATCGATGGGAGAGGGTAACAAGCGCATTACGCCCGATGATGTAGAACGCAACGTGGGTGTAAGCAAAGACTTCAACAACTTTGAGTTGCTCAATGCCATAGTCACTCGCAACGTTTATAAAGCCAACCAGATAGTAAACTACTTTGAACGCAACCCCAAGAACAACCCTATGGTGGTAACGGTAAGTCTGTTGTTCGGGTTTTTCTCCAATCTGCTCATTGCCTATTTTGCCACCGACAAGAGCGAGCAGGGATTGATGCAGGAACTGAAGTTGCGGTCGACCTTTCAAGCACGCGATTATATAACGGCCATGCGTAGCTACAACGCATTTAAGTGCATCGACATCATAGCCTTGTTGCGCCAATATGATGCACGCTCGAAGGGTATAGGCACTACAAGCAATACCACCGAAGGAGAGATGTTGCGCGAAATGGTATTCAAGATTATGCACTAACCCCACTTCGCAAGATTAGTATCGCAGACAGCGAAGTTATTTCCACACGTTGAACATATAGGAGAGTGTAACAAGAATACCTCTATTGGCCGACGAGCCGTGAAATACATCGGCCTTGTTATTGCCAAAGATGTCGCCCAAACCAAAGTAATAGCGGCCTTCCAAGACAATAACACTACTATTGAGGCGCAATTCGACACCCACACCACCTGTTATACCATAATCGAAATTATTCTTTACGGGCAACTCGTACGACTCCTTGATAGTATTGGGGTTGGTAAACGAAGGAAGATTGAGCGTATCGAAATTGGCCGTTTTTGCTTCACCCAATATCACACCCAGCTGAGGGCCAAGGTTGACAAAACCATGAACCTTATCGCTACCAAAGTATATGTGAGTAAGAAACGGAATCTCAAGATAAGTGAGTGTGCGACGATATTGATAAGGGTCATATTCAAACATTTCGTCCCAACCTCGTTGAGTAATGTTGGCTTCAACAATCAGTCCAAAGAGCTTCTCCTCGGTATAACGCATAGCAATACCGGCTGTATATCCTATCCATGTATTCTGCTCGATATTGGGCGAGAAGGCAACATTGGGTATAGATACGCCACCCTTGACACCCACAAGCAACTCACGCTTGAAGCCGGGGTCGCGCACTTGAGCCAATGACAACATCGAGAATGACATCAATGCACATAGCAATATGACCAGACGTTGTTTCATCGCTTTACTGAGTTATCTTCTCTATTTTCATATCGGGTGATAGGTGAACAAAATAGAACGATTTATTGATAAAACCACTCCAGTTATTGATACGTTCAAAGTTGAAGCCGGTCTGAATAGAATTATCACCATTGGGCAACTCATAGTTGGCAAAATTACGGCCATACTTGGCAATGGCATTCATAAAATACAAGCCGGTATCAAATCCCAATATAGCATATCGAGGACTTGCATTTTTCATCTCCTTATTATACCAATACAGATACTTGATACTCATATCATAGAGCATAGGATCGTCGGGTATGGTATAGAAACGAGAGAATATGTATGTATTGACTTTATAGAGACTGTTGACATTTTTGCTTATCTGAGGCACCCATCCTGGATAACCAAAGAGCGACACATTGCAATTGGGTGTTCGGTCGACAAACTCTTCGAGTCCCGACAATATAGTCACCATGGTCTCCTTTTTATTGGAAGTAGGAACAAATACCACAGCCGGTTGCTCCGACACACTACGCAAGTCGTTTACATTCAGCACGGTATTATAGTTGCATGTAGTATAGGGGATGTTGCGCTTGTTCAGCTCATCTTTCAACGTTGTAACAAACTCATTCTCAGCATCTTCAACATCTATATTATTGAGAAAAACAACAGATTTGTTGCTAAATGTTCTGATAAACAAAGATGTTGCCTCGGCATAGAGATACGATCCGGGAATATTGGTTTGAAAAACACGGGCATTGGTGTTTACGCGGTCGTTTTTCAACGAAAAGGTATTCACGACATTTATATCATAACGCTCACCAAAGTCGGCTATAAGATTAATAGCCTCATCATCTTCAGGAGCAACAATGAGATGCATCGTAGTCATCAACTCCTTATCAAGTATACTCTTGACAGTCTCTGTCGAACCTTTACTGTCATAAGCATAAAGGTTGATAGAATAGCCTTGTCGCTTAAGACTATCTACAGCAAGAAGAAATCCTTGATAATACTCGGTATAGAGCGACGATTTGATATTACTCTCATCTTCGTGCAGCATAAAGGGCAAAATGACGGCAACATTGATATGGTCGGCATCATTCTTTTCGTATACTTGTGCATATACATTATCCAAGTACTCGCTCGTATTCTCTTCGCTCTCATTTTCCACGCTATCGGTCTCGGCTTGTGCAATGGGTATATTGATAGTCATACCCTCTTTTACGACACGAATGTCACGATTGGCTTGTTTCAACGAGTCGATAGGAATATCAAACTTTTGTGCGATGCTGTAAAAAGTCTCTTTGCGTTTTGCCTCATATCGGCGATAGGATATATCAAGAGATGTTTCCTCTTGAGTTGTTTCCATCGCATTGACAACGGCAGCTTGTGCAACCTCATTGACAGGTTCCAAAGCCTCCGTCACTGTTTTTTTTACCGGCACACGTATCACCGTGCCTTTTTGTAGTCTATTGGGTTTTATACCGGGATTGGCTCTAATAATCTCTTTAACCGTTACATCAAATTTACCCGATATCGCATAGAGCGTCTCACCCGAGAGAATGGTATGATAGAGATATTCTGTTGTGACAAGCTCTTTCTTTGCATCGGTTTGTTGAGCAGAAGCAATGCTCACAGCTGTCAAGGACGAGCCACCACTCTTCTGAGGGATATCGAGTTTCTGTCCTACATTTATCTTTGTGGAAATATTGGGATTAAGCTCTCGTATCTCATCAATCGTTACATGATACATCTTGGCAATGGCATAGAGCGACTCACCTCTGCGCACGGTGTGCACAAAGCTATTATTTTCAGAATCATTATCAACTACATCAACATCGGCAGGTAAGAATAGCATTTGGTCACGCTTCAAACCGTTTTTGGCCGACGGATTATATTTGATAATATCACTCTGCGGTACACTAAACTTCTTTGATATTGAATATACACTCTCGCCTTTAGAAACTTTATAAACATAGTATTCCTTACCGTTGAGTGTTTTGCGAGGCAAATTTTCGATTTGTGCCGATGCGATAAGGGCAAGACTGCACAATACGTATGTTATGATGTTTTTTAAATTCATATTCTACAGTGTGTTTATAAAAACGAATATCCACGACAAAGTTACAAATAAATCATCGTCTTTGCAACACATCAACCCCGAAGAGTGATTATTTTATTGTCAGTCAGCTATGAAGCACAAATTTCGCCACACATATCATAAAATATTCAGACAAGTATTGTATTATTTAGCTCGTTTCTTCTTAACTTTGTAAGTTAAGTGCCCAATATTTTCGACACACATACGTTGTTATATTAAAAAGAGATCCTATGAACAGAACAAAACAATTATATAGGTTGATCGCAATAATCCTTATTGCACTGACAACCATATCGGTAAAGGCACAGAAATTTTCGGTTGTAGGAGGCAACGAGCTATCATACGCCTATTATGAGGAGTATAATTCTACTTCTACCATCAATGCTGTATATATAGTTTATGGAACAGCCGATAAAAGTCTTCAATTTGAGACCAACTCGGGCAATAGCGTAATATGGTACACCTACGAAGATGTACTTACACCGCTCGCCTCGGAACAAAACGGACGTTACTCGACAATACCCCTCACACAGAGCGAGTGTGGTTTTATAGCAATGGATGGAGACAAACCCTATTACATATATGTGATAGATTATATAAAAAATCAACTGTCACTCACATCGGTAACAACAGATGGTAATGAGGCGGCTTGCGACATTATTACCCTCAATATACAAGGTGCAGGCGAGAAGATGAATTACTACGCATTCAACAACAAAATGCCTTATGAAGTAAAGCGCGACATTACGATTGCATACAACTCTTTGGAGTGGGATGAAGAAATGTTGCAATATAATGAAGTTGTACGAGAAGTTGTCATAAACCAGTTTTCAAGTAGTTATCCCGTTGCAGCACCATTGTGCAATACAATATTTACGGTAAGGGGCGATAAGTTTCTGGAAGCATGGGGTATGGAACAGATAGTAGAGAGTGCCGAATATACAACCGTAGCAGTAGAAGCACAAGCACAAGCTACGCAAACCTACCGCGAAGCCGCAAATGAAATAGACCGACAGCCCGAAAATCTGGGAGGATCGGCTCCTGCCGAAATAGAATTTAACGCATACTATACCGATGCCGTCACCCACGTAGAGTGGCAGTTTTCGCAAGATGCCAATTTCAATACAATTACCCACCGATACACCGACGATCTATTGCGCTACACTTTCCGAGAAGAGGGTACGACCTATGTGCGACTGGTAGTGACGAGCAACAACGAAAGTTGTATATATGAGAGCGAACCTATGGTTGTGACCATAGGCACCTCGATGCTGGAGATACCCAACGCATTTTCTCCGGGTACGATAGATGGCAAAAACGACGAATGGCGCGTCGCATTCAAGTCGCTTGTGGAATTTCGCTGTTGGATATTCAACAAACAAGGGGTAGAAATGTATTACAGCGAAAATCCGGGAGAAGGCTGGGATGGTAAACATGCAGGTCGATTGGCCTCGCCCGGTGTATACTATTACGTCATAGAAGCTCGTGGTGCCGATGGCACTGAGTACAAACGCAGCGGACACATCAATCTGATGCGTTCAAAGAAAAATGCGAAGAGTAATAACAATGAATAATAACCCTCAACAAGTATAGAGATGAAAAGCACAATGAAAGGCATAATATTTGCCTCAATATTATTAATAGGTTGTACATGTATAACCAGCATCGCCAAAGATTATACGAATGCATTTGACATAGAATACCGCATACCGGATGTACCGGAGAAGATGACTTTTGCCGGCGAGAGCATCGACCTCACCCGTTATGACATGTACGAAAGGGTAGAGCGCGAATTGACTACAGCATGCTATATGCATGCCACAACAATGCTCACCCTCAAACGCGCCAACAGATATATGCCCGTAATAATACCCATTCTCGAGCGCGAAAAAATCCCCACCGATTTTATCTACTTGGTAGCCATCGAGAGTGCTTTCAACCCATTGGCCAAATCGCCCGCCAAGGCTGCCGGTATGTGGCAGTTTATGCCCGCAACTGCACGCGAATATGGGCTGGAAGTAAACAACGACATCGACGAGCGATACAACATCGAGAAGGCCACCGTTGCGGCATGTAAATACCTGCGTAACGCTTATGAGAAGTATGGCAACTGGATAGATGCTGCCGTCTCGTACAACGCAGGATTGCAACGTGTAGCCCGCGAGCGTGAGCGACAAGGGGTAAAGAGTTCGCTCGACATGCACTTGGTTGATGAGACCTCACGTTACGTATTCCGAATCCTGGCCACAAAACTCGTCTTTGAAAATCCGGCCAAATATGGTTTTAAAATCAGAGCCAATCAACTCTATCAACCCATACGCACCAGGACCGTAGAAGTAACATCGACCATAGACGACCTAAGCGCATGGGCTCAGAAACAAGGCATCACCTACAAGCAACTGAAAGACTTCAACCCTTGGATGCTTACACAGACATTACCCGACAAAAGCGGCAAACTTTACAAAATAGCCATACCGCTCAAAGAGGATATGTACTACAACGCCAAGCGCAAATATATTACATACGACACCAATTGGGTAGTTGAATAAACAACACATGAAAGCAATAGAAGAAGAAAAAATAGAGGTGTATGGTGCGCGCGTACACAACCTCAAGAATATCGATGTGACGATACCTCGCCGTTCACTCACTGTCATAACGGGATTGAGCGGTAGTGGCAAGTCGTCGTTGGCATTTGACACAATTTTTGCCGAGGGGCAACGCCGATATATCGAGACCTTCTCGGCCTATGCTCGCAATATGTTGGGTAACCTTGAACGACCCGATGTAGACAAGATTACAGGCCTAAGTCCCGTTATTTCTATCGAGCAAAAGACAACCAATCGCAACCCTCGCTCGACGGTAGGCACTACAACCGAAATATTCGACTTCTTGCGTCTGCTCTTTGCCCGAGCCGGAGAGGCATACTCATACCTGTCGGGCGAGAAGATGATAAAATATACCGAAGAGCAAATCCTCGAGCTGATTATCTCAAAATACGAAGGTCGCAAGACCTATATTCTCTCGCCTTTGGTGCGCAACCGCAAAGGTCACTACAAAGAGTTGTTTGAACAAATGCGACGCAAAGGCTTTCTGTCGGCACGCATCGACGGTGAAATATGCGAGATACTGCAAGGCATGAAGCTCGACCGCTACAAGAATCACAGTGTAGAACTTGTGGTAGACAAACTCATCGTATCGAACAAAGATCGCGAGCGCGTAAAAAACAGCGTGCGTACAGCCATGAAACAAGGCGATGGCCTTATCATGGTGCTTGATGCCGATACCAACGAGATACGCCACTATAGCCGCACATTGATGGATCCTACCACGGGTCTGTCGTATAGCGAACCGGCACCACACAACTTCTCGTTCAACACGCCATTGGGTGCATGCCCTCACTGCAAAGGCTTGGGGTACATCAATATCATAGACCGCGACAAGCTCATGCCCGATATGAGCAAGTCGATATACAACGGAGGCATCGAGGCTCTGGGCAAGTACAAGCGTTCACTCGTTTTTGGACAAATAGAGGCTATATGCGAGCGTTATGGAGCATCACTCAAGACACCATTGAACGAACTGCCCGAAGAGGCTCTCGATGAGATACTCAACGGCAGTGATGAGCGATTGGTACTCAAAGACGACCCCGAAGGCTACTCCGACTACTTCCTTACTTTCGACGGATTGATAAAGTATATCGAGATGCAACAGCAGAGCGAAGCTTCGGCTTCGGCTCAGAAATGGGCCGGTCAGTTTGTGTCGGTGGTTACCTGTCCCGAGTGTCAAGGTCAACGCCTCAACATCGAGGCTCTACATTATCGCATCGACGGAAAGAATATTGCCGACCTCGCATCGATGGATATTGCCGACCTCGCCCGATGGGTGGATGGGGTAGAGGAGCAACTCAACCCGCAACAGCGTCTTATTGCTACTGAAATTCTCAAGGAGATACGTAGCCGACTACACTTTCTGGTAGCCGTAGGGCTCGACTACCTCTGTCTCAATCGTGCATCGGCCACACTCTCGGGCGGTGAGAGCCAACGCATACGCTTGGCCACACAGATAGGTTCGCAGTTGGTCAATGTACTCTATATACTCGACGAACCAAGCATAGGACTGCATCAACGCGATAATATGCGCCTTATCAAGTCGCTGAAGGACCTACGCGATATAGGCAATACGGTAATAGTTGTAGAACACGACAAGGATATGATGCTCGAGGCCGATTATCTGATCGACCTCGGCCCCAAAGCGGGTCGATTGGGTGGCAACATAGTCTTTGCCGGCACACCCACCGAGATGATGCAGAGCCACACTCTCACAGCCGAATATCTACGGCCCGAAAGCCCTGTCAAGATAGAAGTTCCCTCACAGCGTCGCCAAGGCAATGGCAAGCATCTCACCCTTTATGGAGCAACAGGCAACAATCTTAAAAACGTTACCTTATCGCTCCCCTTGGGATGTTTTATCTGTGTCACAGGCGTATCGGGCAGTGGCAAATCGACTCTTATCAATAGCACCTTACAACCTATACTCAACCAACGATTTTATCGTTCTTTGCAAGACCCATTGCCTTATGAACGCATCGAAGGGCTGGAGCATATCGACAAGGTCGTTACCGTAGACCAGTCGCCATTAGGTCGCACACCGCGCTCCAATCCGGCCACCTATACGGGCGTATTCGCCGATATACGCAATCTATTTGTCGAATCGCCCGAGGCCAAAATCCGTGGCTATAAACCCGGACGTTTCTCATTCAACGTATCGGGAGGTCGCTGTGAGGCATGCAGTGGCAACGGCTACAAAACCATCGGCATGAACTTCCTGCCCGATGTATATGTACCCTGCGAGGTGTGTCATGGCAAGCGTTACAACCGCGAGACACTTGAAGTGCGCTTCAAGGGCAAGTCTATTGCCGATGTATTGGATATGACCATCAATCAAGCAGTGGAGTTCTTCGAGAACATACCCACAGTTCTCAACAAAATCAGGGTTTTACAAGATGTAGGATTGGGGTATATCAAGCTCGGACAACCCTCAACAACCCTCTCGGGCGGTGAGAGTCAGCGTGTAAAGCTTGCCACCGAACTCGCCAAGCGCGACACCGGCAAGACGCTATATATACTCGACGAACCCACTACAGGGCTTCATTTTGAAGACATACGCGTACTACTCAGTGTACTCAATCGCCTCACCGACAAGGGCAACACCGTTGTAGTGATAGAGCACAACATGGACGTAATAAAAAGTGCCGATTACATCATCGACATGGGCCCCGAAGGAGGTCGCGAAGGGGGTAGGATACTCGCCTGCGGCACACCCGAGGAGATATGCCAACAAGACACATACACCACACAATTCCTGCGACAAGAGTTGAAGTAACGGTCAACATGTAGTGAGTATTGAATACAGCCAGAGTAGGAGGGCAATTGTATTGCGCCCTCATGCCCGACAAAAGGATAATTTATTAAGACATAAGAACATAAGGAACATATACTTTTGTTGAGCGTATTTCTTTTGTCTCTTTTGTCCTTATGCCTATAAAAAATCTTTAGGCGTGGTCTCTTTTTCTGCCCCTGCGAGCGTTAGCGAGATAGGGGACTGTTGCGATTAAGCGAGTGCAGA
>JAFXAB010000024.1 GCA_017522135.1 Bacteroidaceae bacterium
TAGATAAAATCGGGGCAATTAATTGATTTTTATATATTTGCACTATTTGCGTTAGAAATGGATAAAAAGTTTGCCCAAAATGCGGGCAACGAACCCTCGTCAGAGATGGTTACAACGGGGGTAAACAGCGTTATTTTTGCGCCAACTGCCATCGTCATATGGTGCTCCCAACCACTCGTAGATCCACCTCTCCAAAGAGTCTTTACGAGGAGTATGTAAAAAGCAAGCAAACTCTATCCGAACTTGCCGAGCGACATGGTCTTTCAGTAAGTACTGTGCAGCGTAGAATACGCCAAGTACATACAACACGAATTGTATCAAAATACAAGGAGGTGGTAATCCTGATGGATGCGACTTACTGGGGGAAGAACTTTGGAGTATTACTTATAGTCGATGCCTATCGCAAGCGACTACTATGGCGCAAATTCCTCGATAAGAAAGAGACTATTGCCGATTATTTAGAGGGTATCGAGTGGCTGCGTGAGCATAAGTTTAAAATTCTTGGTATTGTGTGTGATGGGCTATGGGGATTACCGCAAGCTCTCGCACGATATAAGGTGCAATATTGTCAGTTTCACCAAGTTAAGACCGTAGATGAATATCTCACAAAGAACCCACAGAGCGATGCAGGTAAGGAATTGCAAAAGATAGCTCACCTACTATGCCATACTGATAAGGAGTCTTTTGCTGGGATGTTAGATATGTGGTACGACAAATGGGGCGAATGGCTAAAGCATAGAACTTTGGATAAGAATACAGGGAAAAAGACATATACCCATCGCAGAGTGAGGAGTGCCTATTTCTCGATGAAGAGACACATGAAATGGCTCTGGACATTCTATGATTATCCAGAGCCTCCGATACCAAATACGAATAATACCCTCGAGGCTATTAACACTGATTTGAAGACCAAGCTACGAGTGCATAATGGACTGTCAAAGAGATATCGTAAGCTCTTTATTGATGAGTATTTCAAGCTCAAATACAAGTAGAAAATGCGGGAATACACCCGCATTTATCTACTATTTTTGACCAATAAACAAAAACTGCCCCGATTTTATCTACTAATTTGACCAATAAGCCGAAAATTTGGATTTTAAGAGTGAGAAGGGTATATATACGAAAAAAACCACTCAATTGAGTGGCTTCTTCTGTGATCCGCCTGGGGCTCGAACCCAGGACCCCAACATTAAAAGTGTTGTGCTCTACCTGCTGAGCTAGCGAATCATCATTGGTGCTTTTCTTAAAAGCGATGCAAAGGTATGGGTTTTATTTATATTTGCCAAATATATTTGTTGTTATTTTTGCTAACAAATGTTAATTATTTTGTAAGTTGCATGATGTCAGGGTTTTGTGTTTTGTGTGATTTGTTCGTTTTTCTCTCCGATGATGTATCGTTGATAGTAGGCGAGTAGGAGTGATGTGAGTGGTAGGGCGATGATGAGACCTACAAAACCGAGAAGTGAGCCCCATATAGAGAGTGATAGAAGGATTATTGCAGGGTTGAGTCCGGTGGCATTGCCCATGATGCGGGGGGTGAGTATGGCTTCTTGTATAATTTGTGCGATAAGAAATACAGCTATCGTAAGACCGCCAAGCATCCAGAAACTGCTTCCACCATCAGCGGCACCTATAATACATAGGAACAGTGCGGGGATGTAGCTGAGTATTTGCATGTAGGGTATGAGGTTGAGTATGCCTACAAGTATGCCCATGGGTATAGCCATGGGTAGTCCTATGATGAGAAATCCTATGCAGTGTAATAGTCCGTTGAGGGCTGCTATGAGTGCCTGACCGCGAAAGTATCGGTTCATGCTATCTTTGACGTCTTTGCCTATTTTATTGGCTATGGGGCGATAGCGATGTGGGATGAGTCGGCCGAACAGATTGATTACGGCATCGTAGTCCTGCAGTATAAAATATATGTATAGCAGTACAATAGCCCAACTTACTATTGTGGCAAGTCCGTGTACTGATGTCGATACTATTTTTCCTATTTGGTCGAGTAGGTTTTCTCCCAGTTTTATCCACTCTTGTGTGCTGAGCAGTGACTCTATGCGTTCTGTTGTGATATATTGTCGCAAGAAGTCTTGTAGTGCGGCGGGTATGATGGGATTGGTGTTGTTCGATTGCATGTATAGGCTCACCAACTCGTATAGATGGCGAGTCTCATTGATAATCATGGGTATTACAATGAGTCCTATTAGTGTGAGTGCGATGCCTATTTCGGCAAATGTAATGAAGATTGGTAGTGCTCGCTTGTGCAAACGAAAGAGGCGTTGGTTCCACTCGACAAGCGGATTTATCAAGTAAGCAATGAGCCATGCTACCAAAAATGGCAGTAGTACACTTTTGATACTATTGATAAATAGTATCAAAAGTGTCATAATGGCGATTGTTATTACAATTCGCACAACACGGTCGAATGTGAATGGTTTGTTGAAGTTGGTATCCATGAGCCTATAACGTTTTGTAGAGCCTGTGGTTTGCAGGTCGAGCTAAAAGGTGGGTTTATTGAATTTCTCCTTTTTCTTTCATGCGACGCAGATAGCATTTGCGACATAGGGGTTGATACTCGTTTTTCTCACCCAACAATACGCGTCGGTCGCTATCGACGAGGCGGTATGAGTAGTTGGCAGTGTGTCCACATTCTACGCATATTGCGTGCACTTTGCTTACATCGTCGGCCAGTGAGAGTAATGCAGGCATTGGGCCAAATGGTATGCGACGGTAGTCGGTATCGAGTCCGGCTACAATCACGCGAATGCCTCGGTCGGAGAGTTCGGTGCATACTTCTGCGAGGCCTTCGTCGAAGAATTGTGCCTCGTCTATGCCTACGACATCAACGTCGTCGGTCATGAGCAATATGCTGTGAGAATTGTCAACCGGGGTGGAGTGTATGGCGTTGCTGTCGTGCGATACTACTTCGTCGTCGGAGTAGCGTTTGTCGACTGCGGGCTTGAAAATTTCTACTTTTTGGCGTGCTATCTTGGCTCGTTTGAGGCGACGTATTAACTCTTCGGTTTTGCCCGAGAACATCGATCCACATATTACTTCTATGCAGCCACGTCGGCTGGTTTCGTAGTTTTCTTCGTTGAACATGGTGTGTGTTGTTTTATGGTTGTTGTTATTTTGCTTGTTGGTTAATTAATAGGCTGTAAAAGTACATAAAATTTTTGTTATAAATGGAATGTGTGCATAATCAAAATTTATTTGTTTCTTTTGTTTATTTAACCGGGTAATTATATCTTTGTCGGAAGATATGAAAATAATTATCATTAAATAGTAATATAATAACTATGCTTTCTTCTATTTTGTCTATATTAATGGCGTTGATACCGGCTATATTGTTACTCTTTTTTGTAGTGGGTAAAGATAAGAAGCGTCCTGAACCTCCGCGGCAGCTTGTTAAGGCTTTTTTGTTGGGTTTTGTCTCTATGTTTGTCGTAACAGCTTTGGTTGGAGTTATAGATTGTTTTATTCCGTATGGCAGTAATACTGTTGCCGGACAGATATGGCGGGCTTTTTGGCGTGCGGCTATCCCTGAGGAGCTGGCTAAGTTTATGATGCTGTGGCTTGTGTTGCGAAAGAATAAATATTTTGATGAGCACTTTGATGGTATTGTCTATGCTGTTATGGTGGGATTGGGTTTTGCAACATTTGAGAATTTGTTGTATATGTTTGCTAATTATGCCAATTGGCTTGTCGTAGGTTCTACTCGTGCTTTGTTGACAGTGCCGGCGCATTATGCTTTTGCTGTGTTTATGGGATATTTTTATTCTTTGGCGCATTTTTCACCGCGCAGAAAGGTGTATTACTATTCTATGGCGTTGTTGGTGCCTATGATGTTGCACGGTTTGTACGATGCGTTGCTGATGGTGGGTATGGTGCTTCCCGAGTTTTTCTCGGTTTTGTTATCTATACTGTGTATTGTGCTTTGTTATTTTATGCACAAGGAGGCATTTCGTCGTATTACCATACATTTGCAGTCCGATTCTATCATTGTACCGAAAGAGGATGTGGCTGAGCAGTCACAATCGAGCGATGACATTGAGTATATTGACTATGAAGAGGTGGAACGAAAGTAACCAACAGATGGTGTGACGATTGTTGCAGGTGGCGAACTCTGTATGATGATGTGGAGTCTAAGTCTTGAGCCGCTCGTGGGTGTATAATGTCGATACTCTTTTATGATTATTGTGTGATAATTGCCTCATGCAACACAGTGTGTTGTTGCTCTGTTTTGCCTGTTATTAGATTTGTTTCCTTTGCAAATGGTTGGTTATCAATATATTATTTGTTTTTTATAAATATGTTGTGGGGCTATGTTTTTAAACATATAAAAGGTTGTATATAAAACTGTTTTTAAATTATTGTTTGTCTAAACAATTCTATATTTTTGCACCACTCAAAGCAAAAGATATGGATATAAACTTTACAACATTTACACCGGAACTACTATTTTCGATGATAAGTGGCAAGCTATCGGCGGCCATCAGCCGACGCTTGTATCGTGTATTTCGACAGGAGGGTATAGAGGTTACACCGGAGCAGTGGACGGTGATGTATTATCTGTGGTCGCGTGACGGTGTGACCCAACAGGAATTGTGTAATCTCACCTTTAAAGATAAGCCCAGCATGACCCGATTGATAGATAATCTTGAGAAGTTGGGGTGTGTCAATCGTCTCCCCAGTAAATCCGATCGTCGCATCAATATTATTATGCTCACCCATAAGGGTCGTGAGTTGGAATCGGTTACGAAGCCTGTTGTGTTGAGTGTCATAAGAGAGGCGTTATCCAATCTTCCGTCGCAAGATATTGATGTGGCTTGTCATGTGCTCACCTCTATATTCAACAATTTGCGTGCCTCACTCGAAGCACATTAAAAATGTAGCGTGGTATGAAGAGAGTGTTGTTGTTGCTTGCGTGTGTTGTTTCTATAGTATCTCGTGCACAATACTATCAACCCGATGTGTTGGGTAATGGATTTGAGCAACATACCTTCGTTATGCCCGATGATTATCATGGTCGTGTTGTGTCTACTCTTGTGCGCAAGCTTGCTGCCGATACAGCACATAGTGCTATACTCTATGTGCATGGCTACAACGATTATTTTTTTCAAGAGGATATGGCTCATCGTTTTATTGAGTGGGGATATAACTTTTATGCTATAGACTTGCGCAAGTATGGTCGCTCTTTGCTACCCGGGCAGCGCGAGTATGAGGTGCGTGATATGAGCGAATACTATGCCGATATCGACTCGGCCTTGAGTGTAATTCGTCGTGAGGGAAATGATAGGGTAGTACTTATGGGACACTCTACGGGAGGACTTACCACATCGCTTTATTGTCATGCACGCCGCGACAACCATCCGGTAGATGCACTTATACTCAACAGTCCATTTTTTGATTGGAACTTCAATGCTCTGTTTCGCCATGTGCTCATTCCTGCTGTGGCGTTCATTGGTGTTTTTTTTCCCGATGGCGGACTGCCTGATGCAACACACATCTCGCCCTATGCCATGAGTTTGCTCAAGGAGTATCATGGCGAGTGGGAGTTTAATACCGAGTGGAAACGTTCCATGGCACGAGGTGAACGTTTTGGTTGGATACGAGCCATTGATAAAGGACACGATATAGTACACAAGATGAACGACTTGTCTTGTCCGGTATTGCTTATGCACTCCGATAAGACCATCACCGGCTCGGAGTGGACCCCCGATTACCAAAGAGGTGATGCCGTGTTGAATATAGACCATATAGCACAATATGGAACCAAGATTGCTCGAGATGTTACCGAAGTGACTATTGTAGATGGCTTGCACGACCTTGTGTTGTCGCGATCCGATGTAAGGGAGAAGGTTTATGGCGAAATATATAAATGGTTGTCGGAGAAACAATTGCTTCCGTGATGAAAATAAATAAGACCAACGCAGCCCGCTTGCTCGATAAGGCCGCGATACCTTATGAACTCATACCATATACGGTCGATGAGAATAATCTTGCAGTAGAACATGTTGCACAACAACTCGGTGAGAATATACAACAAGTATTTAAGACGCTTGTATTGCGAGGCGATCGTACAGGTATATTTGTCTGTGTAGTACCCGGAAATACCGAAGTAAACCTCAAGCGAGCTGCTAAAATATCGGGTAACAAGAGTGCCGAGATGATAGCCATGAAAGAGCTGTTGCCTACCACAGGATATATAAGAGGCGGTTGCTCGCCCATAGGTATGAAAAAGCCTTATCCTATATACTTGCATCATACCTCAACGCTATATGATTATATCTATATAAGTGCCGGCGTACGAGGCTTGCAGATAAAAATTGCTCCAGTCGACCTTGCTGAATATACCCGTGCAACACTTGGCGATATAGCCGAGTAGTCACTCTTTTATGCACGTTTGTTTTCTATCCCGAGGGGCCCATGCTGCTCAATAGAGTATTCCTCATGAGTATACTTGAAAAAAATATAAAAAAAAATCTCGTCGCACTATGTTAATTCGGCTAAAGTGTGTATCTTTGCATGCAATAAAATTTAATGCTTATACATTATGTCATTTGTTGCAGACAAGGTAGTAATGGATGGATTGACCTTCGATGATGTATTGTTAATCCCCGCTTATTCTGAGGTTCTTCCTCGTAATGTCGAATTGACGACAAAGTTTTCACGCAATATCAAGTTGAATGTTCCCATTGTTTCGGCTGCTATGGATACAGTAACCGAAGCAAAGCTCGCTATAGCCATAGCTCGCGAAGGCGGTATAGGTGTTATTCACAAGAATATGCCTATAGCCGAGCAGGCGCGTCAGGTGCATGCCGTAAAGCGTGCCGAGAATGGTATGATATACGACCCGGTAACCATAGCCCGTGGCTCTACTGTACGCGATGCTCTCGATATGATGAAAGAGTATCATATAGGTGGTATACCCGTCGTAGATGAGGAAGGTAAATTGGTAGGTATCGTTACCAATCGCGACCTTCGTTTTGAGCGTAATCTCAACTCGCTCGTCGATGATGTGATGACCAAGGATAACTTGGTTACTACAACTCAGTCGACCGATTTGCACGAAGCTGCCGACATCCTTCAAAAACATAAGATAGAAAAACTACCTGTAGTTGATAAGGATAATCGCCTTGTAGGTCTTGTCACCTATAAAGATATTACCAAAGCCAAGGATAAGCCCTATGCATGCAAAGACGAAAAGGGTCGCTTGCGTGTTGCTGCCGGAGTAGGTGTTACAGGCGACTCGATGGATCGTGTAGATGCGCTTGTAGCAGCAGGTGTAGATGCTATCGTTATTGATACAGCACACGGTCATAGCAAGGGTGTTGTTGCTGTCCTCAAGGCCGTAAAAGCCAAGTATCCTCAACTCGATGTAGTAGTAGGTAATATTGCTACCGGCGAAGCCGCCAAATATCTTGTTGAGGCAGGTGCCGATGGTGTAAAGGTAGGTATCGGTCCCGGCTCAATTTGTACAACTCGTGTTATTGCCGGTGTAGGTGTTCCACAACTCTCGGCAGTATATGATGTTGCCAAAGCTCTTGAAGGTACAGGTGTTCCTTTGATTGCCGACGGTGGCATCCGTTACTCGGGCGATATTGTGAAGGCTCTTGCCGCCGGTGCATATTCGGTAATGTTGGGTGGTATGTTGGCCGGTGTCGAGGAGTCGCCCGGTGAGACTATCATATATAATGGTCGTAAGTTTAAGTCTTATCGCGGAATGGGTTCGCTCGAAGCAATGGAAAAAGGCTCAAAAGACCGCTACTTCCAAGCCGACGAGATGGATGCAAAGAAACTTGTTCCCGAAGGTATTGCAGCCCGAGTTCCTTACAAAGGCTCGTTGTATGAGGTTGTTTATCAAATGATAGGTGGTTTGCGTGCCGGTATGGGATACTGCGGTGCACACAACATCGACCAGTTGCATCAAGCCAAGTTTACACGTATCACCAATGCCGGTGTAGCCGAGAGTCATCCGCATGATGTAAACATCACGAGCGAGGCTCCCAATTATAGCCGTGGTCAATGATGTTATATTTAAAGATATAATAAGTTATATTAACAGGGGCGACAGACAATTTTTTGTTTGTTGTCCCCGTTTTATAAAATATAAAGTCAATAGTAAACATTTGTAAATATATTTTATCAAAATGAGAAAGCAATGGATTCTGTCGGCTCTCTTGATGGCCGGTATCTCTTTCAGTTCATTTGCACAAGATGATGCTGTATTGATGAGTATCAATGGTAAGGATATTACCAAGTCGGAATTTGAGTACATCTATCATAAGAACAACAAACAACAAGTAGATGTCAACGGGCTTGATGAGTATATGCCTCTTTTTGTTAATTATAAACTCAAAGTGGATGCGGCAGAAAAGGCAGGAATAGACACCACAGCATCCTTTATCAATGAGTTGAATGGCTATCGCAAGGAGTTGGCCAAACCCTATTTGACCGACCGTGCCACCGAAGAAGCCCTCTTGCGTGAGGCTTATGAAAATTATAAGAAAAATGTTGAGGTGAGTCATATACTTATATCGGCCGGTCAGATGCCTACTGATGAGTCTCGTGCAGCCGCTCTTGCCAAAGCACAAGATATAGTTGCCAAGATACATGCCGGTGAAGACTTTGCCTCTCTTGCACAACAATACTCCGAAGACCCCGGCTCTCAAGCCCGAGGCGGTTATCTCGGATATGTAAAGGGCGGACGACTCATATATCCCTTTGAGAAGGTTGCTTTTGCCATGCAACCCGGTGAAGTTTCAGAACCCGTAGAGACTCGCTTCGGATATCATATTATCAAGGTACACAATATTCGTCCCGATCAAGGCGAGCGTCTTTGTGCACATATTTTCTTTGCAGTACCCCGTAATGCCTCGCCCGAAATAGAAGCTCAAAAGAAAGCCGAAGCCGAGGCTGTATATAACGACCTCTTGGCAGGTGCCGATTTTGAACAAATGGCACGTGAAAAATCAAACGACCAAGCCAATGCCGCTCGTGGCGGTGAGCTGCCTTGGGTATCGGCCGGTGATTTGGTAAAAGAACTTGAAGACGTGGCCTTCTCGTTGCAAGTGGGTCAAATAGCAGCTCCTGTTCGCTCGTCATTCGGATATCATATTGTCCGATTGAACAACAGTCGTGCTGTACGCTCCTTTGACGAGATGCGCAATGAATTGCAACAACGCCTCTCGCGTGACGAGCGCGGTACTATGGCTCGAAAAGTGTTGATGGATAGACTTAAGGCCGAGAATAACTATCGCGTTGACGATGCAATGGTAGAGACTGTTGTAACAATGTGCGGTGCAGCTATCGATTCGACTGCATTGGTTGCATTGTCGCAACAAGATATGGTATTGGCTACTTATGCCGACAAGCAATTTACAACCCAAGATTTAGTCCAATCTTTCAAAGGTCGTCGATTGATTCCGGGACACAACCCCAAGGACATAATCAAGGCCGAAATTGAGCGTAATTCTGAGGCCGGTCTTATAGAGATTGAGACAGCTTCTCTTGTCGATAAGTATCCCGATTATCGCAACCTTATCAATGAGTACCGTGATGGCATGTTGCTCTTTGAGATAAGCAACCGCGAGGTGTGGGAAAAAGCTACTACCGACATTAAAGGCCTGGAAAAATTCTTCAAGAAAAACAAGAAAAAATACACATGGGATCGTCCTCACTATAAAGGCTTTGTTGTGTGCTGTGCCAATGAAGAGATTGCCAAAGAAGTCAAGAAAATGCTTAAGAAAACCAAAGAGGCTGATGTGTTTACTGCCATAAATGCGGCTTTCAATACCGACTCTACCGAATTGGTTTCGTTGGATAAAGGTCTCTTCATCGAGGGCGAAAACAGCTATGTCGATGAGTTCGCATTTAAAGGTGCTCAAGCACAACGTGATGAGAAACTTCCGGTTGTCTTCTTGTCGGGTAAGACCTTGAAAGCTCCCGAGAGCTATCTCGATGTGCGTGGACAAGTAACAGCCGACTACCAAGAGTATCTCGAAAAATTGTGGGTAGAGCAACTTAATAAAAAGGCTGTTGTTGTAGTAAATGAAGAAGTATTAAAAACTATTAAGTAAGCATACTATCGGCTCATTTCGTCGTATATTTACAGACGAAATAATATTGCAAAGTGAAACAAATATTATCTATAATATTGAGTAGCATCCTCATACTTTTGGTATGGGGATGTTCCGGTAAACATGAAACCTCGCAAGACATTGTAGCAAGGGTAGGAGAGCACACCCTTACTATGCGCGATGTAGAGGCCGAAATTCCTGTTGCTCTCGGCGACTCGGCACGTGCTGTTTTTATCGAGCATTATATAAGTGACTGGATTTCTTCGCAACTTATTTATGATGTAGCTTGTAAAAATCTGAGTAATATAGATTATCTCAACAGCCTTGTTGAGGCCTACCGACGCGATCTTTATGCCTATGAGTATCGCAAGAGATTGTCCGACGAGCGACTTGCTGCCGAGTTGCCCGAAGATTCTATCCAATCTTTCTATAAGGCTCATCATGATGAGTTTATATTGCAACGCGACATAGCCAAGGGAATATTCTTGAAAGTGCCGGCCAAGGCTCCGCAATTATCGGCCTTGCGCAAGTGGGTATCATCGGCTGCCGACGATGGCGTTGAAAATATTGAGAAGTATGCTGTTAAAAATGCCATAGGATATGACTACTTTCTCGACCGTTGGGTCAATATCGACGACCTGAAGGACAATATACCCTATGAGTTCGATAGTAAGAGTTCGGTATTGAAACCTCAAGAGATGTTTGAGCATAAGAGCAACGATATGATATACCTGTTGTATATAGATAGTTGCTTGCATGTAGGTGATGAAATGCCCTTTGAGGTAGCGCGTCCGCGTATTATCGAGATATTGCTCAACGAGCGTCGTGTGTCGTTCAATAAAGAACTCGAGGAGGCTCTATATAATGAGGCTGTTGCCAGTGGCGTAGTAGAGCGTTTTGATGTAGAAATGACCGTAGAAAATAAGTAAATATATGAAGAAAATAGCATTATTGTTAGGCTCATTATTTCTTGTGACAACTGTTGCCAAGGCACAAGTGTCGCCAAATAATATTATTGAAGAGGTCGTATGGGTGGTTGGCGATGAGCCTATCTATCGTTCGGAGGTAGAGACTCAGATACAACAGATGAAATATGACGGACAGAAGATTGACGGTGACCCGTATTGTGTCATACCCGAGATGATTGCTGTGCAAAAACTCTATCTGCATCAAGCCAAGCTCGATACTATTGTGGTGTCGGAAGGACAGGTAAATCAAGAGGTTGATATGCGTCTCAACTACTTTATTGACCAACTCGGCTCGAAAGAAAAGCTTGAGGAGTATTTCCGCAAGCCTATAACCGAAATTCGTAGTGAGTTGGCCGAGTATGTGCGCAACAACAATATCGTACAAGAGGTGCAGCGTACATTGGTAAGTGATATTAAGGTAACACCGGCCGAGGTGCGTAAGTTCTACAACTCTTTGCCTCAAGACAGCTTGCCCACAATACCTATGCAAGTAGAGGTGCAAATCATATCGCTATATCCGCAAGTGCCACAACAAGAGATTGATAATGTCAAGGCTCAGTTGCGTGAGTTCTCGGAGCAAGTAAATTCGGGCGAGCGTGAGTTCTCTACGTTGGCCATTTTGCACTCCGAAGACCCCGGCTCGGCTATGCGTGGTGGAGAGTTGGGCTTTGTAAGCAAGGCTACTTTGGCTCCTGAGTTTGCGGCTGTGGCATTCAACCTCAACGACCCCAAGAAGGTATCGAAAATTGTTGAAACAGAGTTTGGCTATCACATCATACAGCTTATAGAAAAGCGAGGTGATCAAATCAATTGTCGACACATCTTGCTCAAGCCTCACGTTTCGTTGAAGGATGTTGAAAGTTCGGTGCATCGACTCGACTCGGTGCGAAATGATATTGCCGAAGGAAAGTTTACGTTTGAAGAAATTGTACCTTATATATCGCAAGACAAAGATACTCGCTACAATAAGGGTATGATGAGTAACAATAATACAGGTTCTACTCGATTTGAAATGAGCGAATTGCCTCAGGAAATAGCCAAAGCAGTGGCAAAACTGCAAGTAGGCGAGATATCGACACCTATAACTACCATCGATGTCAAGAACAACAAGGAGGTGGTAATGCTTGTCAAGTTACATTCTCGTCGCGAAGCTCACAAGGCCGACCTTGTGAGTGACTATCAAGTGGTAGCAAATATGTTGGAGGCTCAGAAACGTGCTCAGATATTGCAAGATTGGGTCGAGAAGAAACGTCGTGATACTTATGTACGCATCAAAGAAGGATGGCGCAATTGCGACTTCAGGTACGACGGTTGGGTAAAGGAGCAAAGATAATAGGGAGGAAGTTCTGTTTCTTATGGTCAAGTCGCGCATAATACCTATATTGCTCCTTATCCTTGCTATGGTGTCGGTAATGGGTGTGTCTCAAGTAAAGCATGAGACTGCTCCTGTTGCCAACAAGGAGAAAGTGCATTTGTTAAATGCCGACTCGCTTACTTTTGATGCCTCCAAGAGTGCCGATTATAGAGTATTGCATGGCAATGTGCAGTTTCGCAAGGATAGCATGTATATGTATTGCGATAGTGCCTATTTTTATGAGAAAAACAATTCGCTCGATGCCTTTGGCAACGTGCGCATGGAGCAGGGCGATACTCTCTTTATATATGGCGATGTGCTCTATTACGACGGCAAAGAACAACTCGCCGAGTTACGTAACAATGTGAGCATGATAAATCGCAATGTCACGCTCTATACCGACAGCCTCAACTATGATATGACAGAGAATATCGGATATTACTTTACCGGTGGCTCTATTGTAGACGAAAAAAACGAGTTGGTATCGGTATATGGCGAGTACTCTACATCTACCAAGGATGCTATCTTCAATTTCGATGTCGTACTCACCAATGAGGACTATGTTATCTACTCCGATACATTGCGTTACAACACCGATACCAAGATAAGTTATCTATATGGCCTTTCTACTATCGTATCGGATAGCAACACCATCTATACAACCAACGGCCTCTATGATACCAATGCCAACCATGCCATGTTGTTCGACCGCTCTCGGTTGGTAGGCGATGGGAAGATGCTCACGGGCGATACGCTCTATTACGACCGCAACAATGGAGTGGGTGAGGCGTTTGGAAATATGTTTCTCATTGACTCTGTACAGTCGGTCATAATGGAAGGACAATATGGTTTTTACAATGAAATAACCGATTATACATTTGCAACCGATAGTGCGCGTGTGATGGAGTTTTCGCGTCAAGACACGCTATACATGCACGCCGATACGCTCATGTCATTTGTCGACACCGATTCTACCCGCATATTGCGTGCCTACTATGGTGTGCGTTTCTATCGTGTCGATGCGCAAGGTGTGTGCGACTCTTTGCAGTATATCGAGCGTGATAGCACCCTTACCATGTATACCAATCCGGTATTGTGGAGTGGCGAACAGCAGATTTATGGCGATACGATACGCATGTTTTTCAACGATTCCACCATCGATTGGGCACATGTCATCAATAATACTTTTGCAACACAACTCAAGGGGGGTAACTACTACGACCAGATGCAAGGTAATGAGATTAAAGCCTACTTTGAGGGCGATGAGATGCGTCGCATAGAGACATTAGGCAATGTTCTTGCTCTCTTTTATCCTCAAGATAGCGACTCTACCATTACCGGTATGCTCAACACCGAGGCAAGTTTTCTCAATATATTCTTAGAGAATAATGAGATGAAGAAGATGTTGATGTGGCCTTCGGTAAAGGGTAAGATGTACCCATTGGAAGAGCTTGACTCGTCTACCATGTTTCTCCCTCGATATATATGGTATGGCAACCGCCGACCGCTCGATAAAGACGATATATACCGCAGGGAAGAAGAGGCAGTTACCGCCACCGAGCAGGAGCAAAGAAATAGTACCTCACACAAATTCAACTTGTAATCATCACAATAGCACATGAGCGACATCATACACCTTTTACCCGATTCTGTTGCCAACCAGATTGCTGCTGGCGAAGTAATTCAACGCCCGGCATCGGTTATCAAAGAGCTTGTAGAGAATGCTGTCGATGCCCGGGCAACATCGATACAAATTATACTCAAGGATGCCGGTCGTACACTTATCCAAGTGATAGACAACGGTTGTGGTATGTCGCCTACCGATGCAAGATTGGCTTTTGAGCGTCATTCTACCTCCAAGATACGTCATGCCGAGGACTTGTTCTCGCTCTGTACAATGGGATTTCGCGGTGAGGCCTTGGCTTCGATTGCCGCCATTGCACAAGTTGAGTTGCGCACTCGTCGTGCCGAAGATGAGGTGGGTACATGCCTTCGCATGGCTGCTTCGCAATGCGAGTCGCAAGAGGTAATTACAACCCCTGTCGGCAGCAATTTTTCTATCAAAAATATCTTCTTCAATGTACCGGCGCGTCGCAAGTTTCTTAAAAGCAATCAAGTAGAATTGAGCAATATTATCAATGAGTTTGAGCGTATGGCTTTGGTCAATACCGAGGTGGAGTTTACTCTCATTCACAACGATAGTGAGTTGTATCGTATTCCGGCCGGCTCTTTGAGACAACGCATAGTATCGCTCTTTGGCAAGAGTCTCAATCAACAGCTTCTGCCCGTAGAGGCTGCCACCTCTATAGTCAATTTGTCGGGCTATGTTGGCAAGCCCGAGGCGGCACGCAAGAGAGGCGCATTGCAATATTTTTTTGTCAATGGCAGGTATATGCGCCATGCAGGGTTTCACAAGGCTGTGATGAAGGCCTATGAGGAGTTGATACCACAAAATGAAATGCCCAACTACTTCCTCAATTTTACCGTATCGCCCGGTACGATAGATGTCAATATACATCCTACCAAGACCGAAATAAAGTTTGAGAATGAGCAGGCTATATGGCCTATTGTAATGGCTGCTGTCAAGGAAGCGTTGGGTAAATTCTGTGCGGCTCCCTCTATCGACTTTGATATGGACGATGCCCCCGATATACCTGCCTATACACCGGGCACACCCATTACCCCTCCATCCAAAGGCTTTAATCCGGCATACAATCCTTTCAATCAACCCGCTCGTTGTGGTGGCAATGCCAAGCGTCCCGATTATGATTGGCAGAAGTTGTATGAAGGTTTTACTTCATCTCACAACGATCATCCCGCACCCGACGAGTACGATAGCAAAATGGGCCTCTCTTTGTCGTCATCCTCGATTACATCTCCTGCCCATGCCACGCCTGCTGCAGCCGATGAGTATCTGCAGTCGAGCCTCAATATCGACACCAAGACAACACAAGCACCCTCGCTCTACATGCAATTCAAGGGTAGATATATTGTCACACCCTCAAAGAATGGCTTGCTGCTTGTCGATCAGCATCGCGCACATGTTCGTGTCTTGTTTGAGCAATACATGCAACGTCGTGTGGCCAAAGAGACCTTGCCTTCGCAACAAATTCTCTTCCCGCAGCTCATACAGTTGTCTCCGGCTCAGGTGGCTCTTTATAACGAGGTAGAGGTAGCATTATCACAATTGGGATTTGACCTCTCAGATATGGGTGGTGGCACATACTCGGTGTGTGGTATTCCTGCCGGTATAGAGGGGCTTGATGTAAATGCCCTCATAGAGCAGATTTTTGTTGCTGCCGAAGGAAACGATACAAACCTTGCCGACGACCTCTTTGCACGTATTGCGTTGTCATTGGCGCAATCGGTTGCCATCCCTATTGGTCAAGTACTCACACCCTGTGAGATGGAACAACTTATAGGAGACCTCTTTGCTCTTGCCACACCCAATTACACTCCCGACGGCAAACCCGTATTTACGCTTTTTACAACCGAAGAGATAGCAAAGCGCATGTAAACACGACGATAGGTTGCTACCCCCCCGTGTAAAAAAACGTCAAAATTGTTTGCGATATTGTAAACTCTTTTGTTAAATTTGCCTTGACAATGGCTTGCAGGCGCGATTATGTATCCTTGCCGTTACTTGTCCATGTCGCACTATATAACACATAAACATCAATACAATGAACAGACTACACCGAATATTTACCACCTTGATAATCA
>JAFXAB010000025.1 GCA_017522135.1 Bacteroidaceae bacterium
ATGCCGTATTGGTAGAGTTTGAAGGCTGATTTTTTAGCTGTTCAATATGAAATGGTGAGGTTGCGTCCAACGGCGCAACCTCACTTTTTTGATACACTCTGAGTAAGTCTTATTTCTACAAAAATTAGTGCTTATACTATAATATTGTTGTGGATAGTATTGTATCTTTGCAGACTCAAATGAAAAATTCTTGATGTATGAGTAAACTCAGTAAAAAAGCCCTTATAGGCTATCCGGCCGGTATTATTACCGGTATAACGTACGGACTCAATCCGCTCTTTGGTGTACCGTTGATGAATAATGGTGCCGCAGTCGAGTCGATATTGTTCTTTCGCTACTCCATTGCGGTGGCATTGCTCGGATTATTTCTGTTGCTTACCAAGCAGAGTTTCAAGATAACAGCCCGGCAAGCGGGTGTGTTGCTTGTGCTGGGGCTTCTCTTTACGTCGAGCAGTATATTCCTGTTTCAATCGTACAACTACATCGCGTCGGGGTTGGCTACCACGTTAATATTTCTCTATCCGGTTTTGGTGGCCATTATTATGGTGTTTCTGCGCGTTGTGCCGTCATGGCCTGTATGGCTCGCTATAATGGCAACCTTTGCCGGTGTGTTGGTTATGACACAGGGTAGCGGTGGTGAATCGGTCAATCCTATTGGTATAGTATTGTCGTTATGCTCGGCATTGGCTTATGCTTTCTTTATAGTTATTATCAATCGTAGTAAGGTAATAGCCGATATTTCCAATACACTGTTGACGTTCTATGCCCTTATGGTGGGAGCATTGGTCTTTCTTGCTCAGATTCTTTTGTCCGACACGGCTATTACAGCCGGAATATCGACCAGCGGTGATTGGCTCAACTTGGTGGGTTTGGCTATATTGCCTACTATTGTTTCAACGGCTACGCTTGCGATAGCGACCCGCAATATAGGTGCAACAAAGGCCTCGGTATTGGGTGTATTTGAGCCTATAACTGCCATACTTGTTGGAACGCTGATGTTTGGCGAGCCGCTTACGACCAATATTGTCGTGGGTATCACTATTGCTATTATAGCTGTTACCTTTATGATATCGGTGACAAAACGCTAAGGTGTAGATATACAATTATAGGGTTGTTTCGTGAAATCTTTATTCCGAGACAACCCTATTTTTTATTTGATGGTATAGTACGACGTGGCTCTGTTAGCGTATGGTTACCATTGTTGCACCGAATCCGTATTCGCGGAACGAAGCATCTTGGCAGTTATACTCTTTGTACTTGGTGCGCAATTCGTCGAGTATGGCTCGACGCAGTGTACCTTCGCCCTTGCCGTGTATAAATACGATGCGTTGCCCCTTGTTGTTGCGGTGGTCGGCAAGTACCTTGCGGAATGTCTCCATTTGGTACTCAAGCATCTCACCGTTGCTCATGCCGGCAGTGTTGTCGAGTAGGGCGTTTATATGAAGGTCTACCTCAATGATTTCGTTTGGTTGTTGTTTGGGCTTGCTTACATGAGGGCGGTTGATAGCCTCCGAACGGTTTTTCTCGCTCATGGCACGTGCAAGGTCGTCGGTGTTGACGACAAGCGGGCGTATGGGGGTGTCGTTCTTTACCAAGTCTATAATGAGAGCCGGCTCGTCGTAGTAGAGATTGGCACGGAAACTGTGTAGCTTGTAGAGCTTTACAGGGTCAAAACGCATCTCTATTACACCCGGATTCTTGGCCTTATAGTGCTTGCCTTGTTTGAATGCAATGTATTGAAAGCCTATGCGTTGCAGTGAATTAACCTCTTGTTGCTTAAGCTCCTCAAGCTCCATTTGCATGTTAGGCTCTATCACGCCGGCATAGCGAGTGCGCCAGCCCTCTTCGTCGCGACTGGTAAAGGTGAAGTATAGGTAATAGTTGCTATCGTTCACCAAGCAGATATCGTAGGCTGTGGTGTTGAGGTGCTTGGGCTCATGAGGGATAATAGCCAAGGCTATATTGAGTTGTTCACCCTCAGGAGTCTCTTCGATAGGCTCGTTTGCGACGGTGTGTGTCGAGGCTGCTTGTCGAGGCTCATCTTTGCTGAAAGTAGTTGCCGTAAACACGGTTTTTACCTCGGGTTGTTTCTTTTCGGGTTTGGCGGGTTCTACCACTACACATTCGCGTATGAGGACCGGTGTTTCAAATCCGTCGGGCTCTTCTACATAAGCCATGTCACGATCTATCTTGCGCACGATACCTCCGCCCACAGCGTTGAGAAATCGCACCTTGTCTCCTATATTAAGTGTTGCCATAATTTTGTAGTTCTTATTTGTCTGCGAAGATAATAAAATATTCACTTATGTGTGATAAACTCACAAAACTTGTCTTGTTTTATGATTGGTATGAGACCCGATGGCTTTGATTATTATTAAGATTTGTATGGTGAAAATGTTATAGTTTTTATGATTGTTTTTAGAAAATATTTTGTTGTTGTGGGGTGTTTTTGTGTAAAAGTTAAAATAAAACAAGGTTTTGTTTGCTATTTGTTTATTAAGGTGCTATATTTGCAAAATGAGAGAAATTATTATATAGTAAAAACTAAAAAAGAGATGATGAAAAAAATTACCACATTAATGATGTGCTTATCTGTTGCCATAGCGACGATAGCACATCCGGCATTGCAGTACAGAGAGAAAATGTCCGATAATCGAGCCGAAAAGCTTGAGTTGGTTACACCTGTTGTTAAACAACAGACTAAAGCCCCTGTGTTGGGCGGATATTCTGATGAATATGAAGGACTTGTATATTTGGAGTCGTTTGAAGATAGCAAAAAGTGGGTAGCCAAAGATGCTGTCAATCTTTTTATTCCCGGAGGTTCGTTTATAGAGGGTGTTCGTGCAGTCGATGGCGAGTATTATATGACCAGCGAGCCCGATTGGTCGCCCCGCAATGCGCGTGCCACATCGCCCCATATCGACCTGGAGACAGGCGTGAGCTACTATGTGTCGATATATGCCTATACACCCGGATATGTGGGTCAGGGATTTAGTCTTAAGGATGAGTTTCGTGTATTGGCGCGCAATGTCGAGACAGGTGAGGAAACCGTGGTTATAGATTGTAGCGAAAGCTATGCGCGTATGTTTACTTCGTTTACCAAAGTAGAGGGCATCTTTGTTCCGGAGGCAACTGCCGCTTATGAGATGGAGTTGCACCTATGCACACAAGATGGTTTGGTTGGAGATGTCGCTTTCGACCGTTTTGCAATAGGTACGTCACCCGACCCCTATCAACCCACCACATTGTTGCCTCAACCTACCGGTCAGAAGATTGATTATCTGCTCAATTACACACACTCGGGCTATGGCAATGCCAATATCAAGGCTCAAGTGTCATTTGGTGAGGAGAATATGGTGTATGTACGAGGATTGTCGACCGATATGTATACATCGTGGATGTATGGTGTAATGCATGGTGATACCATAGCCTTCCCCACGGGACAGTATGTAGGTCTGTATGGCAATTACGACATCTTTATGCAAGCAGCCAAGGACTTTGATGTAAAAGAGATTGACGGTGAGATGAGATGGGGTTATGTTCCTGTTGACAGTGTATACATGGTATTGAAAGACGATACGATAGCTATAGTTGATGGTTATGGCTTTGTAGAGGGTGCACATGATATTTCTACCGGAGATGTAGTGGGTGCAATGGGCTTTATCGTTGACTATAAATATCACCCATTCTCGTTTAAAATTGACGAGCCTGACTTGGAGAATAATGAGCCTATCTTGTATCAGATGACGGCCGATGTATTGGGTCCGTCGGTAGACACCAATCGCCTTACGGATGTCGTTATAGACGGAGATAAACTTTATATCAAGGGTGTTTCTCTTGACACTCCTGAGGGATGGATATGTGGTACAATAAAAGATAATACGGTTGTATTCCCCGCACATCAATATTTGGGACTTTATGCCGAGTATTTCCCCGTATTCTTCGAGCCGGCATTGGTTGATAGTGAGACATACACTACCGAGATGTTGGATGAGTATGTAATGGATTATGTCGATGGTGTACTTACCTCTCGTACTCCCTATATGCTCACACAAGATGGTGCCAACTATAGCTATGCAGTCATGAATCTTACTCTTAAGCCCTTTGAGCTAAAGATGGCAGAGCCGGTTGCTCCTGTAATTGTAGAACATTATCAAGACTTGTTGTCGGACAATTATTATGCATATTTTATGTATGAGTTGAAAGGTGTAGATGGTACTTTCCTTATGCCCGACCACCTCTACTATCGATTCTACTTCGACAACGAGCTGTTTGTCTTCCAAAAACCCGATTATCCTTATGTGTCGAAGCCTACAACCGATGTAAGTGTATTGTTCTTTGACAATTGGAGTTTCAATAAGATAGGTGAGACATCTATAATGGTGTCGATACGTCCGTTGGACCTTGTGTTTGACGAGTTGGCTGTAGAGATGGTTTATAAGATAGATGGTGAAGAGATGGTTTCGAAGCGTACTGTCTCGAAAGACATCATGGCTGTCGAGTCGACCAAGCAAGACAAGACTGTGGCTCAAGAGATATATACCAATTTGCAAGGTATGCAGGTAGATAGTGATACCGAAGGTTTTGTTATCAAGACTATAGTGTATACCGACGGCTCGCGTGAAAACGTTAAAATGGTAAATAGAAGCAAGCGTTGATCTCTATGGCTTGTATATAGCCCACAGTTGAAAATAGCAACACCTGCCCGGGTCGAAGATAGTGCCGGGCGGGTGTTGTTTTTTTGTGTACCCGACTGCGAGCTCTCTTGTGGTATGCTGTTTTGTAGAACCAACCGTTGCACGGTGTCGTGTGTCATATCAAGTAGTAGGCGTTGTTGGGTGTAGGCAATAGGTCAATTTCTGATAATAGAAAAAGAAAGAGATAGGCCTTGTTTGACCTATCTCCTTGCAATGGGTTGATATAGAGTTTATTTTACTCGGCGATATGTTGTCCACGATTCGTATTCTTCGTAGCCGCTATTGTCTTCCATATATCCACTATCATTCATGTATAAAATCATCGTGTCGTCATCCTTGAAACTAACTGTTACAGTATTGGTGTAGTCGCCCATCAATAGCAAAGAGGTAAATTGGTCGTCTTTGATGTTGTATGGGAAAGGAATGTTGAGTAGTTCTTCTGTTTCTTCACTTCCGGTATCAATCACCGAAACAGCCAATGTGCCGATGCGAAGTATATGCCAATCCTCGTTATCGGGTGTAATGTCGTAGCTATCTTCGTAGGTCTGTGTTTCCGATTGAGTTCCATCCTCGTTATAGTACCACCACATGTCCGACTCGGTTATGTGTACTGTTTCCCAGTCGCCAATCATTTTTCCTGCTGTAGATTCGGGGTCGGGCATACAACTATTCATTGTCAGTGATAGAGCAATTATGCTCAGGATAAAAGTTAGCTTTTTCATCTTCATTTCTTTTTTTAGTTGTGGATTATTATGCAAAGTTACGAAAAATAACTATAAAATATAGAAATATTTATGCGCTTGTCGGACACGGGTAGATAAAGATGAAGATTTTGTATGTTAAAAAACGTAAACTTTCACAACAGAAGGGTTATTTTGTAATCTGTGGTTGGCAAATTCAATATATAATACCTATATTTGCAAAGGTTTTTATCAACGATTGTTGTAAAGTCTGGTGGAGTCGTTTTATAGAACATATAGATATCTTGTAGAGCACTTGGGCAATCCTGTCCGGCGCGAGTTGATGCGTGAGATAGACTGGTCGCACCGTCTCATAGGTATCAAAGGCAGTAGGGGCGTGGGCAAGACAACATTCTTGTTGCAATATGCTCGTGACAACTTTAGCATGAATGATCGTACCTGTCTGTACATCAATCTTAACAATCTCTATTTTACCGATTGTGCGCTCGTCGATTTTGTAAAGGAATTTTACAATCAAGGCGGTCGCGTGTTGCTTATAGACCAAGTATTCAAGTACCCCGGATGGAGCGAATCTTTGCGCATGTGTTATGATATGTTCGGCGAGTTGCAGATAATCTTTACCGGCTCGACCGTGATGCGCTTGAAGGAGGAGAATCCTCTGCTTGATGGCCTTGTTGCGTCATACAATCTGAGAGGATTTTCATTTAGAGAGTATCTCAATATCAAGACCGGAATGTCTTTCCGTTCATACACTTTCGAAGAGATAATGCACAACCATGCCACTATAGCACGCGCCATTATGGGACGTGTTAATCCGCTTGAATATTTCGACGGTTATTTGCATCATGGTTATTACCCGTTTTTCCTTGAGAAAAGCAATTTTTCGGAAAATCTTATCAAGACAATCAATATGATAATGGAGGTAGATATACTGTTGCTTAAGCAATTGGAGTTGTCATATCTGCCCAAGTTGCGAAGGCTGTTCTACCTTATTATCAAGCGTGTACCCGGAGCTGTCAATGTGAGTAAATTGAGCCAAGAGACACAAATATCGCGCGCAACGGTAATGAACTATATCAAGTGTTTCAAGGATGCTCGTCTCATCAATATGTTGTATCGTGAGGGAGAGTCCTATCCGCAGAAACCCGCCATGTTGTATTTGCACAACACCAATCTTATATACTCCAATCGCTCGATGGCGGTAGATCGCCAAGCCGTGTGTGAAACTTTCTTCTACCATGCCTTGCATTGCAATCATCGCCTGAATATGGGAGCCAACAGTGTGCGTTTTATTGTTGATGGAGAACATCCTTTCCGCATCATCTCGCAGCACTCCAAGTCGCGTATGAGTGGCGATATGAATTATGTTATTGATGGATTGGATGTAGGACACGATAAGGTTATACCTTTGTGGTTATTTGGATTTTTATATTGATAAAGAGATATACAATACCTAATATTTTATAGAATATGAGTAAAGAAAAGAAATTTTTGACCTGTGATGGTAATCAAGCTGCAGCGCATATCTCGTATATGTTTTCAGAGGTAGCTGCTATTTATCCCATCACGCCCTCTTCTACAATGGCTGAGTATGTAGATGAGTGGGCTGCTGCCGGACGTAAAAACATCTTCGGTGAGACAGTTCTTGTTCAAGAAATGCAATCGGAGGGTGGTGCTGCCGGTGCTTTGCACGGCTCATTGCATGCCGGTGCTTTGACTACCACTTATACCGCTTCACAAGGTCTTCTGTTGATGATACCCAATATGTATAAGATTGCCGGTGAGATGTTGCCTACCGTGTTCCATGTGTCGGCTCGTACATTGGCATCTCATGCTTTGAGTATCTTTGGCGACCACCAAGATGTTATGGCTTGTCGTCAAACAGGTTTTGCTATGTTGGCCGAAGGATCGGTACAAGAGGTTATGGACTTGGCAGGTGTTGCTCACTTGGCTACTATCGAGTCGCACATTCCTTTTATCAACTTCTTCGATGGCTTCCGTACATCGCACGAGATACAAAAAATTGAAGTTATCGACCAAGAGGATCTTGCACCTCTTGTAAATCAAGAAGGTCTTGCCGCTTTCCGTCGCCGTGCTCTTAATCCCGATGCTCCCATTGCTCGCGGTTTGGCCGAGAATGGCGACGTGTTCTTCCAACACCGTGAGTCGAGCAACAAAGCTTATGAAGCTGTGCCTGAGGTTGTTGAGAAGTATATGAACGAAATCTACAAAATCACCGGTCGCAAATACAATTTGTTTGACTACTATGGTGCAGCAGATGCCGAGCGTGTAATTATTGCTATGGGTTCGGGTACAGAGGCTATCCGCGAGGCTGTCGATTATCTCGTAGCTCAAGGCGAGAAAGTAGGTCTTGTGGCTGTTCACTTGTATCGTCCTTTCTCTGCCAAGCACTTCTTGGCTGCTGTTCCTGCTACTGCCAAGCGCATTGCTGTGCTCGACCGCACAAAAGAGCCCGGTGCTACTGCCGAGCCTCTATATCTTGATGTCAAAGAGTGTTTCTATGGCAAGGAGAATGCCCCTCTTATCGTAGGAGGTCGTTATGGTTTGGCTTCAAAAGATACTACACCTGCTCAAATCTTGTCGGTATATGAAAACTTGGCTTTGCCTCAACCCAAAGATCACTTTACCCTTGGTATCGTAGATGACGTAACCTTTACCTCACTCCCCTTGAAAGAAGAAATAGCTCTTGGTGGCGAGGGTATGTATGAGGCTAAGTTCTATGGCTTGGGTGCTGATGGTACTGTAGGAGCCAACAAGAACTCTATCAAGATTATAGGTGACAATACCAACAAGTATTGCCAGGCATACTTTGCATACGACTCTAAGAAATCGGGTGGTTTCACTTGTTCACACCTCCGTTTTGGTGACAACCCCATCCGTTCTACTTACTTGGTAAATACACCCAACTTTGTCGCTTGCCACGTACAAGCATACTTGAACATGTACGATGTAACTCGCGGCTTGCGTGAGAATGGTACATTTTTGCTCAATACTGTGTGGAGTGGTGAGGAGTTGGCAAAACACCTTCCCAACCGCGTAAAACGTTACTTTGCCGAGAAGAACATCACTGTTTACTACATCAATGCTACTCAAATTGCACAAGAGATAGGACTTGGCAACCGCACTAACACAATCCTTCAATCGGCGTTCTTCCGCATCACCGAGGTTATACCCGTTGACTTGGCTATCGAGCAAATGAAGAAATTTATCGTTAAGTCATACGGTAAGAAGGGTGAGGATGTTGTTAACAAGAACTATGCTGCCGTTGACCGTGGTAATGAATACAAGCAACTTGCTGTAGATCCCGCATGGGCTTCGCTTGCCGATGATGTTGTTGCTGCCAATGACGATCCCGAGTTTGTCAACAAAATCGTGCGTCCTATCAATGCTCAAGATGGCGACTTGCTCAAGGTTTCGGACTTTGTAGGTATCGAAGATGGTGCTTGGGAGGCCGGTACTGCCAAGTATGAGAAACGTGGTGTAGCTGCTTTTGTTCCTACTTGGAATGCAGCCAACTGTATCCAATGTAACAAGTGTGCATTTGTATGTCCTCACGCTTGTGTACGTCCTTTTGTACTCGATGAGCAAGAGTTGGCCGGTGCCAACTTCGAGACTATCGAGATGAAAGTTCCTGCCACAATGAAGGGTATGCACTTCCGCATGCAAGTGAGTGTGCTCGACTGTCTTGGTTGTGGCAACTGTGCCGATGTATGTCCCGGTAACAAAGATGGCAAGGCTCTCACAATGGTAGCTCTCGAAGGTGAGCTTTCTCAAGCTGCCAATTGGGATTACTGTGTGAAGAATGTCAAGAGCAAACAAAACCTCGTCGACGTGAAGAGCAATCCCAAGAACTCTCAATTTGCTACTCCTTTGTTTGAGTTCTCCGGTGCTTGTTCGGGTTGCGGTGAGACTCCTTATGTAAAACTCCTCACTCAACTCTATGGTGAGCGCGAAATGGTTGCCAATGCTACCGGTTGCTCATCAATCTACTCTGGTTCTGTTCCTTCTACTCCTTATACTGCCAATGCCGAAGGTCGTGGTCCCGCATGGGGTAACTCACTCTTCGAGGACTTCTGCGAGTATGGTTTGGGTATGACTCTCGCCAACGACGCTATGCGTGCTCGTTTGGTTGAGGCAATGGAGGCCGGCTTGAAGTGCGACTGCTGCACCGATGAGATGAAGGCTCTCTTTGCCGAGTGGTTGGAGAAACGTGAGGATGGCGATGCTACTCTTGCGTTGGCTGCCAAGATCAAACCTCTCGTTGCCGCTTGCGATTGCGACTGCTGCAAGAAAATCAACTCTTTGAGCAGCTTCCTTGTACGTCGTTCACAATGGATTATCGGTGGTGACGGTGCTTCTTATGACATCGGTTACGGTGGTCTCGACCATGTTATCGCTTCGGGTAAGGACATCAATATACTCGTTCTTGATACCGAGGTTTACTCAAATACCGGTGGTCAATCATCTAAGTCTACTCCCATAGGTGCTATTGCCAAGTTTGCTGCCGCAGGTAAGCGTGTTCGCAAGAAAGACCTTGGTATGATTGCTACTACTTATGGTTATGTATACGTTGCACAAATCGCAATGGGTGCCGACCAAGCACAAACACTCAAGGCTATCCGTGAGGCTGAGGCTTATCCCGGTCCTTCGTTGGTAATTGCTTACGCTCCTTGTATCAACCACGGTTTGAAGAAGGGTATGGGCAAATCGCAAGCCGAAGAGGCTGCTGCTGTTGAGTGCGGATACTGGCACTTGTGGCGTTACAACCCCGCTCTTGAGGCCGAGGGTAAGAACCCCTTCACACTCGACTCTAAAGAGCCTCAATGGGATAAGTTTGACGAATACCTCAAGGGTGAGGTGCGTTTCGCATCGGTATTGAAACAATACCCCAACGAAGCTGCTCAACTCTTTGCCGCTGCCAAAGAAAATGCTCAATGGCGTTATAAGAGCTACCTCCGTCAAGCCAACCAAAAGTGGGAGGAATAATTTTAGACTGCATTAAGTACTAAATAACCCTGTGAGGCGCACTTCATGCGAGGTGCGCCTCTTTCTATATATAATACCATGTGTTGAAAATAATGTTGAAAACAATTCGCTTTTTCGCTTTTATTCTTGCTCCTAATTGTGTATCTTTGAGGTAAATATCGAAGATATACTGCACTCGCTGTGAAAAACATTCAAGCATACTTGATATTTTTTGCTCGCTTATGTGTATCTTTATTGCACTAAAACAGAGAATAGAAAAGCACATTATACCCCCCTTAAAACACGATATATGCAACTTCCTTTTGTACACTTGCACGTTCACTCGCAATTCTCGGTACTCGATGGCCAAGCCTCTATCCCCGCACTTGTCGATAAGGCAATAAAAGATGGTCAGCCCGGCATGGCTCTTACCGATCATGGTAATATGTTTGGTATCAAAGAGTTTTTTAATTATGTGAAAAAGAAAAACGGAAAGACCAAAGACAATATCAAAGCTTTGCAAAAACGCCTCGCATCGTTGGAAGAGGGCAAAGAGGAGGTAGAAAACTGCGAAACGGCTATAGCCGAGTGTCGTGCCGAGTTGAACGCTGAGGAAAAGAAAATTTTCAAGCCCATATTGGGTTGTGAGGTGTATGTGGCGCATACATCGATGACACAACGCACCGATAAGGGTTGGCATCTTATCTTGTTGGCAAAGAACTTGAAGGGGTATAAAAACCTTATCAAAATAGTCTCAAAGGCTTGGACCGATGGCTACTATTATCACCCGCGCACCGATAAGGAACAACTTGAAAAACATAGTGAAGGGCTTATCGTCTGCTCGGCTTGTTTGGGTGGTGAGTTGCCGCAGAAAATCATTAAAAATGATATAGCCGCTGCCGAGGAGGCTGCTAAGTGGTTCAAGAGTATATGGGGCGACGACTACTACATAGAGTTGCAACGTCACAAGGCTACGGTACCTCGTGCCTCGCACGACACCTATGACAAGCAAATAGAGGTAGAAAAGCATCTGATAGATATAGCTCGACGTAACAATATCAAACTTATCTGTACCAACGACGTGCACTTTGTCAATGAAGAAAATGCCGAGGCGCACGACCGTCTTATCTGCCTCAATACAGGTAAGGATCTTGATGACCCCAATCGCATGCTGTATAGCAAGCAAGAGTGGTTCAAGACTCGCGAAGAAATGGCTGCCGTATTTGGCGATATACCCGAGGCCATGACCAATACGATAGAGATTGTAGATAAAATAGAGTTTTACTCTATCGACCATGCGCCTATTATGCCCACCTTTGCCATCCCCGAGGAGTTTGGTACGGAGGAAGGCTATCGCAAGCAGTTTACCGAAGAAGACCTCTTCAATGAGTTTACGCGCAATGAGAATGGCGAGGTAGTCTTAAGCGAAGAAAAAGCGCGCGAAAAGATTGAGAAATTGGGCGGTTATGACAAGCTGTATCGCATAAAACTTGAGGCCGATTATCTGAAAAAATTGGCCTTTGATGGTGCTGCCAAGCGTTATCCAATGCCCCTCTCAGACGAGATAATGGAACGTATGACCTTCGAGTTGCACATTATGAAGACCATGGGCTTCCCGGGATACTTCCTCATTGTGCAAGACTTTATCGCCGCAGCGCGCAATATGGGTGTGTCGGTAGGTCCGGGTCGTGGCTCGGCCGCCGGCTCTTGCGTGGCTTATTGCTTGGGTATTACGCAGATAGACCCTATCAAATATGACTTGCTGTTTGAGCGTTTCCTTAACCCCGACCGTATCTCACTGCCCGATATCGATATTGACTTTGATGATGATGGCCGTGGTCAGGTGCTCAATTGGGTTACCGAGAAGTATGGATATGAAAAGGTCGCACACATTATTACGTACGGCACAATGGCTACCAAGTTGGCTATCAAAGATGTTGCCCGAGTACAAAAAGTACCCATACCCGAGAGTGACCGCCTTACCAAACTCATACCCGACCGTCTGCCCGAAGTTGATGGCAAGCCCTTGAAGATGAATTTGAAAAATTGTATCGCATCGGTTGCCGAGCTGCGAGAGGCTTGTGAAAGCCCCGATACCAAGATTGCCGATACCATGCGATATGCACAGATGCTCGAAGGCAACGTGCGTAATACAGGTGTGCATGCATGTGGTGTAATCATAGGTCGTGACGATATCACCGATTGGGTGCCTGTAAGTACTGCCGATGATAAAACTACCGGCGAAAAGATGCTTGTAACTCAATACGAAGGCAGTGTTATCGAAGATACCGGTATGATTAAGATGGATTTTCTTGGACTCAAAACCCTCTCGATAATCAAGGAAGCTATTGAAAACATCCGTATCCGCTCGGGTAAGGTGGTTGATATAGATAATATCCCCATCGATGACCCCGCTACATACAAGTTGTATTGCGAAGGTCGCACCACCGGTACATTCCAGTTTGAGTCGCCCGGTATGCAAAAGTACTTGCGAGAGTTGCAACCCTCAACTTTTGAAGACCTTATAGCCATGAATGCCCTGTATCGTCCCGGCCCAATGGATTATATACCGCAGTTTATTGCCCGTAAGCACGGACGTGAGCCTATTACATACGACATTCCTATCATGGAGAAGTATCTCAAGGATACCTATGGTATAACGGTGTATCAAGAGCAAGTCATGTTGTTGTCGCGCCTCTTGGCCGACTTTACACGTGGAGAGTCCGATGCCTTGCGCAAGGCTATGGGTAAGAAACTCAAGGATAAGCTCGACGAGCTCAAACCCAAGTTTATCAATGGTGGTAAGAAACACGAATACCAGGAAGAAGTACTTGAGAAGATATGGGGCGACTGGGAGAAATTTGCCTCTTATGCTTTCAACAAGAGTCATGCCACATGTTATTCGTGGGTAGCTTTCCAGACTGCTTATCTCAAGGCCAATTATCCATCGGAGTATATGGCAGCAGTGCTCAGTCGTAACTTGTCGGATATTACCGATGTAACCAAGTTTATGAGTGAGTGTAAGGCTATGAAGATACAAGTATTAGGCCCGGACGTAAATGAGAGTCAACTCAAGTTCTCGGTAAACAAGCGAGGCGATATACGCTTCGGTCTGGGAGCTATCAAAGGCGTGGGCGAGGCCGCCGTAACGGCTATCATTGCCGAGCGTGAGAAGAATGGCAACTTTACCTCAATTTTCGATTTTGTCGAGCGTGTCAACCTATCGGCTTGCGGTAAAAAGACTATCGAGTCACTTGCAACAGCCGGTGCTTTTGATGGCTTTGCCGAGGTCAAGCGCGAGAATTTCTTGCCGGCTGCCGAGGGCGAAATAAGTTTTGTAGATACTTTGGTGCGTTACGGACAGCGTGTGCAGAGCGACCGTGCAACACAAGTGACTTCTCTGTGGGGCGATGCTGTAATGGAGTCGACTACTGCCAAGCCGCAAGTGCCCGATGTGGTGGAAGAACCTCAAATAACTCGTCTTGAGCGTGAGAAGAACCTTGTAGGGCTATACCTGTCGGCTCACCCCCTCGACCCCTATAAGTTGGAACTTGACTATGCTTGCAATACCCGCATGGTCGACCTTAAAAATCGTGCCGAACTTATTGGCAAAGAGATTACCTTCGGTGGTGTTATTGTAGGTTATCGTGAGAAGGTGGGTAAGAATGGCAACCCATACGCATTCCTGAAGATTGAAGACTATACCGGCTCCGACGAGATACCCTTGTTTGGTCGCGACTATGTGAAGTATAGCAACTTTGGCCGTATCGGTAGCACAACATTCATTATGGTAAGGGCAACCTATGAGCGCAGTCGCTACAACGACAATGTCAACCTTGTTATTCGCTCAATCGATCTTCTTGCCGACTTGCAGGGCAAGCTATTCTCCAAGTTGGCATTGACACTGTCGCTGGAGGCATTTACACCGGCATTTATCGAGTCCTTGTCGGAAAATATGATAGAAAATCCGCACAATGGTGTCGACGTGACATTCCGTATTATCGATGAAAAAATAGGTCGACAAGTGTCGATGCGCTCGCGTCGCAAGTGTCAGCTCACTCGCGAGTTGGTAGAGTTCCTCAAGGAGTGGGATGCTTCGCCCATCGAGTTTAAGATATCATAAATCGAGCCCTTGAACGAAACAAAAGAGGCTGTGTCAAAATGGAAATTTTGGCACAGTTTCTTTTTGTTTAAGCCGCGAGGTTTCGATAGACTGTAAAATTGTCAAAATCTGATTTTTTACAGAATTTTCGATTTTCAGAGGCTAAAAAGCGGATAAAAGAGCTG
>JAFXAB010000026.1 GCA_017522135.1 Bacteroidaceae bacterium
CTTCAGAAGCGCCGGGCTTCTTTGCGCCGCAATCGGCACAGAACTTTCCGGTATTTCCGGTTTTGCCGCATTCCTCGCAGGTCCAGGTGCCGCTGGCCTCCTGCTTGGCGGATTCATCGGCCTTCTTATCCTTCTTGTCCTTCTTTTTGCCGATTTTTCCGTCCAGGGCATCATTCACTCCCTGTTCCACTTTCTCTCCCAATTTGTTCTCCACGGCGTTCTTGGCACGTTGGCCCAGCCGTTCCAGCAAGTTCTGTCCGCTTGCGTCAAAGCAGGACGCTAGCAGTGCAGAAATGATAAAAACTAAAATTCTTCTCATAACTTTATAATATTTTAATTCCGCAATACTAGAAAACGCAGGGAAACCATGAATAGCTCTATCTTCAATCCACTTTTGTAATGTTATACTGAGTAATTTTGGTTCAAATATAATAAAAAAATATTATATTTATACTGTTTTTGCTGAAAAAATTCCACTATTTTATAGATTATACTTCCAAATTCGCGTTTTTATCGAATTTGGAAGCAAAATACACGTATATAACTCTAAATATGAGATAAGATTGCCATCCAAAAGAAAGAGAAGCCAATTATTCAGTTTGATAGCACAACCCTTTGGTTTAGTTTATCCCATATTATATATCTATAACCTAAACTAAACCTTAATGAATAATTTGACATTTGACAAATAAACCGCATCAAAAGAAGACGAGTCACCTCATCACTGGGGCGACTCGTCAAGCGAAACTTTGAAAAAAACTATTCTATGCTATATGTGTATCAACTAACTATTATTTCTTGAAATAACGATTGTACAGACCTTCAAAAGCCTTTCCATGACGGGCTTCGTCTTTGGCCATTTCGTGTACGGTGTCGTGAATTGCATCATAACCCAATTGCTTGGCACGAGTAGCAATGCGCAACTTGTCGGCACATGCACCACACTCGGCGTTCATACGTGCATCGAGGTTTTTCTTGGTATCCCATACAACCTCACCGAGCAACTCGGCAAACTTGGCGGCATGCTCAGCCTCTTCCCAAGCAAAACGCTTGTAGGCCTCGGCAATCTCAGGATAGCCCTCGCGGTCGGCCTGACGACTCATTGCAAGGTACATACCCACCTCGGTACACTCACCCATAAAGTGCGCACGCAAGCCTTCCATAACCTCTTCATCTTCTACTATTCCATCTCCTATATGATGCTCCGATACAAATTGAAGAGCAGCATCTTCTTTGAGCACTTCAAATTTCGAAGCGGGTACTTTACATTGGGGGCATCTTTCGGGGGCGGCATCGCCTTCGTGGATATATCCACATACTGTACAGATAAATTTCATGATCTTAGGTTTTAATGATTGTTATTCTTTATTATTTGTTTGTTTTATTAGCTTACTTTTCTTTTGTTACATTCGGCACACGACCCTATGCAATAGGTTTCACTCATCTCTACCGTGATACCATCGGGCATTGCAGGTATCCAGTGCGCCTCTACATCTACATCTATTATTGCACCACAGTCTCGACAACGAAAGTGTATATGAGGCTCCATACATGCGTCAAATCGAGCATTCTTCTCCTCTATCGTTATCATTCGCACCACGCCTCGTTCTACCAAGAGATTGAGCGTATTATATACCGTTGCCTTCGACAAGGTGGGTATGGAGGGATAGAGGTCGGTATATATCATGTCGGCAGTGGGATGTGTACGATGTGTCATCAAATACTCCATCACGGCCATGCGTTGTAGCGAAGGTTTTATTCCATGCAACTGCAAACGCTCCTTTACTATATCCTTAACTTTATCCATTTTTAGAACTATTCCATTTTTATTTCCAATGCAAAGATATAATCATTTTTCATCCGTGTCAAGTAATTTTACATAATTTAACTATATATTTTTCAATTTTTCGATATAAAAACAGCCAATACATTATGTATCAGTTGTTTACAAAAATCATATATTTTAGCAAATTATCTACAAAATTGCTATTCGCTCAACAAAACGCCCGGCAAATCGCGCGAATTGTATCTGCTTGCCATCGATTCGCCATACGCTCCGGCCGAGCGTATAGCTATCAGGTCGCCTCTTTGGGCTTCATTCAGCATTATGGCACTGCCAAAACTATCGGAGGTTTCACATATAGGTCCCACCACATCATACACTCTCTCCGGCCCTCGCGATGTGATATTCTCTATCTTATGCTTGGCTTGATAGAGAGCCGGTCGCATAAGGTCGGTCATGCCGGCATCTACAATAACAAAACTTTTGTTCAGTCCCTCTTTTACATACAGTACGCGCGCAATGAGCGTTCCGCATTGGCACACAATAGAGCGTCCCGGCTCAAAGTGCAGTATCTGCCCTTCCCGCATTTTCAGCCTCAAAGAGAATGTATCGAAATAGGATGCAAAATCGGGTATGGCATGTCTATCGGGATCTTCATAATCTACCCCCAATCCACCTCCTACATTTATATAATCCATCTTTACATCTCGACTCTCAAGGTCATCTTGCAACTTGTTGATGGTTGCGCACAATGTCTCATAAGGTTGCATACTCACTATTTGCGAACCTATATGAAAATGCACACCTCGCAAACGTACATGCGACAACCGCATCACATACTCTACCACATCGGGTATCTGCGATATATCTACACCAAACTTATTCTCGCTCAACCCGGTGGTTATATAATGATGTGTATGAGCATCTATATGCGGATTGACTCGTATAGCCACCGGCGCAATCACCCCGGCATCGGCCGCAAGGGCGTCGATAACACCAAGCTCGGCAACCGACTCTACATTAAAGCAACCTATACCCACCGACAAGGCCATGTTTATCTCTCTATCGGTCTTACCCACTCCCGAGTATACTATCTTACCGGGGGCAAATCCGCTCTCTACGGCAAGTGCTATCTCACCACCGCTCACACAATCGGCTCCCAACCCATAGGCGGCTATCACTCGCAACAACGCTCTATTACTATTGGCTTTGAGGGCATAATGCACCACACTGCCACGCGGACTCCGGGCACACAACTCGGCAAGGGTGCGACGCAACAACGCCACATCGTAGTAATAAAACGGAGTAGAAACACCCTGAAAATCTTCTATCGGAAAGCTATTCATGAAACAGCACTGTATATTACACAACCTTACTTATTCAAAGAGTTCGCGACTCAATGCCCGCAGGGCCGGTATTTTATCTACTTGTCGTACAAGAAACGATATATTATAGTTACTGCCCCCATACGACACCATACGCACCGGTATATCCCTCAGGGCTGCCATTGCACGCGACTCAAGACCCGCATTTTGCCACTCAAGGTCTCCCACCACACACACAATTACCATATCTTCATCCACTGTCACTGTGCCATACTGTCGCAAGTCATCGAGTATCTCGGGCAAATGGCGGGTATTGTCTATCGTCACCGACACTCCCACCTCCGAGGTTGCAACCATATCTATGGTGGTTCGGTAAGTCTCAAACGTCTCAAACACCTTACGCAAGAAACCATGTGCCAACAACTTACGACCCGACTTTATCTTGATGGCTGTAATATTGTCCTTGGCAGCCACGGCCTTGATGGTCTGTAGTCCTTGCGGGTCGGGGTAGTTCGATATAAATGTTCCGGGGGCATCCGGCTCTAAGGTATTCAACAGACGCACCGGTATATTGTTTTGCTTGGCTGGCTGTATACAGGTAGGATGCAAAATTTTAGCACCGAAATAGCCCAACTCGGCTGCCTCCTCAAAGTGCAGATTGCGCACAGGACGTGTATGCTCTACATAACGAGGATCGTTGTTATGCATACCATCAATATCGGTCCATATCTGTATCTCATCGGCTCCTATGGCAGCTCCTATCAGCGATGCCGAATAGTCACTACCTCCCCGTTGCAGATTGTCTACCTCTCCATACGCATTACGACAAATGTAACCTTGTGTTATGTATATATCTACATCGGGTTGCGTCATGAGCATCTCATTCAGGTGTGTGCGTATATACGTCATATCCGGCTCATTTTGCTTGTTCATACGCATATAGTCCAATGCCGGCAACAATGCCGACTTTACACCCTGTTCCTGCATATAAAAATACATCATGGCGGTCGACATCAACTCGCCCTGCGCCAATATCTCCTTCTCCTCATAGACGGTAAACAGATCCTTGATACAGGCACGCATATTCATCACACATCCTTTTACGGCATCGCGGGCACTCTGTCTATACTCTTCTTCTCGATACAATTCCTCTATTACGCCCCAATACTTACGCTCAAGAAGGGCGATTGTCTCGCGCGCACCATCGGCATTTTTCTTATAGAGATAGTCACATATTTCCACCAGAGTATTGGTCGTGCCGGCCATAGCCGACAACACAACTATCTTGCGCTCTCCGTCACACACTATACGTGCCACCGACTTCATGCGCTCGGCACTTCCTACCGACGTACCGCCAAACTTCAGTACTTTCATACGCTATACTTCATTGCCCTCTGTGCAGGGCCGGTTTTACAACTCTTCCAAGCGATGATTCTCGCATCGGTATATGCGTCCGGGATAATCATCGCAGAACGACAGATTGTGAGTAGACATCACTACAGCCGTACCCTCTTTCGATATACGATATAGCAAGTCCACGATTTGACGGCCGGTTTGCGGGTCAAGATTGCCCGTAGGCTCATCGGCAAGTATTATTTGAGGCTTATTGAGCAAGGCACGCGCTATGGCTATGCGTTGCTGCTCACCGCCCGACAATTCATGCGGCATACGATAGGCCTTTTTCAACATTCCCACTTGCGAGAGTACCTCCTCTACTCTACTATCCATTTCGTCACTTCTCTTCCAGCCTGTGGCTCGCAATACAAAGTCGAGATTGTCGCGCACAGTGCGATCGGTAAGCAATTGGAAATCCTGAAATACTATACCCAACTTACGTCGCAAATAGGGTACGTCACGCTCACGTATCGAGGTCATATCATAGCCCAACACATCGGCACAGTCGGCTGTAACGGGTAGGTCGGCATACATGGTCTTGAGCAAGCTGCTCTTTCCACTACCCACACGACCTATCAGGTACACATACTCCCCGGCATGCAACTCAAAGTTTACATCCTTCAGCACCGGCAAGTCCTCGCGCAACACCTCTGCTCTCTTATAATCTACAAGCAACTCTTTCGACATAACAATCTTTCCTTTTATTACATTATTGGACTGCGGCTACATTCAAGAGACTATCTATCACCTGTGTCATGCGGGCAAACTCTTCTTCGTCATACAACCGCGTCATCATCACTATACGACCGTCGGTATCAACTATTACATTGCGAGTGATACCGGCCAGACGGTGGGCGTAACGGCAAAATATTTCGCCACCCTCATCGAGCACAAGCGGGTAAGTCACACCCGTCTTCTCGGCAAATGCCAACACGGTACTATCCGGCTCATCACGATCAATACCTATGAGTGCAAATCGCTCATTATCTTTGTGTCGTTGCCATATTTGACGCTCTATCTCGGGCATTTCGCGTCGGCACACTCCACACCACGATGCTGTAAATTGCAACATGACAACTCGCTCGCCTCTATAATCCGACAACTTCACTTGGCGGTCTGTTCCGGCTATCGTTGCTGTAAAGTCGGGTGCCATATCTCCCACCTTCACTATATATCCGCGCTCATCGGGCACTATCGTATCAGTCGCTACGCTATCGGTTGTTACCACCTCGGCATTACTACCTTTATTTCCTTGACAGCCCACCAACAAGGCCAACACTGCCACTACATACAATATCTTTCTCATAACTTTATTATTAATGTATCACATCGATATGCGAAGATACAATTTATTCGCAACACATCCAACATATATAGTCTTAAAATAGAAAAAGACCGACAACCACCCTCTTTTGTGGTTATCGGTCTTTTCTTGTCGGGGTGACAGGATTCGAACCTGCGACCCCCTGGTCCCAAACCAGGTGCGCTACCGGACTGCGCTACGCCCCGTTGCTCATTGAGCGGTGCAAAAGTACACTTTATTTTTGAGCTTTGCAATAATATTGTCCTAAATAATTCTACATCTTCTCTCCAAGGCTTAGAAGAGATGATTTTTTCGGCATATTGTGTGTCTGAGTAGAAATTTTTCATCTCTACTCAGACACTTTAGGCCTACATAGATTATATCATGGTCTTTATCACATCCATCACACCGGCGGCAACGGCTTCGGCTGCCTCCTCGCTATGCGCTTCGGCATAGACACGTATGATAGGCTCGGTGTTCGACTTGCGCAAGTGTACCCAACTATCGGCAAAATCAATCTTCACGCCATCGATGTCATTAATCTCCTCACCGGCATATTTCTCTTTTACGGCAACAAGCAATGCATCTACATCTATATCGGGTGTAAGTTCAATCTTTTGTTTGGTAATGCTGTAAGGCGGATAAGTAGCTTTCAACTCGCTCACACTCTTCTTCTCGTGTGCAAGGTGCGACAAGAACAAGGCTATACCCACCAACGCATCGCGACCATAGTGGCTCTCGGGATAGATTACTCCGCCATTACCCTCACCACCTATAATGGCATTGGTTGCCTTCATCTTCTCCACTACATTTACCTCACCTACGGCGGCGGCATTATATTCGCATCCATACTTGCGAGTCACATCGCGCAAGGCTCGCGACGAACTCAGGTTCGACACCGTATTGCCGGGTGTGTGGCGCAACACATAGTCGGCTACGGCTACAAGGGTATATTCCTCAACAAACATCTCGCCATTCTCGCAGATAATAGCCAAACGGTCTACATCGGGGTCTACCACAAAGCCCACATCGGCTTTTCCTTGACGCATCACATCGGCTATCTCGGTAAGGTTGGCCGGTATCGGCTCGGGATTGTGTGCAAAGTGGCCGGTTGCATCGCAGTTGAGTTCCACGATATTTTTCACTCCAAGGGCTCGCAACAATTGAGGTATTACAATACCTCCTACCGAGTTGACACAATCTATGGCCACTGTAAAGTTGGCTGCCTCTATAGCTGCCTTGTCTACAAGTGCAAGTGCCAATACTTGTGCTATATGACGATCGTTATAGTCATCTACGTTGATGAGTGTTCCCAAATGGTCGACATCGGCAAAGGCAAACTCCTCGGCCTCGGCTATGCGAAGCACCTCTTGGCCCTCGGCTGCATTGAGAAACTCACCCTTCTCGTTGAGCAACTTCAAGGCATTCCATTGCTTGGGATTGTGGCTCGCTGTGAGGATAATACCGCCACATGCTCCCTCGCCGGTCACGGCTATCTCGGTGGTAGGTGTAGTGGCCAAGCCTATATACACAACATCCCATCCCATACCCATGAGCGTGCCCACAACCGTGTGCATAACCATTTCGCCCGAGATACGTGCATCTCTACCAACAACAATTTTGTTACTGTCGAGTTGATTGTTTTTGCGAATAAATGCAGCATACGCCGCGGTAAATTTCACTATGTCCAGCGGATTGAGACCTTCTCCTACCGAGCCTCCTATTGTTCCGCGAATACCTGAAATTGATTTGATAAGTGCCATAATATTCTATATATTTGAGCGATAATAACGTACAGTATAAAGATAGGGTATCACCGAAGTCAGGTCGTTGAGTGTTCCGGCCTTCGACTTGATAAGCAAATTGACCTTGCAGGGCATTTCAAGGTAGTACAAGGGCATTTGTATACCTGTACCATACTGTTTTGACGAATCCAATGTTGTATTTTGAAAATTGAACGAATATGCCTTGCTCAAGTCATTATCATTACCATTGGGCAGTTGATCGCCACCCTCGGCCCATGTAAGCACATTGATACGCGAATAACGGAAAAATATCAACTCGTTATAGTCGGCCTTTCCATCATCGCCATTCATCAACACCTGCATATATACATAGCCATCTTCATCGAGCTTGTAGTATGGTGCATCCTCTCCTATCTCAAATATTGTGTCGGCAGGTATCTTGTCGACAACTTTTTGCGTCGCAAGAAATTTTTCCACTGCATCATTCTCCTCATCGAGCAACTCGGCATACGATTTTTGTTCATCACATGAGGTTACAACTGCACAGCACAGCGACATGGCCACTATACTGCACATCATTGTGAAAATTTTACCTATTTTCATCTTTTTCCTTTTTATGTTTTTTACTTTATTTCTTTTCGCAATAGAGTGGCAACACCTCGCGAAACTTGCTTATTGCCTCCTCAAGTGTACCATAAAACTCGCCTCCGGCCGCATTCATATGGCCTCCACCGCCAAACTGCTCCGAGGCTATCGTATTGACAGCAAAATCGCCCTGCGAACGCAACGAGATCTTGATAAACTCCTTATCTTCTCGTATAAATACCGAGAAATATATTCCCTTGATACTCAACGGTACATTTACCAGCCCGTCGCAATCGCCTTTCTGGAAATTGTAACTTGCCATCTCCTCTCGTGTGAGGTATATCATAGCCGCTCCATACTCCGGAAACAACTCCATCTTATTGCATATTGCATAGCTGTTAAGTTGCAACTTATTGGCTGTCTGCGTATTGCATGCAAGCGTATAGATATGGTCTTTATCTATGTGTTTTTTTACCAACAAGGCTATGATATTGTATATCTCGGGCTGATTGGAGTTATACGTAAAATTGCCCGTATCGGTCATCATACCCGTGTATATAGCCTCGGCCGTACTTCGACCCATCATACGATAGTTGCCCATCTGCCATATTACACGAAATATCAACTCACATGTCGACGAAATCTCGGGATGCGAAATCGTAAGGTCACAAAAGGGTTCGGGATCCAAGTGATGATCTATAAGTATCTTATAGGCTTTCGATGCAGCCACCTCTCCCGACAGCTTATCTATACGATGCAAGGCATTATAGTCAAGACTGAATATCATATCGGCTTGCGATATGGCATTGCACGCTTTATCGGGTTGCTGCGTATACACAACTACATAGCGCATTCCCGTCAAGAAGTGCAAGTTGCGTGGTACCATATCGGGCATTACCACGGTTACTTGCTTGTTGAGCTTGCGCAGAAAATGATACAACCCTAACGACGACCCTATTGCATCTCCGTCGGGCGAAACATGGCTCGTTATGACTATATTGTTGTGAAGCAAGATCGCCTCACGCAGTTTATCTATTTTTTCGGCTGATATTATCGGTGTTATCATGTTGCAAAAGTAAGAAAATAAATTGAGATAGTAACTGTTCTATATACACACTACCCTATTATTATATCAAAACTTTATAAAAATATTTAATCTCTTTGCAATAAAGGCAACAGTTTGACAAACTCATCTTCAAAGTTGGGTGTAAATACTCCCTTGCCAATATTCGACACGACCTCTTCTATAGTCCAATACTTCCCTTCGTCTATCTCCTCTGGGTCTATCTTTATTTCTCCCTCATACACCGTGCGATATGAGTATACCATTTCACGCTCTATATGCGACATGAATGAATAGGTAAAATTGTGTATCGGCTCAAACGATGTGATACCCAACTCCTCGCGCACCTCTCGGTGCAATGCCTCTTCTATACTCTCGCCATAATCCACATGACCACCTACGGCCGTATCCCACTTGCCGGGTTGTATATCCTTGTTCATCGACCGGCGTTGCAAGTACAATCGTCCTTGCGAGTCGAAGATGTGCAGATGCACCACCGGGTGCATCAACATACTGCCACTGTGACACTCTCTACGTGTTGCTTTGCCCACAACTTTGCCGGCTTCATCTACCACCGGAAACCACTCTTCTTTTATGTTGCCCATAATTTTCTATTTCATCTTGTCTACTATCTGTCGCAACTGCTCGACTGTAAGGTCTCTTCCATACGTGTCATACGACAAGCGAAAGTCGCAACCCGCTTGCCATGCACTGCATCCATACGCTGAACGACCCTTTATCACTACGCCCTGGCCACACTTAGGACATGTTACCGCTACTCTATCCGGCTCGGGTTTAGGTTCGGGGTTCTTCTTCTCGCGTGGCTTTCGCGATTTCTTCTCTTCACCTCCTGTCGCACTCTTCTTGCGACTCTTCTTCTCTACATCTTCTTGCCGAGTCGATGCCACCGAACCGGTATTGTCGCTCAGCACATCCTTTACTATCGAGTTTACCATCACCTTCAGCTCGTCGAGAAAATTGGCCGGCTCATACTCATTGCGTTCTATACGGCGCAACTTGTTTTCCCACTGTCCGGTAAGCTCTACCGATTTCAACAATTCGTTGCGTATGATTTGTATCAGCTCCACGCCGGTTGCTGTTGCAATAAGGCTCTTACGCTCCTTGCGGATATAGCGGCGTTTAAATAGTATCTCTATAATGGCTGCACGTGTCGAAGGTCGTCCTATACCATTCTCCTTCAACGCATCGCGCAACACCTCATCATCGACACTCTTGCCTGCAGTTTCCATGGCACGCAACAGTGTTGCTTCGGTATATGGCTTGGGGGGTTGGGTCTGCTTCTCTGTAAGTGATGGCTCATGTGCACCACTCTCCCCTTCGACAAATGCCGGCAGAATTTGCCCATCACTACTATCCTCACCTACATCTTCCTTTCCAAAAACCACCCGCCATCCGGGCATAAGTATCTGACGACCGGTCACCTTAAATTCTACATCGTCCACCCTCGCCATCACGGTTGTATTCGCCACCTGACAATCGGGATAGAATGCAGCTATAAATCGACGGGCTACAAGGTCATACAACTGTCTCTCGCGATCGGTAAGGTTATTGGCTTTGACATTGGTGGGGATAATAGCATGGTGGTCGGTGACCTTACTATTGTCAAACACTTTCTTGCTCTTGGGCAACTTGTCTTGCTGCAACAGTGGGGCTACAAGCCCGCTATATTGATGCAAAGCACCCAATATGCCTTTTACCTTGGGATATATATCTTCGCTAAGATAGGTTGTATCTACACGCGGATAGGTAGTCACCTTCTTCTCATAGAGACTCTGTATCAGTTGTAACGTCTCTTCGGCCGAAAACGAAAATTTCTTATTACACTCCACCTGCAAACTTGTGAGGTCAAAGAGTCGTGGAGCCGACTCCTTGCCATTCTTGGTAGTAACTTCGGTAATAGTCAATGGCTTGCCTATGATACTTGCAAGGGCTTTTTGTCCCTCCTCGACACTTTCATATCGCCCCTTTGTCACCGAGAAAATCGTTTCGCGATAGAGCGTCTTCAACTCCCAATAGGGTTGCGGAACAAAATTCTCTATTTCCAGTTGACGATTGACTATGAGTGCCAATGTAGGAGTCTGCACACGACCTATCGACAACACTTGTCGATCGCGACCATAACGCAGGGTATACAATCGGGTGGCATTCATTCCCAGCAACCAGTCGCCTATGGCTCGCGTCAGACCTGCCAAATACAATCGGTCAAACTCCTTCTGTGGCTTGAGCTGGGCAAATCCTTCCCGTATAGACTCCTCGGTAAGCGACGATATCCACAAGCGCATGACAGGACATCTACATCCCGCCTTTTGCATCACCCATCGCTGTATCAACTCGCCCTCTTGGCCGGCATCACCACAGTTTATTACCACTTCGGCCTGCGAGATAAGCTGCTCTATTACCTTAAACTGTTTCTCTACACCTTTATCGTCTTTAAGTTTTATACCGAATCGTTGCGGTATCATTGGCAACGAGCCGAGCGACCACCGTTTCCAACGCTCATCATACTCATGCGGTTCTTTCAACTCACACAAGTGGCCATACACCCACGTCACACAATAGTCATTACCCTCATAATAACCATCTCGACGCGATTGTGCTCCCAAGATATCGGCTATATCCTTGGCTACGCTGGGTTTCTCGGCTATACACACCTTCATACAGGCTACAATCCTCGCTCTTTGGCTTCATCCCACAGAGCATCCATTTCGGCCAACGTCATCTCTTTGAGATTTTTTCCACTCTTGTGAGCCTCTTGTTCTACATAATTAAACCTGCGGATAAACTTCTGATTGGTACGTTCCAAAGCATTTTCGGGATTGATTTTATACAACCGGGCGGCATTCACAAGACTGAAGATAAAATCTCCCATCTCAGACTCCATTCCATCGGCATCGCCACGAGCCATCTCTTGTTGCAACTCGTCAAACTCCTCTCGTACCTTATCCCACACCTGCTCGGGTCGCTCCCAGTCAAAGCCCACGTTACAAGCCTTCTCCTGTATCCTGAATGACTTTACCAATGCAGGCAACCCGGCCGGGACTCCGGCCAGAACGGTCTTATTTCCGCCTTTTTCTTTGAGCTTGATTTGCTCCCAATTCTGCTCTACCTGTCGCGACCCCGATACACTCACATCTCCAAACACATGCGGATGTCGGAATATTAGTTTATCGCACAAGGTATTGCACACATCGGCAACATCATACAACCCTTGTTCTTCACCTATCTTCGAGTAGAATACCACATGCAACAGCACATCGCCCAGTTCTTTCTTGATTGCATCATTATCGCTATTGATAATGGCCTCACACAACTCATACGTCTCCTCTATGGTATTGGGACGTAGGCTCTCATTGGTCTGCTTGCGATCCCATGGGCACTTCTCTCGCAATTCATCCAGCACATCAAGCAAGCGTCC
>JAFXAB010000027.1 GCA_017522135.1 Bacteroidaceae bacterium
ATTTACAGCAACTGGCATTGTTTGGGTTTTGCACCCAATTTCCTTTTCACCTTTCGTAACGCCTGGTTCGTAAAGGCACCTTTTGCACTGCAAAGGTATGAATTATTTTGATTCGGTGTTCTTCTGATTGCGGATTTTTTTATTTCTCTCCTTGTATAAAAAAGGATAAAAGACAAAAAAGGTGCACCTCGGCGAGGTGCACCTTTGCTATAGTACAATGTATGTAGTTTTATCAGATACAGAGGTCTTTCTTCATAGCCTCGATCTTCTCATCGGCAAGGCGGTTGGCATTGTCATAGTCGGCATAGGTTGCCATGGGGATGCCACGCACTTCGATGTAGAACTTAATCTTGGGCTCAGTACCCGAAGGACGTACCGATACTTTATCGCCGGCAGCGGTGAAGTATTGCAATACGTTAGATGTACAAGGCATGTCGAGCTTGGTTACATTGCCGTTGGCATCGGTTGCAGTGAGTGTCTGGAAGTCTTTTACCAAAGTTACAGGTGAGCCGGCAAGAGACTTAACGGGATTTTCGCGATAGGCTTTCATCAAGGCTTGTATCTCCTCGGCACCTTGTTTACCCTTGCGCACTACCGATATACCTTTCTCCTTTGAGAAACCATACTTGATGTAGATGTCTTGTATCATCTGATACATAGTCATACCGCGATCCTTGGCCCAAGCGGCAATCTCGGCCATCAACGACATAGCCGATACGGCATCTTTGTCGCGTACGAAGTCTTGTGCCAAGAAGCCATAGCTCTCTTCACCACCACCGATGTAGCGTTCTTTGCCTTCAAGTTCACGAATAATAGCGGCAATCCACTTGAAGCCGGTGTAGCAGTCATACATCTTTATATTATTGCGCTCGGCAATGGTCTTGATGGTCTCGGTAGTAACGATAGTCTTCACGATAAACTCATTGCCCTTGATAAGACCACGCTCTTGATAGGTAGTCATGATGTAGTTGAGCATGAGCATCACGATTTGATTACCATTTACAAGCACCCACTCGCCTTTGTCGTTCTTCACGGCGATACCTATGCGGTCGGCATCGGGGTCGCTGGCCATTACAAGCTCGGCGTTGGTTTCAATAGCACGTTTCACAGCCATGTCGAGTGCGGCAGGTTCCTCGGGGTTGGGTGATACTACTGTGGGGAAGTCGCCACTTACCACATCTTGCTCGGGTACGTGAATGATGTTGGTGAAACCAAAGTTGGCCAACGAGGCGGGTATCAACTTCACACCTGTACCGTGTATGGGAGTATACACGATGGGAATGTCGTGGTGCTTGGCAATAATATCGGGACTGAGTGAGAGGGTCTTGATGCGATCAAGATATATTTTGTCCATCTCCTCACCTATTATCTCTATCAACTCGGGGTTGCGTTCAAACTTAATCTCGGCTACCGAAGCAATCTTATTCACCTCATCGATAATTCCGGTATCGTGCGGTGCAATTACTTGTGCGCCATCGCTCCAGTAGGCCTTGTAGCCGTTATACTCTTTGGGGTTGTGCGATGCAGTGAGGTTGATACCGGCTTGGCAACCAAGTTCGCGAATGGCAAACGACACCTCGGGAGTAGGACGCAACGACTCGAAGAGATATACTTTGATACCGTTGGCTGAGAAGATGTCGGCCGAGATTTCGGCAAACTTGCGGCTGTTGTTGCGACAGTCATGACCTATAGCTACCGAGATAAGGGGCATATCGGCAAAGTTTTTCTTCAGGTAGTTGGCAAGACCTTGTGTAGCCGAACCTACAGTGTAGATGTTCATACGGTTGGTACCTGCGCCCATAATACCACGCAAGCCACCTGTACCAAACTCCAAGTCACGATAGAAGCTCTCTATCAACTCGGTCTTATCTTCGTTGTCGAGCATGGCTTGTACAGCCTCACGAGTTTCTTGGTCATAGCCCTCTCCGAGCCACTCTTGTGCACGGGCTGTTACTTCTTTCAACAATTCTTCGCTTTGCATATTATTATTTTGTGACATTACTATACTTATTTATTTGTTAAACAATTATACAACTATATTGCTTGCCTCTAAGGCATCAAAATATTGTATTTTCTATTATTTCACCTCTTTCATCAAGAGGCGGTCGCCTGTTTGACGTACAATCCACTCGTAGTACTCTTGTGAGTAGCCGGGGAATTGTATTTTGTCGGGCAAACCGTACTCGTTGGTTACAAACGAGCCATCGGGATTTTGACTCTTAACGTTACCGTCGAGGAATTTCACCATAAGGAACTCGCCCAACTCTTTCCATGCCGATGTGCTATACTCGGCGGCTTTGCAACTGTAGGTTGTAAGCATTTCTCGTGCAGCATCTTCACTCACAGCATACAAGGCATTGGCCAACTCGTCAATAGTAGCCACCTCGGTTTCAAATTGGTCTTCAAGACCGTTTTGCACATTACGGATATCGCCAATCATAGGATTGTAACGATTGTAGGCCATGTTGGCTACCCAGTTGTGTACCCAGAATGCCGATGTCCATGAGAAGTTGTACATATCGCCATTGTCGGGGCTGAAACAGTTGGGAACGCTGTTGATACTGCAATACATAGGTACATATACGGCAGTGTTGGCATCATCTACACCAAACCACAAGATACCGCTGATAGCCTCGGGGAGATTGGGGCGGATTTGAGCCACCAAGGTGAAGGCTGTTTGTTGTGTAGCAATAGCACGCTCGTTGAGATATTGCTTGCCATCTACCTCAAAGTACATGGGACGATAACGATAGGGTGAACCAAATGGACCACCACCTACATCGGTGTGCATGTCATAAGGTGTGCCATCGAAGTGGTCACGCATGGCATCTTTCATATCACGAAGTGTGAGTTTGCGATCGGGGCGTACATAGAGAGGCATTACAGGACCTCCTTCGTTCTCGAGATACTTCAGATACTTGCCCATCTTGCTGTTGTAGCGATTGAAGAAGCTCCACACACGGGCATCACAACCGCGCAATGCGCCGTAGTCGAGTGGTGCATAGGCCGATGAGAAACTGAAGTTCTTGTCACTGCCTTTGTAGTAACCCATTTCACGAGCAAATGAGATTACGTCGGGCGAGTAGATGCAATTCTCTTTATCATTGAGGGGGAAAGTGTGAATACGTGCTTGGTTGGCGTGACCCGATATACAGTCATCAGGAATACGAACAGCTACCCATACTGCACCCTTGCGACCGGGACCTTTACCTATCAACTCGAGTACCCAAGCCTCATTCTTATCGGCGATAGAGAATGACTCGCCACTGCTGTAGTAACCATACTCGGCAACGAGGTCGGTCATCACCTTGATAGCCTCGCGAGCTGTGCGGGCACGCTCAAGACCCAATTGAATAAGTGTACCATAATCGATAATACCGGTAGTATCTACCAACTCGGGACGACCACCCCATGTTGACTCGGTAATAGCCAATGCATGTTCGTTCATATTACCTATTACGGCATAAGTGTGAGCAATCTGAGGAATAGAACCGAGGGGTTTACCCGAATCCCAATCAACAATTTGGCGCACATCGCCCTCTTTCCAATCACCTGCAGGGGTCGAGGTAAGCGAGCCATAAAGGCCATGAGAGTCGGCCGAATAGGTAATCATTACACTTCCATCTACTGTAGCATTACGACCGGCTATAAGTCCGGTACAAGCCATTGCCGCGACAGGTGCCAAAAGGGCTGCGGCAAGAATTGACGAAATTCTTTTCATAATCTTTTCTGTGTTTTTCCGTTTTTATATTATTATAATTTAATTGTATGCTCTTTCTTTGTACTATTGTCACAATTATCGGTAACAGTAACCGTTAGTTTGTGCGTCTTACCTTTTTCCAATGGCATATCGGCAATATTGCACGAGAGGCGCGAGCGTTTGGCATCATATTCAAAGAGACAATACGCACCATCCAGCTCTACCCGATAGGTGTTCACTCCACTACCCTTGTCACTTATCTTGAATTCGACCGAGCCATTTGCCACCCACGACTCGGGTTTTAATGCCACAACTTCGGGAGAGACAAGGTCGGCTGCAACGGTATATCTACCCCAATTACGCACCTTTGCAACATACCATCCGGCATCATACCGGCCTATAACTTCCGATTTTTTTCCATTATAGTTGTGCTCCAGATAATACTTGTTGTCGGGCAATGTGTCGCATGTTATCTTTATCGCAACCTCACACCACTTATGCAACGGGGCATGCGCTGTGTGCAATAGGTGTTGCGACGAATAACCCTGCTCGCTTGGTCGGCTGCTATAGTCAAAGTATAGGTTTTCATACAAGGCTCCTGCCGGTACGTATACATTCACCTCGTCGGTTGCATATTCGTTGTCATGCCGATAATCAAAACATACCCCCTCGGGCTCTTGAGAGGCATACTCCTTATACTTGCCTTGTATATCAAAGTGCACAGTCGATATATTGCCATACAGGTCACACAACTCCATTCGGCAACGATAGGCACGCTCCTCGTCAATAACAAATGTCCCATCACCGGGCATCGTACGGTATATGGTCGACAACTTATTGCCCGGCAATACAGCTGTGCGCATGATAGTAGAGCCTTTGTTACTACGCAACTCTTTGTAGTCGATAAAAGAGTTGATGTAGCGAGTCTCGGCAAATGTTATACTATCTATTATAGACTCGTACATAAGAGAATCATCGACATAACAACGCACTTGTCTCACACCATAAATATTGTTGGTATTACTCATGCGGTCGTAGGCCTTGACACCCAACGACACCCTACCCCATGCTTCAAAGTGGGTATTGGTCTTGTAACTGTTGCCCGACACTCGCTCGGGCTGCAATACCTTCTTGGGCAGTGACTCACCTTCGACAACGGCATCGTGCATATACACAGCCACCAATCGAGGCTCGGGTGCAATACCGTCTTTGATAAGATGACGATACCATGGTAGCGGGTCAATAGGCGACTCTGTCGCGGTGTGGCGTATCTCAAAATGCAAGTGAGGACCTCCCGACGAGCCACTATTGCCACTCTTGGCTATATACATACCGCGTGTAACAGGCAACATGCCCGGCGACAAGAGTGTATCTATGGCATAGCTCTCACACGCATACTGCATACGCTTGATTGTGTCGGCTATTGCGCCTACAAAGTCATCAAGGTGAGCATACACAGTCGTATAACCCGACGGATGGTCTATATACAGAGCCTTTCCATAACCCCAAGGCGAAACGGCTATACGCGACACATATCCCTCATCGGCCGCATACACCTTGTAACCTATACTGCCGCGGGTCTTAAAGTCAAGTCCCGAATGAAAATGATTGGCTCGCAGTTCTCCAAAATTGGCACTCAACAACAAGTCTATACCCAACGGCGATACAAACGCAGGTTGCGCTTGCTGTGCCTGGGCAAGGATTGTTGTTGTCAACAATATTATTATCAGAACAGCGTTTTTCATTATAGGCATAATAGGTTACAAATTTAATAAAAAGAATAAAATAACCCAAATGCTATCCAAAAATATTATCTTATTCACAACAACTCATGCAACATCTCATGCAACCGCTCACCCAACACACTCATAACACATTCATTTAAAAGCATATAGAACTTGTTATAAAAAAACACGCACTTTTTTCTTCATTTTTTCGCCCAAACACTTGCACAGTTCGACAACAAACACTACCTTTGCAACCGCAAAGCAAGAGAGCAATGCTATTATATCATTCATGGTGCGTTAGTTCAGTTGGTTAGAATACATGCCTGTCACGCATGGGGTCACGGGTTCGAGTCCCGTACGCACCGCAACGAAGCCTTTCAGTAAACACTGAGAGGTTTTTTCTTACAGGACAACGCTCTATAATCTTGTATCGGCACAAATCGCAACACCTTTACTAACACAAACACCCAATATTCTATGCAGACCTTTCGCACATTCATTGCACCATACAACAAGATTCTTTTTGCATCATGCATGGCACTCACATTATTGCCATTCATCACACCGGCCATTGCTCTCTTTATGGGTCTTGCATACGCCCTGACTCTCACCAATCCTATACCCAAAATGTCGAAAAAGGCATCCAAATATCTCTTGCAGGTAGCCGTGGTATTTTTAGGCTTCGGCATGAATTTGCACCAGTCATTGGCATCGGGCAAGGAGGGCATGATATTTACCATTGTATCGGTTACAGCAGTTATGATTATAGGTTTTCTTGTAGGAAAGCTCTTAAAGGTCGATAGCAAAACATCTTATCTCATATCGTCGGGCACAGCAATCTGTGGTGGCAGTGCCATTGCCGCTGTTGCACCGGTTGTCAAGGCCAACGACAACCAGATGTCGGTTGCTCTGGGTACGGTATTTATTCTCAATGCCATAGCACTCTTCATATTTCCTCCCATAGGTCATTGGTTGGGTATGACACAGGAACAATTTGGCGAGTGGGCTGCCATTGCCATTCACGACACCAGCTCGGTAGTGGGTGCGGGCGAGGCATACGACCGCACATACTTCCCCGACAGCGAGGGCATTGCATTGCAAATAGCCACACTCATCAAATGTACTCGTGCACTGTGGATTATACCTCTGGTTATTGTCACAACACTCATTTTCCATGAGAAAGAGAGCAAGATCAGCATCCCATGGTTTATACTATTCTTCATCTGTGCCATGATAGCCAACACCTATCTCACCCTTCCTCACGTTCTCACATCGAGCCTCGTATGGCTGGCCAAGAAAGGCTTGTGCATGACACTCTTCCTCATCGGTAGCGGTTTGTCCCTCAACACACTGCGATCGGTAGGTATAAAACCCCTCATTCAAGGTATTATATTGTGGATTGTAATAGCCGCATTGAGTCTTGCGGTGATAATGCTGTGGTAAGATTTGCAACCCTACTCATTGCGTGTGAGCCAATCTTGCATATAATCGATAAAGTCTCTTACGACATCCTTGGTGGCAACTTTATCACGCACATACGAGCATTGACGCACAAGTCGGCCACCCTCAATCTCTACCACCTTATATTCTGCAACATGGGCGTCATGACGAAAGGCCTGCTCCGACACAAACGCCATACAATCGGCATGTGCGATATAACGCTTCACGGCTTCATTTCCATTTATTCGCATCTCTACATTGAGCCGCGAAACAGGCACTTGAAGCATCGCAAAAAATTGTTCCACAGCCTTGTATAAGTCGGTAGTTTCATCACCAAGCACCAGCGGAAGTGCAACAAGCTGGTCTATCGTTACTACATTATGCAACACCCGGTTGCCTCGTGCCGATGCCACAAGCAACAACTCATCCTGCATAAAGGGTGTATAACGAAGTGATTGTCGGCGAGAGGGTTGCTCTACCATACCCAGGTCTATCCTACCCTCGGCAACAGCCTCTTCTATCTCAACGCTGTTACCTTCTATAAGCGAAACTTTTATATTCTTATATTTTGAGACAAAAGATGCCATACACGATGGCAATATATATTGCGCAATAGTTGTCGTTGCGCCCAATCGCAACACCCCACCATGGCCACGACCATGCAGTCGCATATCGAAATCGAGTTGACGATAACACTCCAATATCTTATATGCGTGATGCAATAGCAAACTGCCGGCTTCGGTGAGTTGTACACCACTTGCTTGCCTATCGAAAAGCGACATGCCAAGTTCATGCTCAAGCTCTTGAATATGATGACTCACAGCCGGTTGGGTAATACCCAACTCATGCGCAGCTTTGGTAAAACTCATATTATGCGCAACACTGCAGAATACCGTCAAACGAAAATCATTCATATCTCTTTGCCAACAATCTATTTGTTCCATATTTCCCATGCGGCATCGGCCTGCCCATACAGCATTTCGAGTCCGTTACACACTGTTGCGCCACGCTCGGCGGCTCTTTCCATAAAGAGCGTATTCTCGGGGTTATATACCACATCGTAGCACAAGTGCCGTGGCGTGAGCATATCATACGGTATGGGTGGGCAGGTATCTGCTTGCGGAAACATACCCAAAGGTGTGGTATTGACTATAATCGTATTTCGCTCCATTACCTCATACGTAAGAGCATCATAGCACAACACATTGTCTTGAGGCTTACGCGACACACGCCTCACGACAATACCCATGTCACACAACACCGCACATACCGCCCTCGAAGCGCCTCCCGTACCCAATACAAGCGCATGTGTGTGATGCGGCTTTAAGAGCGGCTTTATAGAATTGCGAAAACCTGTATAATCGCTATTATACCCCACCATTCGCACCCTGTCATCACATCGCTCTATGCGTATAACATTGACAGCACCTATAGCTTGTGCCTTGTCGTCTATCTCATCGAGCAATGGCATTACAGCCTGCTTATGAGGGATGGTAACATTCAACCCTTCCAACTCATCATCGGTCTCGACAATTGTGCGCAACTGCGACAAGTCGGCAAGTTCATAGTTGTCATATACGGCATCAATTCCCCAACGAGCAAAACGCTCGTTGTGATAACTGCGAGAGAATGAGTGTTGCAGCGGAAATCCAAGCAAACCAAACTTACGACTCATATACAGAACTATTATCGGGCGTTATAATCAGACAATCGCAATATCTCTATAAAGGGAGTCGTATCGGCAACCAATTCTTCTACCGTAAGTCCCTGTTTTTCCATGTATTGTTGTACGATACGCCAACCCACCCAACGTCCCACGCGAGCCGGGGAGTCTTGGTTGATGGTCGATGTAAAAGGCGCAGGATTGATATACTTGCCAATGACTACCTTGTCATACGTAAACAGGTCGCCCCGCTCGACGATAGTACTCCATATTTTCTTCTCATTCGCTACACACCAAGCCTCTTGCTCGGCCGTATATCGCAACGCTGTTGTTACCGAATCATCATCCAACAATGCACACAACAAATGTGCAACAATACCCTCATATATCATATATTCGAGCAGCGAGTTTTGAGTAGTAAGCATCGCATTACGCAACATCACTTCACCCACATCGGGCAACAAACACTCACGAGCATGCGCAGGCAACTCATACTCATGATAACGCTCTCTATACAACGGATAGTCTGCCCCCATGTAACAATCAATAGAAACAGATATGAGCGAGTCCATTGTCACAATAGGCATCTTGAACGCCGATATATGACTCTGAAAGATATATTTTCTACCATTTGGAAACAACTTGCGATAGCGCGCCGACATCATTGCCAGCTCTGCTTCAATGCCACTCATATCGGCATACTCATCAAGAGCATCGGCATATATTTGCGACACGATACTGTCATCTAAAAATGCCGACAAGCCCTCATAAAAATCGGGCATATCCGACAGCCTCAACAAGCGATAGTTATATATACCCCAGAAATAGCCCGTTTCATCTTTCATTTTGCACCGGTGCACAGAGTCGGGCTCATCGACATATCGACAAATAAGCGAATCGAAACGCGCCACTCGCACAGGCTCAACATTGCCTACCTTTACGTGATGTCGTTGCGACACGCCACACGATGCCAACAAAAGCAACACCGCTATACCGATAGAGAGCACATATTTTACTTTCATACCATCATAAACTTATTAACTCGACAAATATACACAAAGGTGAGCGAAGATACAAATCAAAAGTTTGATTTGTATAATGTGCGAATTTCTAATAAAGCAACATAGGACTCTATTTATAAGAACATTGTCATATATACAGGTATGTAATCTACGCCATTTTCACGTTTATAATCCTTTGTATAAATCACATATTTGTTCATTATGCGGTCAGAGAACTTCGTGCAAAACTCGTCTAATGATTTGTGTGACTTATATCCGGATGATTTAACTTCAATAGGTGAAATTTTGTGTTTCTCGGTAATGATAAAATCTATCTCATAATGCTTCTTGCCATCGGCATAAGGTATAGTATGATAGAATAAATTCTTACCTGTTGCTCTTAACATTTGGGCAATCATATTTTCATATACATACCCGAGATTGGTGCTAAGTTTGTCACTAAGCAGTTTCTCGTAGATAACATTCTCTGTTATATCACTATCTTTGAATGCAAGTGTAATAAACAGACCGGTATCGGAAGTATACATCTTAAAATATTCCATATTCTTGGTCAGAGCCAAACCCACATTTGGATCATCCGAATGAAACGCTATGTTGGTCGTCATAGAGTCTTCCATATCCTTTATGATTTTAATTACTCTATCCAATTTCTCTCTCGGTATTGCATTTCCAACTTGATAACGCAATGTGTTTCTGCTTAATTGAGCTGGTATAGCATCATACATAGCCTTTGCACGTCCCGAAACATCAATCTTGCCGAAATCTTCCTCATACAAAGCTATTATATCTCGCTTAACAAAGTCTACCGCAGTAAAATTATTGGTTTTAATGTATGCAACAACAGCTTGTGGCATACCACCTACAAGCATATACAAGCGGAAATCGCGCATAAGTTTCCTATGAGTAGCTTCACCAAGTGACATTTTCTTCTCAAAAGCGTTACGCAACAGAGGTATGGTTGCTGTATCGCCTATTGCCCATCTAAACTCCTCATAGTCCATTGGAAACATATCAACCTTTGTCTCTTCGCTTGGAATAATAATGTTCTTGCTTTTAGATCTCACAGAAATCAAGGAGCCTGTTTCTATATAATCGTACCTATGATCCTTTACAAGATGTTTGATGGCTTGTCTTGCCAACGGCTGCAATTGTACTTCATCGAATATGATGACTGATTCCCTCTCGTGCAACTCTACCTGATAAATAAATTGCAACCTGATAAAAAGATAATTCAAGTCGGAGATATCATTAAACAAGTCGCTGACCTCTTTAGAGACTTTCGAAAAATCAATCAATATGTATGACTTATACTCATTACGAGCAAACTCTTCTGCAATAGTCGATTTACCGACACGACGAGCACCTTGTATGAGTAATGCTGTATCACCATTACGCTCTTGTTTCCATTTGAGCATTGTGTCATATATCTTCCTCTTAAAACGAATCATTTCCTTTGTCATATCCTTTGATTTTGATACAAAAATAAAGCGTTTTATATTTTCCACCAAATATATTTACCCAAATTGCCGTTTTCCACCAAATTTTACAAATTCAACACCATTTTCTATTAATCAACGGTACTCACTATTCAATCCAAACCTTCAGCTCAAATGGGTGAAAGGTGAGCGAAGATACAAATCAAAAGTTTGAAAATATCATTTCCGAATTACACCCCGAAATTTTAACTTTTTTAGTACAACTCTCTTATTTCGCCACCTCCAAAAAGACCACAATAGACATTTTTTTTGTAAATTTGCGCGAAATTTATTTATAGAAAAAACCACAAATGTCACGTATCGCATCACCTACGGCTATTATATCGACTATCTGCAAGTTCGCGCTACTTTTGGTCGTACTATTGCTATCGCCGATGGCAACAGCCCGGCAGGCCAAAGAGAATAAATTTGTGGTAATACTCGATGCCGGACATGGTGGAAATGATGCCGGAGCCATAGGCATCAAAGGCAAAGAAAAAAATATCAATTTGGGCGTAGTACTCAAGTTGGGAAAACTCATCGAAGACAACATGCCCGACGTATCGGTAAGATATACTCGTAAAAAAGATGTATTTGTAGGATTGAAAGAGCGCACCCAGTTTGCCCACAAAAACAATGGCAATCTGTTCATTTCGATACACGCCAATTCTATCTCCAAAAAAAACAAAAATCGCAAGACCATAAAAGGTGCATCGACCTATGTATTGGGTACTGCCAAGAATGCCAAGAACCTTGAAATTGCTCAACGCGAAAACTCGGTAATCACACTTGAAGACGACTACAATAGCAAATATGAAGGCTTCGACCCTACTTCGCCCGAGTCTTACATCATCTTTGAGACAATGCAAAACGCTTTTCTCGACCAAAGCGTTTCTTTTGCCGCGCTGGTACAAAACGAGATGGTCGATGTAGCACATCGTACCGACCGAGGTGTGCGACAAAACGGATTTTACGTTCTTGCCTACACCGGCATGCCCTCGGTACTTGTCGAGCTGGACTTTATATGCAACCCCACGCAAGAGAAATATATGCTCTCCGAGAAGGGACAGGATGAGATGGCACAAGCCATATACAATGCCTTTGTAACCTACAAGGCCAGCTACGATGGCAAGAGCGAAGCTATAGCCGCCGTGCGTCAAGCACAAGCCGAAGCGGCCGACTACGACGAGGAGAAGCACATAGAAGAGGAATCGGAAGTAAACAACACCGAGAGCGAAGCTATCGAAGAGAGCAACAGCACATCGGTTGCCACCTCAGGCGAGCGTATATACAAGGTACAATTCATGGCTCTTCCCAAGAAACTCGGCACCAAGAGCAAGGAGTATAAAGGACTCTCGCCCGTCGAAGTATACTACGACAAAGGCTACTATAAATACACCTACGGAGCATCTCGCACACGCCAAGGCATTGAAAATGACTTTCGCAAAGTGCGCAAGCTGTTTAAAGACGCTTTTATCATAGTGATGCAAGATGGTAAACGGGTAGAATAATACATTTAAAAAAATAAATATATAGAGAGAATTAACAACATACGACCCTCAAAGGTCGCTTTTAAAAAATTATATTGATTATGAAAAAGTTTTGGACAAAAGAGGTAAAAATCGGAATTTCGGCAATTATCTGCATCGTTCTGATGTTTATTGTTATTCAATTTCTCAAAGGAATCGATGTAACCACACCCGCCAACTACTATACCTTAAAATTTGACAACGTCAGCGACGTGATGGTATCTACCCCCGTATGCGTCGATGGCTATAAAGTTGGTGTCGTTCATGATATGCAATACGACTATACATCAAACAATGGTGCATTGGTAATGATAAATCTCGATAAAGAATTGCGTATACCCCATGGCAGCATAGTATCTATCAGCAAAACCATCATGGGCAATGCCAGCATCAATATCAACCTCAATCCCTATGTGAGCGAATACTACATCTCGGGCGATACCATCATAGGATCGGCCGGTAGCGACCTAATGGGAAGCCTCGGCAACATGATGCCCCAGATAAATGCCATTGTCATGAAAATAGACAGTGTATTGGGGGGTGTAAACACAATTGTCAACGACCCTTCTTTGCTCGCATCTATACAGCGACTTGACGGTATCACAACCGACCTGCAAAATATGACAAGCAATCTCGACAAGACCATGAGAAACGACTTGCCTCAGATTGTCGAAAATGTAATAACCATAACCAACAACGTCGACACGCTCACCGCTACACTCAATACACTGCCTATCGAGGCAACATTGGCACAAGTAACAGCTTTGTTGAACAACGTCGAGCAAGCCACCAAGCAACTCAACCACACCGACAATACAGCAGGATCTTTGCTCAACGACAAGGAACTATACGACCACTTGAACAAGACAGTAAACAGCCTCGACTCGCTCTTGGTTGACATACGACTCAATCCTAAGAGATATATCAATATCAAAGTATTTTAAGCGATAAATGTAAGAGTTTTCTTATTTGGAAACAGTATAAATAAGGCACGGAAAACAAAAAGTTTTTTCCCCCTCATTTTAGAGCACTCTCAGCATACTTTTAGGAAACTTTGGGGCAGTTTTACAAAAAGACTGCCCTATTCATTTATCGCATAACAACCTATATTACAACCACTTGTAAAATTACAATAGCACAACATCGAGGGTTTTCAAAGTCATTTTGTAAGTCATTGTAGAATAGCATATTGTAACGAAACGAAAAAAGCAAATTTTTGAGCATTTGATTTTCAAAAAAAAATATTAGAATTTTGTACACTGAAAAGTAAGCCCACTAAAATAAGTAAACACATAGCTACAGATAAATAATGAGTTTGGAACATGTTGCATTATGGGACAAATGCCTCAACATTATCAAAGACAATGTTGATGAGATAGCGTACGAAAAATGGTTCGTACCTATCAAGTCACATTCGTTTGAGGATAATGTATTGGTATTGCAAGTCCCCTCTCACTTTTTCCAAGAGCACATCGAGGAAAACTATATGGAGCTATTACGCCCGGTAATTACGCGCGTATATGGCCAACACATTAAATTATATTATAAGGTAACTGTTGTAGAAAATCCTACAACAACTGTCAACGTTTCCTCTCCCGAGAAATCTATACCGGTTGTGCGCAACATGCGTCAAGGTCGACCCGTAGAACCCACCAACCCGTTCCAAGCTCAAGAATACGACGACCTCGCTTCGCAACTCAACCCCTACTACACCTTCAACAATTACTACTCAAGCGACAGCAACAAAGTAGCTCGTGTTACCGGTGAAGCCGTAGCGGCATCCCCCGGCAATAACCCGTTCAATCCTATGTTTATCTATGGCGAATCGGGCGTGGGTAAAACTCACCTCGTTCAAGCCATCGGTGCTAAGATTAAGGAACAAAACCCTCGCTCTCGCGTGTTGTACCTCTCGGCCAACTTGTTCCAACAACAATACACAACCGCCGTGCGCAACAACCAAGTCAACGACTTCATCAACTTCTATCAAAGCATCGATGTGTTGCTCATGGACGATATCCAAGAATTTGCCGGCAAGATACAGACTCAGAATACATTCTTCCATATCTTCAACCACTTGCACCTCAACGGCAAGCAACTTGTGCTCACTTGCGACCGTCCTCCCGTAGAGCTCGAAGGTATTGTTCCGCGCTTGCTCACCCGTTTCAAGTGGGGATTGCAAACCGAGGTGGAACGACCCGACTACTCTTTGCGTCGCGACATCTTGCACAACAAGATTGAGCGCGATGGCCTCTCTATATCGGACGATGTCGTAGACTACATTGCCCGCAACGTTACCGACAATGTGCGCGACCTCGAAGGTACAATCGTTTCGCTCATGGCTCACGCGATGGCATTCAATCACGATATAACCATTGACCTTGCCGAGCAAGTTGTCGCTCGCAGTGTCAAGATGGTCAAGAAACAAATCACCATCGACACCGTACGCAATGCTGTGTGCACATACTACAACATGAAGCCCGAGACGCTTGTAACCCGCTCTCGCAAACGCGAAATTGTTGTTGCCCGCCAAGTGGCCATGTTCCTCACCAAGAAACACACCTCTATGGCTCTGGCCGGTATCGGCTCTCTTCTGGGCCGTTACGACCACGCAACAGTACTGCATGCATGCAAGACTATCGAGGGACAAATGCAAGTAGACAAAGAGTTGCAAAAGTCGCTCAATGAAATTGAGAAAATGCTCGTCGCTTAATCATTAAATACTCCTATACCGAGCGGATACATCGAATTGTCGTATGTATCCGCTTTTTTATTCCACAAAAATCACCTACTCCTATTGCACATCATTATTTTCAATTGTACTTTTGTATCAACAAGCAATATCTATAAGGAAATTCTATACAACCATGACTGTCAACAAGCACACAGCCCCTATCATGCGCATCAGCCGTCATCGCCTATCTATCGATGGCAGGGGGGTCACCACTCTTGTAGGGTTGCATGGTTGTCCGCTCGACTGCCATTACTGTCTCAACAACAAGTGTCACACACCCGACGGTATATGGCAACACATGACAGCTCAAGAGCTTTACAATAAGGTATGTATAGACGATATATACTTCCGATCTACAGGAGGTGGTATAACCTTCGGTGGTGGCGAACCGGCTTTGCATAGCGCATTTATCGAAGAGTTTGCCCGTCTCAACACCCTCAAATGGAACATAACCCTCGAGACTTCTCTCAACATTCCATTGCACAATCTCGAGCTGTTGAGTCACGTTGTAGACGATTATATAATCGACATCAAGAGCCTCAACCCCAACATATATCGATTATATACCGGAAAAGACATCAACGTAGTGCTGAGCAACTTGCAATACCTCATAGACATCAACAAAGGTGCACACATAATCGTGCGCACACCTCTCATTCCGGGCTACAATACCGAGCAAGATGTAAAAGAGAGCACCGCCAAGTTGCGAAAAATGGGTATTGAGCATTTCGATGCCTTCACCTATCGCACCTCCATTGCCCACAACAAGTTTCTTGATGGCAAGAGTGGCAAAAGCATCTGCAACGTACTGAAAAAAATAAGATCTATTATTGCCGAAGCCAACAACATACCCTACACACCCGCGTCATGCAGCCATGACACATGCACATCGGGCAATTGTCCTATGTGCGAAAGCGAGTTGGCTTGGCTCACAAAAGAGATACAATCCCAACAAAAAGCTATATTATAAACCCATTTCAATAGATACACCATGCTGATAAACGACCTTGACAAACTTATGGAAGAGATGCGCGAGAAAAAGCAAAACATACCACACATCGACCCCTCCATACACCACACCGCCGGTATTCTATTGCCTACCGACGACAACGACAATATATCGATAGAGCCTTGCACCGGACTCATCGAAGAGTATAATGCTTTGGTTGGCGATATAAGTTCGACAGAAGAGAACGAAGACAAAGACAAAGACAACAACAACGATAACGATAACGATAAATAAGCATTTACCGATGAAACACTTGCTCCTCTCCTTTGTTTTCTGCATCGCCACCCTGCTATCGTATGCCCATGCACACGAGCCCAACGACACCATTGCACACTCCCTCGACGAAGTATCGGTCGTGAGTTTCTATCGTGTCAATCTGCGCACAGGCACTACCCTCTCGCGCGACGACATCACCATACAAAACAAAGGACAAGAGCCATCGTTCATCATGGCTCGCATGCCTTCGGTCTTTGCCTATAGCGACACAGGCAACGAGTATGGCTACTCATACTTTCGCATGCGAGGTATGGATCAGACACGCATCAACATCACCCTCGATGGAATGCCTCTCAACGATGGCGAGGATATGGGCGTATATTTCTCCAACTTCCCCGACCTGCTCTCAAGCATGCACTCTATCAAAGTAGAAAATGGTGCAAGCATTGCCAATAACGGTGCTGCAGGATACGCCGGCAGTGTCAACTTTGAGTCTATCAACCTCGAGCGCGACACCACATCAAGTGCCTATGCCGGATATGGAAGTTTCAACACACTCAAGGTGGGTGCCGAATACAATACCGGTCGAAAGGGCAACTTTGCCGGTCACTTCAAGGTGACACACCAGCAGAGCGATGGTTTCCGCGAACATGCCTACAACAATGCTCAGTCGGCATTTGTCAAGTTGGGGTGGTACATCGCGCCTCAACACAAACTCGACTTGCTCTCGTTCATCGGACAGTCGCGCAACGGCATGGCATGGATAGGTGCATCGGCTCAAGAACTGTTGCAAAGCCCCTCTACCAATGGTTGCAGCGAAGCAGAAATAGACCATTACATACAGAATATCAATAAGTTGCAATACCAAGGCATGCTCAGTGACAACATATCCCTCACAGCTGCAGCCTACTACAACTATGCCGATGGATACTACACATTTGACATCGACAACTACATGATAAAGGTGTACGACCCTGCTTGGCAGCACACAGGCGAGATAGACCGATACGACCAACGGTTTCACTACATAGGTGGTAACATAGCCGCCAAGTTTTACCTCACCCCCTTTGAGATTACCACAGGCATCAACGCCTCTACTTTCAACCGCCGGCACGTAGGAAGCAACAACCTGCAAGAAGAGTTGCTATGGGACAACACAGGCTACAAAAACGACATAAGCGCATTTGTCAAAGGGTCATATACCTACCGCCGACTCACCATTGGGGCCAATATTCAATACCGTCATGCCGACTTCGACTATCGTGGCGACAAGCCTTTTGAACGCATCAATTGGGACTTTATCAATTGGTCGGGCAACATGCGCTGGCAGTTCAACAACCACCATGCCATCTACGCAAGCGCCACTCAGACTCACCGTGAGCCCACTCGCAGCGATATGTTTGGTGGCGAAGAGAACTTTACCACACTCTACACCACACAAGCCGAGAGTGTAACAGACTACGAGTTGGGATACAATATCACACTGAGCAACTTCACCACCAACATCAACCTCTACTACATGGACTTTGCCAACGAACTTATTCTCAACGGAGCCATGGGCACAAACGGTCAACCCATTCATGTCAACGCCGCGCAAAGTTACCGTACAGGTGTCGAGTTGTCGGTGCAATACTACCCCATCAAGAACTTGCGACTAGCCAACAACAGCAGCTACTCTATCAACCAAGTAGAGCATGAGGATGAGACACTCACCCACATCCTCAGCCCCACATGGTTGGTCAACCAAGAGATTGCTTACAACATTGCGGGGTTCGACATAAGTCTATCCATGCGCTACCGCAGTGCCATGTACTTCGACCTTACCAATCTATACTCTATCACCCCCTCATTGCGATTTAACGCATCGGTAGCCTACACCTATCGCAACATTACTGCCGGAATACACCTCAACAACATCTTCAATGAGCGCAGCTACTCCAACGGCATGATGGGTGCTACAGCCCCGCTCTACTTCATCGACTCGCCCCGCAACTTCTGGGTCGACGTCAGAGTAAGGTTTTAATCCACCAAAATATTGAAATCAATCTAATCTAACACAAAATAGGTTAAAATCAAACATTTATGCGTAAAAAGATTGTTTTTGACGAATATTATCTTTTTATTTGCGATAGAAACATTTCTTTAACCAACTAAACACACATTGCACATGAAAAGAATCATTACACTCATGCTTATAGCTATATGTAGCATAAGCATTGCCTCGGCACAGAGGATTACCACCGTCTACCTCAACAATGGTAGCATTATTAAAGGCGAATTGGTAGAGTACGCCCCCGGCGAGAAGCTCTCGATACAAACAGCCGACGGCAGTATATTTGTATATAATCCCGACGAAATAAAAAGCCTCGAATTACCCGCAACAACCACCAATGCCGAAGTGACAAACAAGCACATGGCACCTCGTGGCTATCGCGGTTTTGTAGAGTTTTCGCCACACTTTTTGGGCAATTTTGCCTTTGATTTGCACACCATCCATGGTTATCAATTCAAACACGGACTCTTTGTGGGTGGTGGTATAGGTTATTATCTCCGATTTGACAATCTCTATACACAGTATCTTCCGGTATATGCGGCAATACAAAGCAACGTTGGCGAGAAATTGGCCCAATTCACCTATGGTGGTCGTTTAGGTTTTGTTGTATATTCCAAGTTTAATTACATAAACAGTGTAGGTCAATCGGAGCTTGTTGAAGGATTCTACGGATATTATGGACAGTTCAACTTGGGTCTTCGTTTGGGTTTCTCTCAAGATTTTGCCATGAGTATCAAGCCCGAAACCGAGTTGATGATAGGCGGAGGTATCCATATCAATTTAGGCCTGAAAATAGGTTTTGAGTTCTAACAATTAACACATCGCATCATGAAAAGAATTATCACATTAATGACAGTCATGGCTTGTTTCATAGGCATAGCCTCGGCTCAAGATATTGTATACCTCAACAATGGTAGTATCATCAAAGGAGAGTTGACCGAGATCATCCTCAACGAGAAAGTCTCTATCAAGACACAAGATGGCAGCTTATTTGTATTCAGTGCTTCGGAAGTGAAGAGTGTAGGCAAAGACCAAGATTACATTTCTACCCGAGCAACCGAAACCCGATATATCGCTCCCACCGGTTATCGTGGATTTGTCGACATCACTGCGTTCAGCCTTTCGGCCCAAAAAGCACTATCATTCAAAGTCTCGACAACTCATGGTTATCAATTCAATCAATACGCTTTTCTGGGAGGTGGTGTAGGATTGGATTTAAGTTATTCGGCCAACAATGCATTTTCTATTCCGGTATTTGCCGAGTACCGTGGCAATGCCGGTAAAGGTTCTGTACAATTTACCTACGGAGCGCGATTGGGTATGGAGTACGGCACATACTACGAAACTATTTACGATGAAGTAGCCATTACAGTAACCGACGTATTCACAGCAGGTTTAGGAGTATATTCGGGTTTACGCATTGGTATGCGCATTGCCTACTCACCTCATTTTGCCTTCAACATTTCATCCATGACAACCCTCACCTTAGGCGCATTTTCCGATTTTGCTACCGGACTCAGCATAGGATTTGAGTTCTGATACACACCCTCATCCATACCGCGAAGCGCAACACCATCGTCACAACCGATAGTCGTTGCGCTTCGTTGTATATACCGGCACACATTAAGCAAACAGTTTGAATCAAACCGACACACTTGTCAAAAAGCCAACACTCAATACCATTATTGATTATTTTGACAATATTTTTAATAAAATATTTGTCAGTTTGAAAGTTATTATATTAATTTGCAAAACATAAAGAACTACAACACATTTTTTGTAAACCAATTTTGAAAATCAATGAAAAAACTTCTAATATTTGCGCTATTGATAACATGTTTTGCTACAATGGTAGAGGCACACGAAGTAGTAAAAATCAAGAATGACAGTGTTGGATACTACGACAACACACCCAAGAGAAACCTTGCACCCAAGGGTTATCGCGGATATGTAGACTACACCCCGCTTACTGCCACATTCATCAACGAGGGTATTGCGGGCAACATCACCACCACACACGGCTACCAATTCAATCACAACCACTTTGCCGGAATAGGTGTCGGATTTCACATCAATCTTGGCAACCAAGGATTGGGTGTTGCCATACCCGTTTATGCCGCCTACAAAGGTAATTGGGGCAAAAAACTTGCTCAACTCACCTACGGAGCACGTGCAGGCGTTGCCTATGCCGACTATGGCAACTTCAACAGCGAAACAAGCACACACAACGGAACAGCCACCCTCGCCTATTTCAATGCAAGCATCGGACTCCGATTGGGCATCAGTCGCTATTTTGCCATCAATATCACCCCCGAGGTCGACCTCTTTACCGGCCGATACAGCATAGCCGGTGTGGGCTTGCGCATAGGTATAGAGTTTTGAGAACTTACATTATTCCCATAAACTTAATTTATGTTTCAGCACCTATATACATAGTTATTATACAGCCAATCGATATTTTTTTTCGATACTTCAACATCTATAGATTGTAGCTTAGACACCGATACTAAATTATTGGAATACCTTGAAAGGTAGTTAATTACACTCTCTGAATTTATCAATTCATTTTTTGACAAAGTCCTTATCATTTTGCTTACAAAAGCATATTCTTTCTCCGTAAACAAACTTTTAAGAAGTTTTAACTTCTTTTCCGAATAGCGCACTTTAAATTGTCTACCATCATATATAATTATACCCAGACTGATACGCTCCGAAATTTCGGGTCTTATTTCCCCAAATATGACACTATATCTCAATTTACTCATACAAATTATCCTTTAAACATTGTATATAATTATCCCACACCTTTTCAACCCACTCCGAATCCAAAATTTGTGAGATCTTATTGGAAACTATTTTATCATCAATACACCATTCAACAGGAATAGTTTTTAATATCAATTTAACGACACCTTTGCACCCGTCAAGCGCATCTATATAATATTCCTTCAATCCAAGCGCACAACGCATTATAACCTCATTCTCATATACTTCTTTATACTGCTTAAAAACCTCTGAATATAAAATCGAATCCGTTTGGGTCAATAATGACATAGGGTAGTTAAAACTTGATGTATTAAATATACCTCCATAATCTATCGATACAAATTCATCAGTTTTCAAATCATATAAGAGATTAGCATTATTATAAGTGCGGTCTTCATTGGACATCCAAAAATCAAACAAAGCTATCTTTAATAGTTGAACCAAAGTCTCTTTGGATTTTTTCACAAACGCATAGGTTGTGTGGGTTATATCAAATACGCTCGACAATTTCATATAACCTACCGCCGGAGATTGGCTTATGTACTTAGATCCTTGCAGACTATTCCAGTGCTCCCTCTTTATCCGCACCAAGTTCATTTGCGGAGACGATATACTCCAATTCTTTATCATATACGCACCTATCAATTCACATACCAATTTGTGCGCAGAAGAAGGTGTTCGCATATATTTGCATATATAGTCATTCCTATCCGAACATCTAACTAAAACAGGCATTTCTCCCGTTTCATACTGTTTTGAAATTTGCTCAATGCTATATATCTCCTTAATACTCATAATATCTCTATATAATATACAAATATATTCTTTTTATCCTTAACATAAAAATATTTTGCAATATTTATATTTTCATATTAAATCATTAGTTTAGTATAAAAATTAACAAAAACAGTTTGAAATTATAATGAGCTCCACAATGAATAATACAATAAAGAGCATAATAAAGAATCCATTTTTCGAAAATAAAAATTATATATCATAACACACATCTTTTCACGCAAAAAATCGTAACTTTGTAGTTTAAAATTTTCAGTCAATAAGATGGATTTTACACTACAATATACAGCCCAAGGAACCAATGCCCGCGCCGGTATCATCAAGACCGACCATGGCGAGATAATGACGCCCATATTTATGCCCGTAGGCACTGTGGGTGCAGTCAAAGCAGTACACATGCGCGAGGTGCGCGATGACATCAAAGCCCAGATTATCTTGGGCAACACCTATCACCTCTATCTTCGCCCGGGCTTGGAGATACTGCAACGTGCCGGAGGACTTCACAAATTCAACGGTTGGGAACGCCCCATACTCACCGACAGTGGCGGTTTTCAAGTATTCTCTCTATCCGATATACGCAAGCTAACCGAGGAAGGAGCTCACTTCCGATCGCATATCGACGGCTCGAAACACCTTTTCACCCCCGAGAACAACGTCGATACACAACGCATTATAGGTGCCGACATCATGATGGCTCTCGATGAGTGCACTCCCGGCGATGCCGATTATAGCTACGCCAAGAAATCTTTGGCACTGACTCAACGCTGGCTCACCCGTGGATGGAAACGATACAACGAAACCGAAGGTCTCTATGGATACAAACAAGCCTACTTCCCTATCGTACAAGGTTGCGTTTACCCCGACTTGCGTCGTGAAGCCGCCAAGTTTGTCGCCGACCTTGGAGCCGACGGTAATGCCATTGGCGGACTTGCCGTTGGTGAGCCTACCGATAAGATGTACGAGATGATAGAAGTTGTCAACGACATTCTCCCCACCGACAAGCCTCGCTACCTCATGGGTGTGGGCACACCTGCCAACATACTCGAAGGTATAGATCGTGGTGTGGACATGTTCGATTGTGTAATGCCCACACGCAACGGCCGCAACGGCATGATTTTCACTTCTCGCGGTATCATGAACATGCGCAACAAAAAATGGGCCGACGACTTCACCCCGCTCGACGAAGAGGGTACTTCCTACGTAGACATGGCCTATACCAAGGCCTATGTTCGTCACCTATTCATCGCCGACGAGATCTTGGCCATGCAGATTGCCTCTATTCACAACCTCGCTTTCTACGTGTGGTTGTCGCAAGAAGCTCGCAAGCACATCATCGACGGCACTTTTGCTACATGGAAACGTGAAATGTTGGAGCGCGTAACCACCCGCTTGTAATGCTTTGTAAGTAATGAAGTTTAAGAGTCCGTTCAAAATAATCGACTGGTATATCATCAAGAAGTTTCTCGGATCGTACTTCTTCTCGATTATACTCATATTGGCTATCACGGTCGTATTCGATACGAATGAGAAACTCGACGCCTTTATGAAAGCACCCTTGCATGCCATCGTTTTCGATTATTTTGCCAGCTTCCTACCTTACTTTGCCAACCTATTCAGCCCACTGTTCGTATTTATAGCAGTTATCTTCTTCACATCCAAGATGGCCGGCAACAGCGAGATAATAGCCATCCTATCGAGTGGAATGAGTTTCAAGCGGCTTTTCATCCCCTATATGTTCTCGGCGGCTATCATTGCATCGCTCAACATTGTTCTCAGTTGCTACATAATCCCTCCATCCAACATTACACGCATCGAGTTTACCAATACCTATGTACGCAACAAGCGAGTCGATTACGGTAGCAACATACAATTTAAGGTCGAGCCTAACGTAATAGCCTATATTGCACGATACGACAACAGCAACAAGATGGGATATAGATTTTCGCTCGAAGAATTTGAAGGAAAAACACTCAAATCGCGACTCACTGCACAGACTATTTCCTACGACTCGGCCCATCAATGGCACGTAAACAACTACGTCATTCGCAACCTCGATGGCATGCGAGAGACCATTACCAAGGGAAGCCGATTGGACACTACTATAAACGTTACACCATCCGACTTCCTTATATCGCCCACCGATTGCGAGACTATGACTTCTCCTCAACTCAAGGAGTACATTGCACGTCAGCGAGAAAGAGGTGTAGGTAATATCAAAAGCTTCGAAATTGAGTACCACAAACGCTACGCCATGATAGGTGCTGCCTTCATTCTCACAGCAATAGGCATGTCGCTATCATCGCGCAAAACCAAGGGTGGCATGGGTATAAACATCGGTCTCGGACTCTTGCTCAGTTTCTCCTACATCTTCTTCTCTACAATTACATCCACCTTTGCCGTTAGTGGTGCTACATCGCCATTCATTGCCATGTGGATACCCAATATATTGTATACCATTATTGCTGTCATCCTATATAGGACAGCACCCAAATAAATAATTTGAAATAATCGACAACAAAAATATAATATTATGGAAAAGAAATTCAAACGCACACTTGTCACCACTGCACTACCCTACGCCAATGGCCCTGTGCACATCGGACACTTGGCAGGCGTATACGTTCCTGCCGATATATACACCCGCTACCTACGCCTCAAGGGCGAAGAGGTAATCATGATTGGTGGATCTGACGAACATGGTGTACCCATTACCATCAAAGCTCGCAAAGAAGGTGTTACTCCGCAAGACATCGTCGACCGCTACCACAAGATTATCAAAGATTCTTTTGCCGAGTTTGGCATCTCTTTCGATATATACTCTCGCACTTCAAGCAAAATACACTACGAGACAGCATCCGACTTCTTCCGCAAGCTATACGACAAGGGTGAGTTTGTCGAGAAAGTATCGCAACAATACTACGACGAGGAGGCTCAACAATTCCTCGCCGACCGTTACATTACAGGTACATGCCCCCACTGCCACAACGAGCGTGCCTATGGCGACCAATGCGAGGCGTGCGGTACATCACTCAACGCTACCGACTTGATTAATCCCAAGTCGGCCATCAGCGGTAGCCAACCCGTATTGCGCGAAACCAAACACTGGTATCTCCCCCTCGACAAATGGGAGCCATACTTGCGTCAATGGATACTCGAAGGCCACAAAGAGTGGCGACCCAACGTATATGGTCAATGCAAGTCATGGATAGACATGGGACTGCAACCCCGCGCTGTAAGCCGCGACCTCGACTGGGGTGTACCCGTGCCCGTCGAAGGAGCCGACGGAAAAGTACTTTATGTATGGTTCGATGCCCCCATTGGATACATCTCTAACACCAAAGAACTACTCCCCGACTCATGGGAAAAATGGTGGAAAGACCCCGAAACAAAGATGATACACTTCATCGGCAAAGACAACATCGTATTCCACTGCATCGTATTCCCCGCCATGCTCAAGGCAGAGGGTAGCTACAACCTCCCCGAGAACGTTCCTGCCAACGAGTTCTTAAATCTCGAAGGCGACAAGATATCAACCTCGCGCAACTGGGCGGTATGGTTGCATGAGTACTTGGTTGACTTCCCCGGCAAGCAAGACGTATTGCGATATGTCCTCACTGCCAATGCACCCGAGACCAAGGACAACGACTTTACTTGGCGCGACTTCCAGGCTCGCAACAACAACGAGTTGGTAGCCATCCTCGGCAACTTTATAAACCGCTCGGTTGTGCTGACACACAAGTACTTCGAGGGTAAAGTACCTGCAGCCGGCATGCTCACCGACTACGACCGCGAAACGCTTGCCGAGTTTGCCAACGTTAAGGCAACGGTTGAGAATCTCCTCGAAAACTATCGCTTCCGCGACGCACAAAAAGAGGCCATGAACCTCGCCCGCATCGGTAACAAATACTTGGCCGACACCGAGCCCTGGAAACTTGCCAAGACCGACATGGAGCGTGTGGCTACCATCCTCAACCTTGCATTGCAAATCTCGGCCAACTTGGCTATTGCTTTCGAGCCCTTCTTGCCCTTCTCGGCTGCCAAGTTGCGCAACATGTTGAGCATGGGCGAGTTTAGTTGGGAACAATTGGGTCGCACCGACCTCCTTGCAGCAGGTACTCAATTGGCTGCCGCCGAGTTGCTCTTCGAGAAAATCGAAGATGCCACCATCGAGGCACAATTGCAAAAACTCGAGGACACCAAAAAAGCCAATCAATTGGCCGAACACAAAGCCAACCCCATCCGCGAGAATATCGAATTTGATGACTTCACCAAGCTCGACATCCGCGTAGGTAAAGTCCTTGAATGTACCAAAGTGCCCAAAGCCGACAAGTTGCTCCAATTCCGCATCGACGACGGATTGGGTGGTCGCACCATCGTCTCGGGCATCGCCAAGCACTATGCCCCCGAGGAGTTGGTAGGCAAAAACGTATGTTTCATCGCCAACCTCGCACCCCGCAAGTTGCGCGGTATCGAGTCGCAAGGTATGATACTCAGTGCCGAAGATGCCGACGGTCGATTGGTCGTTATCACACCGGCCGACGAAGTAAAACCCGGATCTGAAGTAAAATAACTATAATAACAAACAGAGGGTGTGTCAACAAAGTTTCTTGTACATTATACTTGAGTAGATAAAAAAATACCGACACACCCTCTTTTATTCATTACCACCCAATATGAAACCTACCATTTACCTCTACAATCTTCGCAACGACAAAGGTCGACAGATAGAGATGCTATGCCTCAGTGCCAACATCGGCTGTCGTCACGTCAATACCGATGAGTATGGCAAACGCATTGGATACATTGCCGACATAGAAGGATTCGATGCAACAGACAAGATGCCTGTAACACAACCTTTTACCGACGAGATGCTTATCTTCAAGGGTTTTGACCAAGAACTGCTCACCAATTTCCTTGCCATGTATCGCACTGCAGGCATCGCAACCATACCCCTCAAAGCAGGACTCACACCCACCAACATACAATGGTGCTCGGTCGAGTTGCATGCCGAGTTGCAACAAGAACACCAAGAATTTCTCAAACAAAAAAAGTAACACCTTGGAAGAGAAAGAATTTCGCAAAAAGACCCGCAGTGCATTTGTATGGAACATGGTAGACCGTGTAGGCTCGCAACTTATATCGGCTACCATCGGTATCGCTCTGGCCCGACTACTGAGTGCTGCCGAGTATGGACTTACAGGTGCTCTGGCCATCTTCATTGCTCTTTCTCAAGCACTCACTGACAGCGGTTTTTCGGCAGCCCTTGTTCGCAAGCAACACATAACCGAGGCCGACTACAACACGGTATTTTACTACAACCTGTTCATATCGGTTGCTCTATACATCGCCGGATACTTCTCCGCCCCGGCTATAGCACAATTCTTTGGCGAACCCATCCTTATACCGGTGGCCCGAGTCCTCTTTTTGGTCTTTATCTTCAACGCACTCTGCCTTATACAGAATGCCAAAATGGTTAAGGAAATAAACTTTCACAAAGTAGCTACCATCAACGTCAGTGCCATCGTTATATCGGGAGTCATAGCCCTGATTTTGGCAGTCAAAGGCTACGGCGTATGGGCCTTGGTAGCACAGTTGACCATACAGGCTTTCATAAAAATGCTAATGCAATGGGTATGGGGCGGATGGAAACCTCGTGCCATATTCTCTTGGAAATCATTCCGCGAGCTATTTGCCTTCAGCTCCAACATCTTGCTGGCCAACATACTCAATGTACTGTTTCTCAACATATATTCGGCCATAATAGGCAGGTTATACTCCAGTCGCGAATTGGGCTACTACAGCCAAGCCAACAAGTGGAGCGACATGGGAGTAACCACCCTATACGGTATCATACTCAATAGCACATACACCCTATTCAGTGCCATACAAAACGACCCCGATAGACTCTTGCGCAGCTATCGCAAGTCTATGAAACTCACAGCATTCATCACATTCCCCACACTGCTGGCACTATCACTTACCGCACAACCCTTCATCCTCATCCTCTTGGGAGACAAGTGGCAAGCCTCTATCCCAATGTTTTCACTGTTGCTCATTGCAGGCATTTTCACCGTGCTCACATCACTCAACGGCAACTTTATTCGCATAGAAGGCAGTTCGGGTTTAGCACTGCGATTGGAAATATTCAAGGTAACACTATTTGCCATCGTATTGGCCTTAACATGGCATCTGCCCATCATTCAATTATTATGGGGCATGGTAGCGACACGCGCTATTGTATACTTTGTAAGCATCGTTGCAATAGGCAAGCGCATCAACTATCCATGGCATCAACAAATTATCGACATCATGCCTTCGTGCGCCACAGCACTGCTCATGATATGTTTTGCCTACCCCATTCAGCTATTCATTACCAACATTTATCTGCTGTTCTTTACACAGATAGGCGTATGCGCTCTTTTCTACTTAGCTATCAACCGATATATCCAAAGCGACATTCTCAACGAACTCATCGGTGCTATCAAAAAAAACAAAGGGTAAGAAAACACAACCCTCAACCATTTTATTTTACCATTTTATTTTGAATGTTTTTAAAGAGTTTTTTATGTTATAATTTGGTAGTTATCAATATAAACACTATATTTGCAAACAACAACATAAAGCTCTCGTTCAATAAAACAATTGATTATTCATGGTAGTATGGCTGTCTGCATGATGAATGTCGACAGTCATTTTTTTATCATTCTTTTTGCAAAATCTCATTGATTATTCAAATAATATTTCTATATTTGTTCAATTTTATTGCGATTATATCCACATGTGAATGTCGATATAAAATAAAGAAAATGAATTTTTCATGGAGTAAAGTTTCAGCCTGCTTTGTGACAAAGCAGGCTGTTTTTATTTTACACGCAACAACCCTCGGGTAAACCTCAGAGAAATGCTGCACTCGCTGTGAAAAACATTGTAGTAAACTTCATATTTTTCGCTCACCTTTCACTATCTTTGGATAAAATAGGATTTTGCAATATACATTAAACGCAACGACAGTTTCTTCTCGAGTCCATTTATTCATTGATATTTATCTTAAGAGGTTCCGTTTATGAGAGTCCTCAAGAACTTTCATTTGCTGAATAGCTATTTGATTTAGTTTTATCAACCTTTCACTTTGAGGCATCTTTTCATTAATGAAAACAGCATTAAGATTCTCCATATTAGACAAACAGATAAGTTCATTTATTGTGGCATAATCTCGAATGTTTCCTTTTAATTCAGGATTAGCATCACGCCATTGTTTAGCAGTCATACCAAATAATGCAACATTCAATACGTCGGCTTCATTAGCATACACATACGAAATCTGTTGTGTGGTCAATTCTTGTGGTATTAAATTCTGCTTAATGGCATCTGCATGTATATGGTAATTGATTTTAGATAACTCGCGTTTAGCCGTCCACCCTAAAAGTTTCTGCTTTTCTTCTTGAAGACGTTGATATTCCTTTACCAATAACAACTGAAAACGAGGACTAATCCACATGCCGAAGTGATAAGCAATGTCCTTGTGAGCATACGTACCGCCATATCTTCCTGCCTTTGCAATTATGCCCATAGCATTCGTCTTTTCTATCCAAGTCTTAACCGATAAAACGAAATTGTTGCTTCCTGCAGCATTTCTAATTGTACCGAATTCGGTATAATTAAAATTCGGATTATAAAGTGACTCCCATTCACCAATGTATTCAATAGTACTTTTCAAACTCATCCAACGAAAAATGATATGTTCTTGCATTTGACTATGAGCCATATCTGTTAATGAGATATAGTCCTCTGTACCTTGTGAAAGGATTGATATTTCAGAATTATCAATATGGATAATATGTTTCTTCATATTGTTGAATTTTTTAGATTTAATGCTATTTTTCTTCCCAATTTCTGCCATGCCAAAACTCTCCATCGCAAAAAATCGCAATTCTCATTTTGCGAATAACAAAGTCCGGTCTTCCAAAGACCCTTTTATCATTCTTGCGATATCTGACACCTGCATTCCACAACAATTTGCCAAACAAAAGTTCAAGCTTGGTACCCTTTCCTTTGTTTGCCGACATATTCTTATATCGTTGTTCTTTTGTCAGGCGGTCCATTATCTTTCTTGTTTTGAAAGCGGTACATACCACATCCAAGATACAAAAGTACTTATTTAATTTGAAATTGAGGGTCTGCTGTGCCGACAAACATAAAAAAGCATTGTTATTTTATCGTGAAATATTCAATTATTCCGACTTCGGAGGGAGAAGTTTCGGAATGCGGCAAGGTTTTCGGGAGTAACCCGAAAGGTTTTGAGTTACTCAAAACATACCATGCCATGTTCCTGCGAACATCAAGTTTGAAGCGGCTTAATTCATTTGGAGCGGCTGAAAACATACCTTGCTGTGTTCAGAAGAACACAAGCCTTTTGAGCATCCGAAAATATTTCGAGCAGTTCAAAAGACATCTTGCTGTGCACAGGAACACACACTCAAAGGTTCATTTCGTGATTTATAAATAACATCATTGGCAAGCAATAAGACGGTTTGTCAAACTTGTGGGCGAGAAGGCTGTATAGCTTGCATGTGTGCCTGCCGTATAGCCGGCAGGTCAGCAAGCCGACCGGTCTGTGGCAAATACAGAATTAGTGCTTCTTGTTTCTTTGCGTTACCGCGAAGAAATGCTGCACTCGCTGTGAAAAACATTGTAGTAAACTTCATATTTTTCGCTCACCTTTCACTATCTTTGGATAAGATAGGATGCGGTTCGGAATAAAAACTTAAGTAAACTTAGTTTTTCTTCGCTCACCTTTCACTATCTTTGCATAAGATAAATAAACACATAAACATAATATCCAAAAAATTGATAATAAAATGAGCGTTATTGTATCTCCCTCTATTCTCACAGCCGATTTTGGTCATCTTGCCGACGAGTTGCAATCTATGTCGGCTTGCGATTGGGTACACATCGACGTGATGGATGGCGTTTTTGTTCCTAACATCTCCATCGGGTTTCCTATCATCAAGGCAGTTAAAGACAACACCGACAAGGTACTTGACGTACACTTGATGATTGTCGACCCCGACCGCTACATCGACCGTTGCAAGGAATTTGGTGCCGATATTGTTACCTTTCACTTCGAGGCATGTCGTCATCTTCATCGCACGGTTTCGGCCATTAAGGCGGCCGGCATGAAAGCCGGTGTATCTCTCAATCCTCATGTACCTGTAAGCCTTCTCGAGGAGATACTCCCTTACATAGATTTAGTTCTCATCATGTCGGTCAATCCCGGATATGGTGGTCAGGCATTTATCGAATCGTCGGTCAAAAAAGTACGCAAGCTCAAGAAAATGATAGACGACGGTGGCTACAACGTTACCATCGAGATTGATGGTGGGGTCAATGAGCGCACGGGTCGCTTGCTCGTCGAGGCCGGTGCCGATGCTCTTGTGGCTGGCAACTATGTAGTAAGTGCATCCGACCGTACTGCTGCCATTAAATCATTGCAAAATCTTAAGTAAGATTCAATGCTTAATAAGCCTGCCCAATTATCACCCTATTGAGCAGGCTTACATTTTATTACTCTCCATGCAAGAAGTAGACTTCGTAGCCATAGACTTTGAGACTGCCACCAATCGTCGCGACTCGATATGCGAGGCCGGTATATGCGTCGTGCGCAATGGAAAAATCACAGAGACTCGCTCATGGCTCGTACAACCGCCCAACAACTATTACAACTACTACAACACACAAATACACGGCATACGCCCACAGGATACTGCCCATGCACCTCTCTTCCCCCAAGTGTGGCACGAAATATTGCCTTATCTTGCCCATAGCCCTATCCTTGTAGCACACAATGCCGCTTTCGATATGAGTTGTATACGCAGCACCTTGAGTATGTACAACTTGCCAATACCTCCTATCACATACTACTGCACCCTGCGTGCCGCAAGACGGTTATACAACTTCGAGTGTAACAAATTGGATGCCCTATGCCACATATTCGACATTCCTTGCCACAACCACCACCGTGCCGGCGACGATGCCGAGATGTGCGCCCGACTCTTCTTGCGACAACTCAAAGATGCCGGTTGGTGCATGCCGCACGAAATGGTTTTCTGTCAAGGCTCTTTGTAACACACAACACTATCATAAGAACACGCGAGACGGTATCACCATAGACACCGCCTCGCGACCTAAAGGTGAGACAGTTCGTGGTCTCACCTTTATTCATTCTATTGATTACCGAGAACTTCATGATGGACAATCGGAATGATGTTGAGTATCTGTTATCAGCGGAAGGACGTGAAGCTATAATCAATAGCCATATTCAAGGGATAGTCGCCTATTCAACCTCCCCGATTATTTCTTTTACCAAGACTCCCGTACCGATGAATTTTTCTCCGTAGTCCTTTTTGAACTTACGGAAATAGGCTTTGTGCCCGGCGCTGATATAGAACCACACTCCGTCGTGCTGATAGAGATACTTCACGGA
>JAFXAB010000028.1 GCA_017522135.1 Bacteroidaceae bacterium
CCTCCAGTGTAAGTTCTCTTGAAAAATATTCTTTACGATTGGTAATTGGATTATTTTCACGAATAGTTACTCTTGCATCATTAAGACGCTGCCAAATACGAAACTCTTGAAAAATCGGAGATGACTTTGGACAAACTTTGGGACCAATATGAATAGTTTTTGATTTACCATCTGCTTCAACAACGAGATTTTTTCCCTCAAGTTCACAATTATCAAGATAGGACTTCTTACTCTTAAGAGGACGTTGATAGAAAATAATAACATCACGAATATCCTTCTTCAGTTGAGGAGTCAATTCTTTATGAAAACAAGCCTGTCGCTCCCATATTTTTTCAAATTCATCTAAATAATCTTGGCGATAGAATACTTGATTTTTAAGGCTCTTGTGTCTATCCACATTTATTTGTCGCCACAGAAACTCACCAACAGTAATATTATCAAAATATAATTGTTTACTTCTATCACCTATACTACCCAAGTAACCACTTGTCGAATTTATCTCACCACAAATACTACATATAACATAAGCAACCTCTTCAATAGGCAATTTCTCCTTCAAAGCACGACTACGCCATTTGTAAGTCTGTAATTTTTTATCTGCACCTTTATTCTCTGCTGTATAGATATTATATTTTGCAAAGAATATAGCTGAACACTTTGTTTGGGACTTACCATATAACTGCTTTTTCAAATCATCGGTCAAGATATCAGTGTAGAATTGAGATTGATATGCCCATATTCGACTCAACTCATTCTCTAAATCGGAGAGATAAAAATCCGGTATATATTTCTTGCCATGCAGTAGCACTTCGTAACAATACTCTCCGGGAGTTATATCATTTTCATAAAGATATTTTGCAACAGACATTCCATCTACAGCGTAACCTTCTTCAGCATTGGCCTTTCTGCTACTCTTATAGCCACGTTTTTTATTTATGGCTAATAAAACACGTGCAAACTGCTCAAGTGAAATTTCTTGCCGCGTAGCATAAGCTCTCAATCGTAATGTTTCATAAGTTGTATTCTTACCACTCTCGTTCAACAATGAATCCGAATTTATAATATTGTTTTTTAATAAGATAGACTTCAGAACATCACGACGCAATTTATAACGTTGTAAATTACGACGGCTACTCCGTTTCAATGTTCTGTCTGCAGCAGTAGTAATAGCAGCTCCTTTCTCAAAATTGCTTTTTTCATCAACAGTAAGAGGATTAACCCTCACACCCAAGCGTACAATAGATGATTTTTCTTCCTGACATTCGGCTTCATTCACAACTGCCCAGCCTATACTATTTGTCCCTAAATCCAGTCCTAATATCTTTTTCATATAGAGTATTTATTTATTTTCTATTTTTTCGCAAGTTAGGAAAAATTTATGAAAAACTATTCTTTTAGTTTTAAAAATCTCGTATATTTGCAACACAAAATTTCATCAATTCACAATAAGGATTATTCCGTTGTGAAAACATTTAAAGTGGGGGCACTTGGTTGCTCTCGCTTTTTTTGTACTTATTTGAATGTATATATTATTTAACACACCTATCACAAATAATTGCACATGTGTAGGAGTAGATTTGCAGTGTGAATGGATGTTTAACGTTGACAAATTTATATAGCTATGATGTGCGCAATGGAGCGATTTGTGATGCAACCGAGCGAGTGTGCGGGTTGGTGGATGGTGGTGGATACTGCCAATTTTATCTCTGTAAGATTTAAGGAGGGTGAGTTTGACGAAACGATGCTTCCCATTATTCACTCTATGCCCGGCGATACTGCCAAGAGCAAGGCCGACAGGATGATAAGGTCGATTACCGACATAGAACATTATGTAGATGTGTATCACCATAATATTGCTTTTGGCAAGGAGTGTCGCGCGGTGTCATGGGCTTTTTGAGGTAAATGATGATATAGGTCGGGTGGCTTTGATTGCGGCCACATACGAATAATCGGGTCTGCACAATTTATCTTTTTCGTCGTATTTGGGTGATAATTTCATTTTTTATAACTTTGTACTTATATTGCGCAACCTACTTTATTTTGATGAATATGAAAAGACATTTACTGCTTTTTGTGGCTCTCATAGCCATGGTTAATCAGCTCTATGCCGATGTGATTGAAGGACAATGCGGCGATGATGTTGTATATGTGTACAACACCGATACTCGCCACATGGTTGTCAGGGGCAATGGTGCCATGTATGACTACGACCAAGATAATACAGGACCTTTCTATGCGTTGTCTCATCATATGAACACTCTTGCCATAGAAGAAGGTGTGACTCATATAGGCAACAGAGCCTTCTGGGGATGCTACGCATTGGGTGGGACGATAGAATTGCCATCAAGTGTCACAAGTATTGGCAATGAAGCTTTCTATGGTTGCAATTATTTGACCGGACTTGTTATGAGCCCATCGGTCGTAGCGATTGGTGATTATGCATTCGGGTCGTGCTTTTCGCTTGAATGTGCACTGCTTCTTCCCGATTGCTTGGAGACGATAGGTGAAGGTGCATTTACCGGTTGCAAGAAACTACAAGGCGATTTATTGATACCCAATTCGGTAAAAACAATAGGCAACAACGCCTTTGGCGAGTGTGAAGGCTTTACAGGAATGCTTTATTTGGGTTCTTCATTGGAGACAATCGGAGAGCGTGCTTTTGCGGCTTTAAATATTACAGGAAGTCTTGTTATTCCCGAGACTGTCACAAGCATAGGTTGCTCGGCATTTGAGGATTGTAAGAATTTGACCGGAGATGTTGTTATTCCCAAGGGTGTAACGACCATTGAGGATGGTGTACTGCGCAATTGCAGTGGCATTACAGGAATAACCCTTCTTGGGCAAGTGACTCACATTCGCAATTCGGCCTTCAGCCATTGCACATCTTTAGTCGATTTTGTCTGTTACGCAACTACTCCACCCGATGCAACAGAATACTATGTATTTGACAATACGCCCTTGAATACTGTATACGTACCAGCCGAATCGGTTGATATGTACAAGGAGGCTCCGGTATGGAAAGATTTTGAAATTCTTCCCATCGGAGGCAGTGGCATATCAAGCCCTCTTCATGGGAGTAATGTGTGTGTTTCTTTACAGAACGGCATATTGATGGTAAAAGCAGGAAACGGACTACTCAAAGGTGTTAGCCTCGTTGATGCAAACGGAGTAGAAGTACTTTCCGACAGAAGAGTTTCATCTTCTGTCGAATTGGATATGTCGTCTGTTTCATCGGGCATTTATCTTGTAAATGTTGTCACCAATACAGGACACTATTGCCGTAAGGTTGTAAAGTAAGCCCATTGTGACGAAAAGCAGACGTGCAATAGAGTTGCAGTTGTGATACAAAATAATTACCTTTGCCTGCAATTATAGGTAATAATTTTAAAATCACAATTATAATCTTATGAAACACATTTTACTATCAGCAGCAACTGCGGTTGCTGTGTCGATGAGCCTTGCAGGCTGTAGCGACAAGGCTACACAAGCCCCCGGCGAGATTACTAACGATGAGGTTATCTTGCATGCATGGTCGTGGTCGTTCAACACCATTGGCGAAAACATGAAGTTGATAGCCGAGTCGGGCTATGACATGGTGCAAACATCTCCTGCACAAACATGCTTTGTAGGTGAGGATGGAGGCCTTGCCTTGTGGAGTGAAGAGGGCGACACCATACGTGGCAAATGGTACTATTACTATCAGCCTATCGACTGGAAGATAGGCAATTATATGCTTGGCTCGCGCGACGAGTTCAAGGCCATGTGCGACAGTGCCAACAAATATGGCGTGCGCGTGTTGGTAGACGTGCTGCCCAACCACGTAGCTATAGACCATACCGCTGTAACTGCGGCTCTCGACAGCGTTGTAGGCGGTCATGAGAACTTGTTCCATGCCAACGGATTTACCGACATTACACAATGGAATGATCGCTATGAGTGTACTACCGGTATGATGGGTAAACTACCCGACGTAAATACCGAAAACCCCGAGTTCCAATACTACTACATGAAGTATGTCAACGACCTCATCGCTTGCGGTGCACGTGGTTTTCGCTACGACACAGCCAAGCACATAGGCTTGCCCAGCGACCCCACCGATGCCAAGTCGGAGCGTAACAACTTCTGGGATATCGCTACCGGTCGCGAAGCCATCAAGGACATCACACTGCTCTACCCCGACAGCCTCTTTATCTATGGCGAAGTGTTGCAGGACAAGAATGTAAAAGAGCTGGAGTATGCCGAGTATATGGATCTCACAGCAAGCAACTATGGCGGAGCCCTGCGCCATGCACTCGAGCAACACAACTACCATGCCACCAATCTTGCCGAGTGGCATCATCCGGTATCGCCCAATCGCTTGGTAACATGGGTTGAGTCGCACGACACTTACTGCAATGGACATGAGTCGGCAGGTATAAGCGACGAGCTTATCCGTCAAGGCTATGTGTTCCTCACAGCCCGTCAACACGGTACGCCCCTATTCTACAGCCGTCCTGCAGGTAGCACACGCGACAATTATTATGGCAACAACCGTGTAGGCGAGCGCGGTAACGACGAGTTCTTCCACCCCGAGGTTGTAGCAGCCATTGCCTTCCGCAAGGCCATGAGCGGATGCGCTGAGCAAGTAGAGGCTACAGAAAACGGAGCGGTTATCGAGGTGATGCGTGGCGATAAGGGTACAGCCCTCATCAATATCAGCCAAGAGGCTCAAACCATCTCAATGCCCACCACTCTACCTGCCGGCAAATACACCGACAAAGTACACAACACCACCTTCATCGTAGCCGACGGCTCTATCAGTGGCGAGTTAGCCCCCCTTGCATCATACATAATATATTGATACAAGCATAGCTCTGCCAATAACATCAAATATCAGACAACATCGATATGCTTTAGCGTGTCGATGTTGTTTTTTTTAAGGTTTTGTATTAACTTCGCACCGGTAAACCAGACATCAAGCGCATGACAATAAACCACGACACAGATGCACTCATCTTCGACATGGATGGTACAATGTGGGATGCAGTAGACACATATGCCGAGATATGGAACATGGCATTTGTGCGCGAGGGCATAGAACGACGCATTACACGCAACGACCTATTGGCACTCATTGGCACGCCCATCGACGACATCATGCGACACTTTGTACAAGCCGATCAGGTAGAACATCTACTCGAGACCATTGCCGAATTGGTCATTACCGAGCTTCCTCGATTGGGAGGCAAGCTATACGAAGGTGTACAAGATGGCATCGCCCAACTCGCCAAGCACTACAAGTTGTTTATGTTGAGCAACTGCGATGAGCTTGAGCTACCCATTTTTGTGCGATATGCCGGCATAGAGTCATACATAACAGACACACTTGCCTACGGAAACACCCGCCTGCACAAAGCCGAAAACATACGCTTGCTGGCCGAGAAACACCATCTGCGACATCCCGTATATATTGGAGACACCGACGGCGATTGTCGTGAAGCACACCGAGCCGGAATACCTTTCGTGTGGATGAGCTACGGATTTGGTACAACCGACAACGCAGAATTGCAATTTGACAATTTTACCGACATGACAAAATACTTTATCAAATTGCAACCCACCAACAAGTAAATAATAAATCATAAAATAACAATCGTATGTATACACCCGAATTTGCTTCAGAGATAAACAATCGTAAAGCCAAGATTGTAGCCGCACTGAAGGCTATGAATACCGATGCCATACTCATTGGCACAAATGTAAACAATTACTACATAGCCGGTCGCGTATTCAGTGGCTATGTATATATCAATAGTGAAGGCTTCATACACTACTATGTAAAGCGACCTGCACTTTTGAAAGGCGACAATGTAACCTACATACGCAAGCCCGAGGACATCCCCGCACTCCTGCAACAAGCCGGAGTATCAATGCCCGCAACACTCGCACTTGAAATGAACTTTATGTCTTACAGCGATGTAAGCCGTCTGGCCAAGTCGTTCCCCGAGTCTACACCCACCAACGGCTCGGCCATTATGAGCTATGTGCGCTCGACCAAGACAGCCTACGAGATAGAAAAGATACGACAATCGGCACAAGGGCACATGAGCGTATACAAAAATCTGCAAGGCATATACCATCCCGGTATGACCGACATCGAATTGCAGATTGAGATAGAGGCACGCCTGCGTCGTGCCGGATGCTTGGGTATCTTCCGCGTAGCAGGCCCCAGCATGGAGGTATTTATGGGTAGCCTCATCAGTGGCGACAATGCCGACAACCCTTCGCCCTACGACTTTGCCATGGGAGGCGCAGGTCTTGACAGCTCTCTGCCCGGTGGTTGCAACGGAACGATATTGAAACCCGGCATGAGCACAATGGTAGACCTATGCGGTAACTTCACAGGTTATATGAGCGATATTTCGCGTACATACTCGGTGGGTACAATGAGCGAATTGGCACAAAAGGCACACAACTGCTCTATTGCCATACACCATGCCCTGATGGAAATAGCTCGCCCCGGTGTGAAAGCCGCCGATATATACAACCTCTCGCGCACAATGGCCGAAGAAGCCGGTCTCGGAGAGTACTTCATGGGTCACAACCAACAAGCCGGTTTTGTGGGTCACGGTGTAGGTATCGAAATCAACGAGTCGCCCGTATTGGCACCCCGCTCACGCGACGTGCTTGAGGCCGGTAACGTGATAGCCTTCGAGCCCAAGTTTGTCATCCCCGGCACAGGTGCTGTAGGTATCGAAAACACCTACCTCATCACAGCCGACGGTATAGAAAACCTCACAGACTTCACCGAAGAAATCATGCCCCTCGACTAACTCATTCAACAAAGCAAAGTATCAGAAACAATTCCATAACAGCTATGCACAAGCACCTCGAACAACCGGTATTTAAGCTCATAGGCCAAGTGGCCGATGAATTACAACGCCCATGCTTTGTGATAGGCGGATATGTACGCGACATCGTACTATGTCGCCAATCGAAAGACATTGATGTTGTAACATTGGGTAGCGGTATAGAACTTGCTGAGGCCTTGTGCAGAAAGCTGGGACGTCGAGCTCACTTGTCGGTATTTCGCAATTTTGGCACAGCACAGGTCAAGTATCGCAACGGTAATGATACGTGGGAGGTAGAGTTTGTGGGTGCACGTCGCGAATCGTACTCACACGACTCACGCAAGCCCATTGTAGAAGATGGCACCTTGCAAGACGACCAAAACCGTCGCGACTTTACCATCAATGCCCTGGCACTGTGCCTCAACAGCGAGCGATATGGCGAGTTGGTAGATCCCTTCGACGGTATTGGAGATATAGAGCGTGAGATTATACGCACACCACTCGACCCCGACATCACATTCAGCGACGACCCCTTGCGCATGATGCGCGCCATACGCTTTGCCACGCAACTCAACTTTCGCATTTACCCCGACACCTTCGATGCGATAAAGCGAAATAAAGAGCGCATCAAAATCATTTCGCGCGAGCGCATTGCCGACGAGTTGGGTAAAATAATACGTTCCGACATCCCGTCTCGTGGATTTATCCTACTCGACGAGTGCGGACTGCTACCCTACATCTGCCCCGAATTGTCGGCACTGAAAGGCACTGAAACCATCGATGGTCGCGGGCACAAAGACAACTTCTACACCACCCTCACAGTACTCGACAACGTAGCCCTGCGATCACGCAACGAATGGTTGCGTTGGGCAGCACTCTTCCACGACATTGCCAAGCCTCGCACCAAACGATACGACGCCCGACTGGGGTGGACTTTCCACAACCACAACTTTGTAGGAGCCAAGATGATACCCGGCATCTTTCGAGCCATGAAGTTACCTCTCAATGAGCACATGAAGTATGTACAGAAGCTCGTAGAACTACACATGCGCCCCATCGTGCTGGCAGAAGAAGAAGTTACCGACTCGGCTGTACGCCGTCTGCTCTTTGACGCCGGAAACGATATTGAAGAGTTGATGCTCCTATGCGAAGCCGATATCACATCGCGCAACGCCGAGAAGGTGCGCAAGTACCTCGACAACTTTGCACTTGTACGTCGCAAGCTCGAGGAGATAGAGGAGAAAGACCGAGTACGCAACTTCCAGCCACCCGTTGGCGGAGAGGAGATTATGGAATACTTTGCCCTACCCCCTTCGCGCGAAGTGGGCGAGCTGAAAAGTGCCATTAAAAATGCCATTCTCGACGGTATTATCCCCAACGAGCGTGCTGCTGCATGGCAATATATGCTCGAACAAGCCGCTCAAATGGGTATTGAGAAGAAGTAACGATACAAGCACAATAACAGAGAAACGAGCAGACGTCAGCCTATAAGTATCCCAGCATCTATTCTCATCATTCGTGTAGCCAAAGAGGCCACCTTATCGGGGTGGTGTGTCACCATAACGATAGCACAACTTGGAGACATTTGCGATAATATATCGTAAATGCGAGGAGCAAACGCCTCGTCGATATAAGACAATGGTTCATCGAGCACCAAGAGTTGCGGTTGCGAGATAACAGATCGGGCCAAGAGAGCTCGTTGCAACTCTCCTCCCGACAACTCTCCTATAGTGCGAGAGAGAAATCCTTTCAGCCCAAACATATCCACAGTCGACTCAACACGCATTTTCTCTTCCTTTGCTATTTGCGAAGCATACAAGCCCGATGCAACAACCTCCTCGACAGTAATAGGGAAACGACTATCTATCATATTCTTTTGTGGCAGATAGCCTATGTGCAAGCCATCGACCTCTTTACCATCACTGTAGTATGTCACGCTACCGGCAGTAGGCTTGATGAGCTTAAGCAACAGTCGTAACAGAGAAGTTTTTCCACCACCATTTGCACCTGTTATAACAACAAAGTCGCGGTTGGAAATGGTAAGATTTACATTGTGTAAAATAGTTTTTTGCTCATACGAGAGCGATATGCCTTCAAGTGCGGCAATAATATTTCTATCGTGCAATGGCATGTGCAATGTTTATGATTTCTGCAGCCCAATCGTAATTGAGAGGGTTGATGGTTATAACCTCGGCATCCAATTCTCGAGCAAAAGTTTCTACTTGGCGAGGGTTGAATTCTTGCTGTATAAATACAACCTTCACGCCACTATTTTGTGCTTCATCGACTCTATTTCTCAAGGCAAGCACCGAGTTTTCCTTGCCCATATCTTCGATACACAATTGCGACAAGCCATAGTCACGCGCCAGATAGCTAAGAGAAGGATGATAAATGGCAAATGCAGTACCCCGACAAGGCTCCAACAAGCTCGACACCACAGCCTCCACACTATCTATGCGCTGAACAAGCCTATCACAGTTTTCCTTGTAATAATCGGCATATTCATTGTCAAGTTCGGTCAAGGCACGGCATATATTATAGGCCATGATGCGCACATTGCGAGGTGACGACCATGTATGTGGGTCTAAAACATTACATTCGTGCATCTCACCTTTATTGTGCTCATGACAATGAGTAGAAGTGAGCATATCAATACCTCGAGAGGTATCGTATATTTTCATATCGGGGTTGTTACGGGCTATTCGCTCCATCCATGTCACCTCAAAGCCCAACATCCCTCCTACACACAGATATGCCTCGCTCCTATCAATCTCTACAAATTGCATAGGAGTAGGATCAAATGCCTCGGGATTGCTATTGGGCGGTACAACACAATTGATATCAAATCGGTTTCCGGCAATTTGCTCGGCGAGATATTTTTGTGGCATGATTGTAACCGATACTACTCGTCGCTCGTTACACGAGTCGGTACTACATGATGTCATAAACATCATTGTTACAGCGATAAGTGCTATGATTATATGTAATATTCTTGTATGCATGGCTCAGTAATGAAATTCAAAGGTACAACATTCACAACAAACGATTGTTGTATATGTTTAATTTTAACATTTCATTTATCACTTCACCCCATACACTCTTGCATGCAACAGTCGAGAGAGAGCGTCAAGATTACACCCCGATGCTGCGCCGCAGGTCATAAGAAGGAGTTCGACCGCCTCACGTCCTTCTCCATAAGAAGGTTGCATATATCGGTAATCTTTATGCAGAACAAACCCCATGCTTACATAAAAATCAATACGTCGACGGCTATACACATCTGCAGGAGGCTCAACCTCAAGAACTACAGGAGTGTCATTGCGCTCAATATATTCTCGCAACACTTCACGCCCTATACCTCCACCCCTCTTGGTAGCATCAATGGCAAAATGCTCTACATAACGCCACTCATCGAGTTGCCAAGACGAGAGCATGCCCACCACTTCATTTCCGCTATATATGGCTTCCAATTGAAAGCACACATTATCAGACATCAACGCCACAATCGACTCAAAATCTCGTCGCTCGTCAATCGGGAATGAACTCTCATATATGGCACGTACTATATCCAACTCGGCACTGTTTATACTCAACTTCTTGATACAAATCATAATTATACTTTTTTCAAACAAAATACAAGCGATGCGAAATTAATAGAAATAGTATAAGAGTACAAGCAATGAACAAAATTTTATGTAACATCAACAAGCAAAATTATAATGACTTAGCATCACATTATCTCTTCAAAGAAGAAATGACAACTGCCAGGCAAAGCCATTTATAAAAATTTTTATTAAAAAAAACCATGCACAGACTATTGCAAATTAGATTTTAGAATTATAACTTTGCAAAAACCTTAATCCTAAACAAAAAAAATCACACCATGGGACACCATCAATTAGATGCGTTAGATTATAAAATCTTAAAACTCATAGCATCAAATTCACGAATACCATTTCTGGAAGTAGCCCGCGAATGTGGAGTGTCAGGAGCAGCCATACACCAACGCGTACAGAAACTTACAAATCTGGGCGTGCTTAAAGGCTCGGAATATATCCTCGACTCAAACAAAATCGGTTTTGGCACTTGTGCCTATATTGGTTTCTACCTACAAACCCCCGGAGACTTCTCGGGCATTGTAGAGCAGCTAAAACAGATACCCGAAGTTGTTGAGTGTCACTTCACCACAGGAGAGTATGACATGTTTATCAAACTCTATGCTCGCGACAACAGCCACATGCTTGATATTATTCACAAGAAATTGCAACCTCTCGGTTTGGCTCGCACCGAGAGTCTTATCTCATTTAAAGAGGTGTTTAAACGCCAATTGCCTATAGAGGATATATCTGATTGGGTAGAATAAGAACCTATTGAAAAAATAAAGAAACGACTCCAATAGTTTTTACAAGAACAATTGGTGTCGTTTCGTATTTATACAAACATAATGAAAAAATCACAAATCATTATAGCATTAATCCTCATCGCCTACACCATATATCAGGTATGGCTCAATGGTTTATTCCCATACATAAATGATGATTTTTTCTACCAATATATCATCATGTACAACCTCGACCATCCGGTACAGTCGGTCAAAGATATCATACAATCGCAATACCTGCACTATCACAACATCAATGGTCGTAGCATTATACATGCAATAGAGCAATTTATACTATTACTCTCGCCCGACAAGCAACTATTCAACATACTCAATGCAATAGTATGGACTACCCTGTTATGCCTTATTGTGACATACGCCACACCACGTGACAAACGCTCTTGGATACACTGGCTGACAGCCATCATATACTTACGATTTCTATCGGCCAACTGCGAATACCTTGCCTGCTGGGCATCGGGCAGCTTCAATTATTATTGGACTCTGGCATTTATCATACTGCTACTCTTTGTTTACCGGCACAATCGCAAAAGTTGCGCCATATACCTGTATCCCATATACTTCATACTTTCGGTAGTTGCCGGTTGGTCGCACGAGACACTCATCACCGGCATTATTGCAGCCGTCATTGTCGAATACATAATACAAAAACAATACAAGACACCACTACCCACTGTGATTTTGACCGGATTGCTTATAGGCTACGCCATTATGTTCTTTGCACCGGGCAACTTTGTCAAACTTGCGGCAGTCAAGCCTACAGGAGGCTCATCATTCGTCATCACCGCCATGGCAACTGCATCACAGTTCAAGATGGTACTGGTATTGTTACTCATGCTATGCTACGGATATATCACCCGGAAAAAAGAGACACTCGACTATATAGTCAATAACAGATTTCTCATCATAACCACAATGATCGATATGCTATCGTGCCTCATAATAGGAGTAGGAGGCAGGGCTATATTTTTTGCCGAGACATTTGCGGTAATACTCATACTTCGCTACGTGTCAGTTTTCGCTCCTAAGTTCAACACAGTCTCTATCAAATGGTGCACGCCTTTTATGGTAGCACTCGTGGCTTATGAGGCATGCTATGCGCACGATTGGAATAAAATATACGGACAAATCAACCATACCATATACTCATACATATACAACCACACCGACCAAGACTTTGTCGTATCGGATATACCTCACCCCTGCCCCATAACGGCCCCCGTAATACTATCAAGCGACCAATTCTGGATCAATCATTACAACTTTGCCACACTCTCGGCAATACACGATAAGACATTCAGGATAATGCCGTCTACCATACATCAGGCCATAAAAGAGGGTACACTATTGGTAGCAGAAAATCGCCTTGAAAAAGGATTGACGTTTTATACAACCGACTCTATCGATTGGCTTATAATGCCATGCGACACGATACCGCCACATGGAGAGTACACCTTCCAACTATGCCAAGCATCACCATCCGACCCCGACATCAATTTTATGGGAAAACTAAGGCGCAAAATTGCCCCCGGCAGCTATCCCTCGACATACATACCCCGCAACTACAGTGCCAACCCCTCAATGCCGTTTGCCATCGACAACCAATATTATATCATACTACAAAAACCACCTTATCGTCGCGTAGAGGCTGTATATTTCGAGCCTCGGAAGTAGACGTTGCATTACATCAACTTTTTCACTATCTTTACGGCACATTTAGCATGTAGCAACAACACTATGAACAAGAAATATACAATGAGCAATATATGGCACTCTTCGCGATTTCACGAAGTTGTACGATTTGGCATTGTAGGTGTTATTGCAACACTCATTCAGTATGGCATATATTATCTGTTCAACGCCATTATAGGATGTGGAGCTACAACATCGCTCACAATTGGTTATGTAATAAGTTTTATTTTCAACTTTTTCTTATCCAACTACTTTACCTTCAAGACAAGGCCTACAGTGAAAAAAGGCGTAGGTTTCATGGCAAGCCACGGCATCAACTACTTGTTACAAATAGTATTTCTCAACCTATACATGTATATAGGAGTACCTGAGACTTGGGCTCCCATACCTATGTTTGTCACTGTTGTTCCTGTCAATTTTATATTGGTACGTTTTGTTCTTAAATCATCAAAGCTATGAAGACCATCTCAATTATCATACCGGCATATAACGAGCAAGAATCGCTACAAAAATTATATACCAACTTATGCAAGCTCACCGACTCGCTCAAGCAATATAATTGGGAAATACTCTTCATCAACGACGGCAGCAACGATGATACCGAGTCTATCATAAACAGTTTTATAGAACAAGATGCCCGAGTAGCGACAGTAATATTATCGCGCAACTTTGGCAAAGAGGCTGCAATGTTGGCCGGATTTGACTATGCAACAGGCGATTGTGCAATTATCCTCGATGCCGACTTGCAACACCCGCTGTCAGCCATACCCCTGATGTTGCAATATTGGGAGGAGGGCTACGATGATGTATACGCACGTCGACGCTCGCGTGGAGACAATTCGGCATTACGCAAGTTATTCTCTCGCATCTACTACTCATTATTGCAACGCGCCAGTAATATTGACGTGTTGCCCAATGTGGGCGATTTCCGCCTGCTCGACCGCAAGTGCATAGACACACTGAAAACCCTTCGTGAACAATGTCGATACACCAAAGGTATGTACGCTTGGATAGGCTACAAGAAAAAGGAGATATTGTGCGACCAACAAGAGCGTATTGCCGGAAGTTCAAAGTGGAATTTCTTTTCGCTCTTCAACCTTGCCATCGAAGGGGTTACTTCATTCTCAGTTACACCCTTGCGCATATCGTCAATACTTGGCTTCATCATATCTTGTGTGGCCTTTGTATACATGATTATCATCATTGCCAAGACATTGATATGGGGCGAATCGGTAGCCGGATACCCATCGCTCATGTGTATAATACTCTTTCTCGGTGGTATTCAGCTCCTCTCATTAGGCATTATCGGTGAATATCTGGGTAGAATATTTAACGAAACCAAAAACCGCCCCACATACATCGCCCGAGAATACAAGAAACAGCACCATGACCAAAAGTAATCTCTATACACTTTTTACTTGCATAGTTGTTGCTATATGTTTCTTTCTCTTCAACTATTTTGTTCCATACTACGATGACGATGTGTGGTATGCCCTACGATATGTACCGGGCGAAACACTATCGCCTATTAGCAATTTTTCCGACATTCTCATATCGCAATACCACCATTACATAGGTGAGAACTCCCGGGCACTCATTCACATTACATTACAATCGCTATTGGCTGTGCTACCCGATTATGCCTTTGATATTGTAAACACTCTAATATTCATGCTATTGATATGGTGCATGGCACTATATACACAAGGTTGCAAAGGCACACCGCGCAGCTTAACTTTGCTACTGACTGTTGCCGGCATATACTGGTTAATGCCCGATATGGACTATTTATTTTATTGGGCTTCGGGCTCTCTCAATTACATGTGGACATCCCTGACCACACTCTCTTTTATGCTCTTGTGGCAACACATAACACCTCGTGACAAGCACATCTCTGCCATGAGCATAGGGTTGGCGTTGTGGACATTCTGCTGCTCATTCGGTCACGAAGCTCTATCTCTGCCTATAGGTGCTACGGTGCTTATATATATGCTCATACACTATCGCTCAATAGGATTTAACCAAACCACCCTCATTGCATTGGCTTACGGACTGGGATGTATTGCCATACTTGCCGCACCGGGTCTTGAGAACAAGGCACGACACATCGAGTATGACTCGCTACATCAATTTATATCGGCCTTTACACTCACTATGCGTCACTTGCGCGTCATACCGCTATGCCTGCTCATTGGTATTGCATCGCTGTGCCGCAAAAGGTGGCATGCAACAAGCCTGCAATTCTTTAAAGAGAACATCTATCTCATCATTACTACCGTTGTGGCATTTATCTTTGCAGTAACCATAAGTGCAGGAGTAAATACGATGCGCATCTTTTACGGAGCCGAGTTTTTTGCCCTGCTTCTGCTCCTTCGCATGCTCAACGGCATCTTGCAAGCAACATCACAACGCATTGTCAAGATTACCGGCATAATACTCCCTATCTTACTCACTATATGGATAATAGCAATTATACCCCACGCTTATCATACAGGAGAGCAACACAAAACGATATACAAGCAATACCAAAATAAAGAGAATAAAGGGTTAATATTTCTGAGCCAAGAGAATACCCCCCAAATGGCACAAAGATGGGTTATGGATCTACATCACACCTACTACGAAGCCCCCGAGGCCGAATGGCGCAGTTTCGTCATTCCACTTGCAAGTCTTAGGGATACACTCGATATACCCACACCTTTAATAGCTCGCAACAGCGATATGAGCTATCAACTCTACGACCAATATATACAGATACTGCCATGGAGCGTAAAAGATGCTGTAGAATGTCCCGAAAAATTCTTCACTGCTACACATAAGGTAGAGGGAAACAATCCATTCTACATAACAGCCGACAGTTGTTATGTCATTGCCACATTAGAAAATCTGCCTCCACACAGCAGTTGGCAATGGCAATACAAGCCGGCATCATGGCGCGACCCATCGGCCACATTCTTAGGTTGGATAAAACGCATTGTAGCACCACACACACTGCCACGCACAGCACCCATGCAGTTTCCCGATACGGTATCACTGCTTGACGGTCGCGAGTATGTCATATATGTGCGACCACCCTACAACACGCTACAAGGTATAGAAAAGATTCAATAACAGAAAGACTACAATTTTCCTTCATCAGAAAAGCTGTAATAACTTCTATCGCATACGATTATGTGGTCCAATACAACCACATTCATCAACTTGGCCGCATCCGAAATTTGCCGAGTCAATAGTTCATCATCACGACTTGGTTGATTATTGCCCGACGGATGATTATGACACAAGATAATGGCCGATGCCAGATTTTGAACAGCCTCACGCATAATGATTCTTACATCAACAGCCGTAGAAGCCGTACCCCCCTTGCTCACCATGACCGTATCTATAACCCTCCCTGCACGATTGAGCAAAATAGCCCAAAATTCCTCGTGTGGCAAGTCGACAAGTCGTTGTGCCATATAGTCATAGGCAGCCTGGCTTGTATTGAGTTGCGGGTGGTCGGGTAGTTCTTCCTCCCTACGTCGACGTCCCAGCTCCATAGCAGCCATTATGGTGATAGCCTTGGCCTCACCTATCCCCTTATAAGTCATCAGCTGTTTAAGGTCATACTTACCCAAGGTATAGAGATTGTTGTTGACGGCATTGAGTATTCGTTGCGACAACTCAATAGCCGTCTCATCGACACTACCCGATCCTATGAGTATGGCCAACAACTCAGCATTGCTCAGTGATCGAGCACCGTTTTTCATCATCTTCTCGCGAGGCCTATCATCAATCGAGAGTTGTGTTATAGTAAGCTTTGCCATTACTTGTAGAAACTGTTTTTAAAGGCCTCAAATTCATCTTTTTGCAACACGCAACGCTGCCACCATGCACGCAAGAAGCCTGTACCGTAGCCTATCAATTGCACAAACGAAGCAATGACCGACAGTGCACCTATCTTGACACTTTTGTTTTGCAACGACGAGTCTATAAAAACTATAAGCACAAAGAGCCATATCAACGAAGAGACGGCCGGTATAAAGGGCGTGCCAAGAAGCAACAACAACACACCGATGGTAAAAACAGCCGGTAAGATATGCACCGGCTTGAGCGAGTCGGGATATTTCTTATACAGATTGATGCGGGCTATACCCGAGTTATGCACTTGCTTAAAGAACTTACGCAAGTCGGTGCGACGTTTGTGCCATACCCATGCCTCAGGAAACAACCTGCATTTATATCCGCCCTTAAATATACGTATACTCAAGTCTATATCTTCACCAAAACGCATCTTAGAAAATCCGCCCAACGCCTTGTACACATCGGCCTTGATACCCATATTGAAACTACGGGGATAGAACTTATCAAGTTTCTTCTTTCCACCACGTATACCACCTGTAGTAAAAAACGATGTCATGGCATAATTTATAGCCTTCTGTATATCGGTAAACGAATCGTGCGCACGGTCGGGTCCACCAAAGGCATCGGCCGGCGAGTCATTCAGCTCAGCTATTACAGCATCAAGATATCCATCGGGTACGATACAATCCGAGTCGAGCACGATAAGATAGTCGCCCGAGGCTCTCTCGGCACCATAATTGCGCGACTGTCCCGGTCCCGAGTTGGGTTTATTATAGTAGTGTATGTCCAATCGGTCGCTGTAAGACCTTGCAACAGCATCACATGGCACTTGCGAGCCATCTTCAACAAGAATAACTTCAAAATCTCTACAACGCAACTTGGTGAGACTCTCAAGCAACTCGTTCACCTCATCGGGACGATTGAATACCGGAATAATAAGCGAAAAACAGGCCATTATTTTCTAAAATTTTCAGTGTTACCTTGCAAAGGTAATTAAAAACCAAACACCACCTACCTATTGTATGGTAAATTATCGACTTGACGAGCATAGCAAAAAGGGTATCGAGTCACTGTCGACAAGATACCCTTATATACTATATCTACCCTTTTCTATCGAAGGTTATTCAGATTTAGCAGCTCTTTTCTTATTTAATCCATCAGCAATTTCGCCAGTGATGTCATAAGCACTACTGATGTATATAGTAGCAGCTTTTTGCAAGATAACCTCATAGCCGGCAGTCTTGTTATACTCTTCGATATAAGCGCGAATATCGTCCGAAATTTCTTGGAGCATAGCTTGTTGAGCTTGCAAGTTCTCGGCATCAATACGAGCGGCCTCTTGTTGCAAAAGTTCTTGCTCACGCATCAACTCGTTATATTGTTGCTCGGCACTGCTTTGTGACAAGAAGGCATTATTTTGTACCTTGCGTTGAAACTCCTCCTGACGCTTGGCCAATTTAGAAACACGGGCATTCAAGTTGGCTCTATCATTTTCAATCTTATCGACCAACTTTTGCTCTTGCTCTTGAGCATAGCTATAAAGCACGATAAGCGAATCGGTATCAACATAAGCAATGGGCAACTTGTGTCCGGCACATTCCTCTGCAACAGCAGAAACTTCGGCATTATTATTATCATTACCGGCACAAGCCGAGAGGCCTGCCACAATAGCAACTACGCACAATGCGTTCAAAAATTTTCTCATAATTTTTCTGTATATTATTTAGTTTTTATTATCCGATATAACATCATGCAAATTCTTGCGATTTCTATCACGTGCATCGGTCGATATGGCACAACTAATACCCTTGCTTTTCATAGCCTCATTGCTACTGATGTGCATAGAAGGAAACTTGCCACCCTTGACAAAAAACACTCTGAATCCTAATAATAACACAACAATAGCAATTATAACAATTGTTATGAGTATTGTTTTCAACATTGTTCTTATATTTGTATTATATAGGATACGGTTCGGAAAATTCAAATTCAAACAAGTTTGATTTGCATCTTCGCTCACCTTTCACTATATTTGTGGTGCAAATATAGGAAAGAGAAATTTTTTAACCGCAATTTTTCACCGTATATTTTGTTTATTGCCTTTGAAAAACCTTAAAAATTAACATAAATTTTCCCACGATTACACTCATTAAGCGTTAAGTGGGAAATAATAACGAAAAAATCTTATGAAAGTTAAAGACCTTAAACCCGCGTTGGTATGGGAAATTTTCGATGCCATTACGCAAGTACCCCGTCCTTCTAAAAAGGAGGAAAAAATTCGTGCTTACCTTTTAGACTTTGCACATAAACACAATCTTGAAGTCGCTACCGATGAAATTGGAAACGTGGTAATGACAGTGCCTGCAACTCCCGGTTGCGAAGATGCACCCACTGTTATTTTGCAAGCCCACATGGATATGGTATGCGAGAAAAACAGCGATGTAGAACTTGACTTTGAAAATGACCCTATCCAAACATACATTGATGGCGAATGGGTACGCGCTCGCGGTACAACACTCGGTGCCGACAATGGTATAGGCATGGCTGCAGCTATGGCCGTACTTATTGACCCCAATGCCAAACATGGTCGCTTGCAAGCACTCTTCACTGTTGACGAAGAGACCGGTCTGACAGGTGCCAACAACCTCGATGGAAACCTTATCAGTGGCGATATTCTGCTCAACCTCGACTCGGAAGACGATGCTCAAATCTTTATTGGTTGCGCCGGTGGTATCGACACAACTTCTACATTTACCTACACCGAGCAAGCTGCTCCCCAAGACTACTATTACGCAACATTGCGCATCAAGGGTCTCAATGGTGGCCACTCGGGTGGCGACATTCACCACGGTCGCGGTAATGCCAACAAGATTTTGGCTCGCTTCTTGTGGAACGCCATGAAGAAGTACGATGTGAAGTTGGCTTCAATTGACGGTGGTAACTTGCGCAACGCTATTCCTCGCGAGGCTATGGCTGTAATAGGTGTTCCCGTAAAACACAAAGAAGACATCCGCGTAGACTTCAACTGCCACATTGCAACTGTTGAAGACGAATTGCGTGGTGTAGACGCTCTCACAGGCTCGGGCATGGAAACTGCCGACACTCCCGCTACTTGCATTGACGACAAGACTGCTCACAACCTCATCTCGGCCCTCTATGCTGCACCTCATGGTGTAATTGCAATGAGTCGCGAATTGCCCGGTTTGGTACAGACTTCTACCAACCTTGCATCGGTAAAGATGCGTGAGGGTAACACTATCGTTGTAGCTACCAGCCAACGCAGCTCGGTTGAGAGCGAAAAGTATGACATCGCCAACCAAATCGAGGCTCTCTTTGCCATGGCAGGTGCTGTACCCGCACACGGTGAGGGCTATCCCGGATGGAAACCCAACATGCAATCGGCTATCAAGGACATTGCAGTTGAGGCTTACGAAGAGTTGTTCAACGTTACACCCGAAATTCTTGCCATCCACGCAGGTCTTGAGTGTGGCTTGTTCCTCTCTAAATATCCCCACCTCGACATGATTTCGTTTGGTCCTACATTGCGCGATGTACACTCACCCGACGAGCGTATGCACATCCCTGCTGTTGAGAAGTTCTGGTTGCACCTTCTCCGCATCCTTGAGAAAGTTGCCGCATTGAAGAAATAACAACTTCATCATATATCACAGAAAAGGTTGAGCCTCGCTCAACCTTTCTGTATCAACACATTTCGCATTGACTTCAAAAAAAAAGCTGTGCCAAAATTTCATTTTGGCACAGTCTCTTTGTTCTTTATCAGCACTACGACATCAGTTGGGCAACATGCTCCCCAATTGAGCTTGCAACTTAGGCACATAGGTATAAGTACGCGCAAATTGCATGATAGCATTGAGCGTCGATTGACGTGCGTGCAACTCTGCTGTGCTACCGGATATTTTCTTAATAGATACAGGTGTAGAGTTTTTCTTCATAGGCTTTATTATTACAAGTTACACCTATATAACGCAAGAGCCTGTACTATTATTGTATAGGGTGAGCAATCTTTTTCTTACAATCTATCGATAGGCTTATAGTGTGAGAGCTATATTATACTGCTCGGCCATGCGACGCATATTGAGTATAGCATAGCGCATACGTCCCAATGCTGTATTTATACTCACATTGGTAAGGTCGGCTATCTCCTTAAAGCTCAAGTCTTTATAATACCGCAACTCTATTACTTCGCGCTGATTGTCGGGCAATGCCTCTACCAGTCGACGTATATCGCAACTTATCTGCTCTTGTACAAGGGCATCTTCAATAGTACCTTCGCTGAGCTCCTTACGATTGAATATATCGAGTGTTTCATCTTCGTTGTTCACACAATTTTCTATTTTTTCCTGACGATAGTTGTCGATAATAAGATTGTGTGCTATGCGGGTAATCCACGATACAAAACGGCCATTGCCAGTGTATCGGCCCTGACGTATAGTCATAATAGCCTTGACAAAGGTTTCTTGAAAAATATCATTTGCCTTGTCATCGTCTTTGACTATATAATATATGTACGAAAAGATTTTCGACTCATGCCTTTTAAGTAAGACATCAAAAGCCTCATTATTACCATCAACATACCGTGCAACGAGCTCGTCGTCGGTATGATTAAACAAATTGTTCATTTACTCTACTATTTTGCGTTTAAATAAGAGTAATTTTGTCCTATAGGCTTTTGTTTTTAAAAGGTGAATATGTCGGTTTTTTTTGAATTGATTGCAAATAACGACTATTTTTTGCGAACAACCTAATTTTTCCACCAAAAATTGCACGCCGACTGCGTTTTTTAACACTTTTAACACTATGTTTTTTCATTTCACACACAATAATATCCCTTTTCTCACGATGGTAACCGGCATACACACTGCGCTTGATTATTCAAAATTTTGTGTATATTCGCACAAACTATCACACCATGGGCAACACACCAAGATATACGCTCGAGCACATACCATTTCTACGGTTGCTTGCACCGCTTACTGTGGGCATTGCATGGCAACACTTTGCTCCTTCAGAAATCATATTATATATATGGTGTGGTATAGCCTTTGTCAGTGGTATTGTTGCTACATGCTTGCGCAAAGAGCCTTTTTCGATGTGGCGCAAAACAGCATTTGCAACATTTGTAGGGGCTGTTTTTATAGCCATTGGCATGACTACAAGTATAAATAGCATACCCACACATGAGTTGCCGGCAATTTCTCCCAACACTATAGCGATAGCATGTATCGAAGACTATCCCGCCGAGAAAGAGTACACATACAGTACACAAGCAACAATTGTTGCAATGAATGACAGCAACACCCTTCACCATGCAAATATCAAGATACAACTATATTTACAGAAATCTTATACCGCACGATGCTTGCAAAGTGGCGATTTAATCATCTTTCGGCCGCATCTGCAACCCATTGACAACAACAAAGTGCCATACTCATTCGATTACTCTGCATTCATGGCTCGCAAAGGCATACTGTACAGACAGTATCTGACCGATGGTTCATGGCAACTATCTCAACATCAAGCCCCGCTATCTCTCACTCAACGTGCAAAACGTATACAACAGCAATGTATCGAGAGTCTTGACCGATGTCATATATCGCCCGAGAACAGAGCTCTTTTATCTGCTCTTCTATGGGGATACAAAGCCGATATACCATCATCAATGCGACAATACTTCTCATCGGCCGGATTTTCACACGTTCTTGCAGTGAGTGGACTGCACACCGGCATTATAGCCCTTATCTTATGGACTTTGCTATACCCGTTACGCTATACCCCCTTACACCACTCTCGCAGCATCATTACCATTGTTGTATTGTGGATTTATGCCTTTATAACGGGATTGTCTCCCTCTGTTATTAGAGCATGTATCATGGCCTCTTTTGTAGGAATAGCGACAATAATCAATCGCCCCAATACATCGCTCAATGCACTATGCGGATCAGCTGTAATGATACTGCTCTTTGCTCCCATGCAACTATTCGATATCGGCTTCCAACTGAGTTATACGGCTGTAGCCGGTATTATTCTATTGAGTCCTTATTTCAAGATCGGCCACATGCACAACATACGCAACAGTATCATGCGCAACATTACAGGGGTTATAGCCGCTTCACTCGCGGCACAAATTGCCACAACACCCTTTGTGGCACACTATTTCCATTACATTCCTCTATGGAGTGTGTTATCCAATCTGCTACTTACGCCATTACTTACGCCACTGGTGCTCATGGCCATGCTCATGCAACTTTGCGAGGTTTCAAACATTCCACATACTTGGCTCGACCATGCCACCGATGCTACCGCCCGGCTACTATGCAATGGTGCAAATACAATCGCTTCGTTACCCGGTGCTACAATAGAAGGAGTATGGGTGTCATTACCTATGCTCACACTATACGGCATTATGATTTTTGCCACATGGTATGCCCTATCGCGACACACCATCCAACCCATTACCATCATACTACTTACCTTCATAGCCATGCAAGGATTTATATTATACGATACACTACGACCTTCATCGCCAATAGCCCTACTCTCCACCGAGCGTAACCACACCATCCTACAACTATCGGACAACAATCGCAATTGCCTCATCATCAGCACAGACACATGCAATACAACACCCGATATTGGCAACGAGTGGCGCATACACGAACACCTTATTGCACAACAAGTAGAGTCAAGCGACACAATAGCCACCAAACACATTTATACCGCACTGCCCTTTATAGAGTATTATGGCAAACGCATCCTATGGGTCGACGACAATATATGGCGTTACAGCCACACCACAGACCCTATTCATATAGACTATGCCATCATCACCGAAAAGTACCATGGGCACATAGCACAATTACTGAAAAATTTCAACATCGACAATGTCGTTTTATCGGCCGGCATATACGCTCCCAAAGCATCAGAACTGACACAGGAGTGCATACAGAGCAATATTTCTTGCCACGACGCACAAAACACAGGAACGTGGCATATTGAAGGCTTGTAATTTCACACATCAAACATTGCTTGCTGTCAAATGCATTTAACTCTTTAAAATTTTATTTTTATGAGAATATATTTTTATCACACAAAAATTTAATCTAATTTTGCAACGCTATTCGTTATGAGGAAAGAACTATTAATTAAAACCCCTATATCATGACAAAAAAATTACTTATCAGTGTGGCAACGATAGCACTTGCTACAAACTTAGCATTGGCTACTCCCCCCTTCAAATTGGCACAACAAGCCGGTACCAGCCGCGCAAATGTACAGAAAACCGTTGCAAACGAAGACACTCAAATACTCTTTGAGGACTTTGAGCAAATCAACACAACAACCATGATGCCCAATGAGTGGGTCACTTTCGACGCAATAACCAGCATAAAATGCCAGAATCCTGCTGAAGAATCCAGTGGTGCAACAACTGCATTCAGTGGCGACTATGCACTCGTATCTATGTTCGATGACGAAAACCCTCGCGACGCATGGGCTATATCAAAAGCTATCACTCTCGAGGCCAACGTAACATATCACTTCGGTGTATACGCACTCTGCATGGGTTACAACATACCCGATGAATGGGAAATGACAATAGGTACTGCACAAACAGCCCAAGCACAAACAACAACTATCATTGACAGCAAAGGCTCAAATGCAGTAAAAGACAACGATTGGACACTATATAGTGGCACATTCACACCCACAACCACAGGCACATATTATGTAGCCATCCACCACTGTACATCTCAACCCGGAGCCAACATCAGCATGTGGGACGACATCCAAGTAGACAGCGACCACATCCGCATCATGCCCGATGGCTACATGATGTCAAAAGGTGGTCTATGGTCAATCGACCAATTTATGGCCGACAATCAAGGCTACCGTTTGGTTCCCCGTGTTTACACATACGCCGGCGAGGAATTTGAGTATGGTTACAATGCCACCAACTGCGAAAGCGTACTTTGGGACTTTGGTTTCTACGGCAGCACCAATGACGATACTGCAGCCAAACCCATCGTAACATTTGAATTGCCCGAAGATGACAACGAAATCTTCAACGAAGACATGCTTATTCTCATCAACAACGATGGCGAAACAGGTATATTGCGCGAGTATTATATCAACCGCATCCACGGAACAGAAGGTTTTGGTGACTGCGTTGGTAACTTCAAACCCGAAGACAACTTGTACACATTCCCCTCTTCAGACAACACCACATACGATGCACTCTGCGGTCTTAGCGAGACATACAGTCGCATTGCCGAGCGTTTCGATCGTCCTGCCGATGCCAAGACACTCATAGCAGGTAGCTACGTTCTCTTTGGCAACTACAAGATTTCGCCCGTTCACGCTTCTAAAAACATCATCGCACGCATATTGAAAGCCGACGAAAACGGCATGCCCGGCGAAGTTGTTTTCACAAAAGAGTTGAAAATAAAAGACGTATTTGGCACAACAGAAATACCCTCAGGTCGCCTTGGCCTTGGTGCAATTGTATTGGAAGACGAAGTAGAAGTAACCGGCACATTCTTCTTTGAGGTTGAGTTCCCCGAGATTACTCCCAGCAGCAACAACCGTATATTCATAGCACACAGCTACGCTCGCGAAAACGGCGATTGCACAACTTACTTCCACAACGACATCGACCTGGCCAACAAACCCGCCGGTTGGTACTCGGCCACCGATTTCTATGGCATGGACATCTGTTGCGGTCTCTATCCCAATGTATACTTCAACGACAACACTGCTGTAAAAGCACCCTCTGTTGCCACATGGAACGTATTTGCCAACGGTAGCGAACTTAACATTGTTAACGCTCGCGAGAATGCCGACATTGTTATCACCGACATCGCAGGTCGTGTTGTATTCACAGCACAAGCACAAGCTGTCAAAACAACAATCGAGACCAACCTCAATGCAGGTGTTTACATCGTAACTATCGATGGTGTATCAACCAAAGTTATTATCCGATAACACATCCTTACAATAAGCAAAAAGGCATCGAGCGCAATGCTCGATGCCTTTTTTTGTTGAGGGCAATAAGTATTATATACCTTTACTCATCCAACAGGCCCGGACGCAAACGTCGTGTGCGCTCCACAGCTTGTTCGTGTTTCCACTCATCAATCTTGCGTTGGTGTCCCGATAACAACACATCGGGCACGCGCCAACCTTTATACTCGGCAGGGCGCGTATATACCGGCGGAGCCAAAAGATTGTCTTGAAAAGAGTCGCTCAAAGCCGACTGCTCATCACCGATAGCACCGGGAATGAGGCGCACAATGGCATCGGCAATGATAGCCGCAGGCATCTCACCACCCGTAAGGACATAATCACCTATCGATATTTCACGCGTAATAAGGTGCTCGCGGATACGATAGTCTATACCCTTATAATGACCACACAAGATAATGATATTGTTGAGCATCGAGAGCGAATTGGCCATAGGCTGATCAAACATATCACCATCGGGCGAGGTAAAAATAACCTCGTCATAGTCGCGCTGAGATTTGAGAAACGAAATAGCCCTATCGACAGGTTCTATTTGCATCACCATGCCGGCTTCACCACCAAAGGGATAATCATCGACACGACGATGCTTGTCGAGTGTAAAGTCGCGCAGATTGTGCACAACAATCTCGGCCAAGCCCTTATCTTGCGCACGCTTGAGGATAGAGTTATTCAACGGCCCATCGAGCAACTCGGGCAAGACAGTAATGATATCTATGCGCATGAGTATCTATGGCTTTTTACATCAACATACCAGCCGCAACCTCTTGAGCCTTCTCATCACCGCAACTTTGAGCAACAAGCGACAAGGCAAACACAGCAGCCGAAGCCGGGCCATTACCTGTAGTAATGTTATCATCAACAGCAGTGCGCTCTCCGGTAACAATAGCTCCTTCAAGATTATGCTCAAAACCGGGATAGCATGTAGCACGACGACCATTGAGCAAGCCCAACATACCCAATATCGAAGGAGATGCACAGATAGCAGCTGTGCGACCTCCCGCCTCGGCATGAGCCTTTACCAAGTCACACAACGGACGGCTGGCGGCCAAGTTGGTCATACCGGGCATACCACCGGGCAATATCAACCACTCAACATCATCAAAAGATATATCCTGAGCCAAAGCATCAGCAACAACAGGTATACCATGAGCTCCGGTAACTACAGCTTTATCATTGACCGACAATGTCACCAAAGGCATCTCGGCACGACGCAATATATCTACTACTGTTAAGGCTTCAATCTCCTCGAAACCATCGGCAAGGAAAAGATACGATTTTTTCATAACTCTTTATTTTTAATGTTTTTGTGCATCAGTAACAACACCTCAATCGCACGCCCATGGGAGCACACAGTGCATTCTTCTGCATTTTATGGACAAATATAGTGAAAGGTGAGTGAAAATGCAAATCAAACTTGTTGGAATTTGCGATTTTCCGAACCGCATCCTATATTATCAAAATATAGCGAAAGGTGAGTGAAAATGTAAACCAAACTTGTTGGAATTTGCAATTTTCCAAGTCCTATCGCAACACACAAACAGCACCGCGCCACACTGCATTTTCATAAAAAAAAACATTTTGTCCGCAATATAACCAAAGCAACAAAAGCGAACTATTTTATAAATAAAAAATTGAAAAAATTCTTTATTGGAAAAACTTTTTCTTATCTTTGCGTGGATTTGTATTTAAAAGAAAACCTCTCAAATGCAATCATAAAAATATAGAAACAAACCATTAGGATAAAACAACAATGAATTCAGCACTATTTGTGACAATTCTCGTCACAGCTATTGTAATGGTTGGAGCAGCATTGCTCATCGCATGGTTGCTTGCACCACGTTCATTCAATCCCCAAAAAGGTGAGGCCTATGAGTGCGGTATACCCACACGTGGCACCTCATGGATGCAATTCAAGGCAGGTTATTATCTTTTTGCCATCCTTTACCTCATGTTTGATGTAGAGACTGTATTTCTGTTTCCTTGGGCAGTGGTATTAGGAGAGATAGGTGTAGCCGGTCTTATCAGCATTGCTGTCTTTATGGTAATTCTTGTGTTGGGTCTTGTTTACGCATGGAAGAAAGGAGCATTGGTATGGGAATAAAAAAATCAAATATCAAAGCAATGCCATACGAGGACTTCAAGGACAATGAGTCACTCGAAAAATTGGTTGAAGAACTGAATGCAGCCGGCACCAACGTAGTAGTAGGTGTATTTGACGACATTATCAACTGGGGACGATCCAATTCGGTATGGCCATTGGCATTTGCCACAAGTTGTTGCGGTATAGAGTTTATGTCGGTAGCAGCAGCACGTCATGATATGGCACGTTTCGGCTTTGAGGTAACACGCAACTCACCTCGTCAAGCCGATTTTCTTATGGTAGCCGGAACAATCGTTCACCGCATGGCTCCCATCCTCAAGCGCGTATATGACCAGTTGGCCGAGCCCAAATATGTTATCGCCACCGGAGCATGTGCCGTATCGGGAGGTCCGTTCCGCAACTCATATCACACAGTACAAGGTATCGATAAGATTATCCCCGTCGATGTCTTTGTACCCGGATGTCCACCCAGACCCGAGGCGATGCTCTATGGCATGATGCAATTGCAACGCAAAATCAAAGTTGAGAATTTCTTTGGCGGAGTCAATCGCAAGCAAAAACGCGAAGAGTTTTTCAAGGACAAAGAATAAACTTCCCTCAACAGACATCAAGAATATACACTTATATTATATAGATATATGGCAAGCATTCAAGAAAAAATAAGCGCGCTAATACCCGAAGCCACCTTTACCGAGGCTCAGGTACTTGAGGTATCAGTACCCGATGCTCAATGGCACAAGCTCGCAAAAGCCTTGTATGAAGATGCAAATATGCCGTTTGACTACCTCACAACCATAGTAGGTATGGATTGGGGCGAAACTCTCGGTTGTATATATTATCTCGAATCGACCAAGACCGGCGACCGTCTGAGCATACGTGTTGAGACCGCCGATCGTCAAAATCCCATGCTTCACTCGGTTGCCGACCTATGGGAGTCGGCCAACTTCTATGAGCGTGAAGTATACGACTTCTTTGGCATTATCTTTATCAACCACCCCGATATGCGTCGCCTTTTCTTGCGTCGCGATTGGGTAGGTCATCCTTTGCGCAAAGACTATGATGCAAGCCCCGAGGTCAATCCTGTGCGTCTATATCACGAAGACGCATACGACACCACAGTATCATACGTCGAGCAACCCGACGGAAAGATAATCAAGACCGAACCCGTCATCTTTGCACCGGACGAATATGTTATAAACATAGGCCCGCAACACCCCTCAACTCACGGTGTATTGCGCCTGCGTTGCTCTCTCGACGGTGAATTTATCAAGAAAGTAGACCCTTACTGCGGCTACATACACCGTGGTATAGAGAAAATGAGCGAGTCGCTCACATATCCTCAAACCCTGCACTTTACCGACCGTCTCGACTACCTCTCGGCCATGCAAAATCGCCACGCCTTATGTATGTGTATCGAAGATGCCATGCAAGTAGAGATACCAGAACGTGCACAATACATACGCACCATCAACGACGAGTTGATGCGCATTTCTTCACACTTACTCTTCTGGGGAACATTCTGCAACGACTTGGGTAGTACAACAGCACTTATCTACGGATTTCGTGAGCGCGAGATGGTACTCGACATTCTTGAAGAAACCACCGGAGCACGCATGTCGTTCCATTACAACAAGATAGGTGGTGTAATGCACGATATTCACCCCGATTATCAACGCAAGATTAAGGAGTTCTGCAAAATCATGCCTGAACGCCTCAAAGAATACCACCGATTCTTCACCGGCAACGTCATTGCACAAGGTCGTATGCACGGCATCAGCGTGATATCGAAAGAGCGTTGCATTGCACACTCAATGACAGGTCCTTCGGGCCGTGCTTCGGGTTGGGCATGCGACGTACGCAAGCGCATCCCCTACGCGCTATACGACAAGGTAGAATTTGACGAGGTACTGCGCACCGAAGGCGATATATATGCCCGCTACATGGTACGTATGGACGAGATATTGCAATCTATACGCATTATAGAGCAACTCGTCGACAACATACCCGAGGGTCCCATATCGGAGAAGATGAAACCCGTTATCAAGTTGCCCGAGGGACATTGGTTCCGCCAAGTAGAAGCCAGCCGTGGTGCATTCGGTGTATACATCGAGAGTCGTGGAGACAAATATCCCTACCGTCTGAAACTCAACTCACCGGGCATGATGCTTGTAGCATCGCTCGACGAGGTATGCCGTGGTGGAAAAATAGCCGACCTTATTGCCGGAGGTGGCTCACTGGATTACGTTATACCCGATATTGACCGATAACAAAAATGTAAAAACCTAATAAACCAAATAACATGTACGATTTTTCGAACATTACCATGTGGATACACAATCTGCTGATGAGTTTCCTCCCCCAATGGGCTACACTACTCATCGAGTTTGTGCTTATAGGTGTTGTCATATTGGCACTTTACTGCATCCTTGCACTCTTCCTCATCTACTTTGAGCGCAGAGTAGCCGGAGCATTTCAATGTCGCCTTGGCCCCAATCGTGTAGGTCCTTTCGGTATATTTCAGAGTATATCCGATATGCTCAAGATTCTTATCAAAGAGCTTATCTATCTGAAAAATATCGACCACTTCCTCTTCAACCTTGCACCATTCTTTGTATTGGTAGCCTCTATGCTTACCTTCGCATGCCTGCCATGGGGACGTGGATTGCAAGTTATTGACTACGATGTGGGTGTATTCTTCATGCTTGCCGTATCGGGACTGGGCATCATAGGCGTATTGCTGGCCGGATGGGCATCAAACAGCAAATATACTGTTATCGGAGCGATGCGCGCCGGTGCACAAATGATAAGTTACGAATTATCTATAGGCCTATCGATACTCACCATAGTAGCCATTGCAGGTACCATGTCGGTAACCGGCATCGTTGAGGCTCAATATGAAGGCTGGTTCCTCTTCAGAGGTCACATACCTGCACTCATTGCCTTTATCATTTATCTTGTAGCCGGCTCGGCCGAGATAAACCGTGGCCCCTTTGATATGGCAGAGGCAGAGAGTGAGCTCACCGCAGGTTATCACACCGAGTACTCCGGTATACACTTCGGCTTCTATTACTTGGCCGAGTACCTCAACCTCTTCATCATGGGAGGTATTGCCACCACCCTTTTCTTGGGTGGATGGATGCCTCTACACATACCCGGATGGGAGTCATTCAACACAATTATGGACTACATCCCATCTGTAGTATGGTTCTTAGGCAAGAGTATCGTTGTTGTATGGATAAGCATGTGGTTCCGCTGGACATTCCCTCGTCTACGCATCGACCAGCTGCTCAATCTCGAATGGAAATACCTCCTCCCCATCAGCCTTGTCAATCTCGCCATCATGAGCGTCATTGTAGCATTGGGCTGGCACTTTTAATCTATAGAAAATAAAAAGAATAAATAAACCCTATAAATGCCGCAGGCTTAAACCATGAGTGAAAACTTTGGCTATATCACACAAGTAATCGGACCTGTTGTCGACGTTTCTTTTGAAGGAGAAGGTAACAGTGTTCCTCCCATTTATGCCGCCCTCAAAATCGAGCGCAACAACGACTCGGATTTGTTGGTGGAAGTAGAACAACACATCGGTGAGAATACTGTTCGTTGCGTAGCAATGGACTCGACCGATGGTCTCGTAAGAGGCATGAAAGTAGTAAATTTGGGACGGCCGTTGTCTATGCCCACCGGTGACCAAGTAAAAGGTCGCTTGATGAATGTGATGGGTGAAGCTATCGACCACCTTCCCTCTCTCGACTATACCAATGTAAAATCTATACACCAGGATGCTCCCTCGTTTGACGAATTGACAGTAAGTACCGAGTTTCTTTTTACCGGTATTAAGGTTATCGACCTGCTTGAGCCCTACTCTCGCGGTGGTAAAATCGGTCTTTTCGGTGGAGCCGGTGTAGGAAAAACAGTACTCATCATGGAGATGATTAACAACATCGCCAAGGGTCACAACGGATTTTCGGTATTTGCCGGTGTAGGCGAGCGTACTCGTGAGGGTAACGACTTGTTGCGTGAGATGATTGAATCGGGCGTAATGTCGTATGGTGAAAAATTCCGAGAAGGCATGGAACGTGATGAGTGGAATCTCGAAGATGTCGATATGAAGAGTGTAAACAACTCGCAAGCGACACTCGTATTCGGACAAATGAATGAGCCCCCCGGTGCACGTCTGCGTGTAGCACTTGCCGGTCTTACCGTAGCAGAGCAATTCCGCGATGGTGATGGCGGTGGCAAAGAGATACTCTTGTTTATTGACAACATATTCCGTTTTACCCAAGCAGGTTCTGAGGTATCGGCACTTCTCGGTCGTATGCCCTCGGCCGTAGGTTATCAGCCCACATTGGCATCGGAAATGGGTAAATTGCAAGAGCGTATCACATCTACCAAGCAAGGAGCAATCACCTCGGTACAAGCTATCTATGTACCTGCCGATGACTTGACCGACCCTGCACCTGCAACCACATTCAGCTTCTTGGATGCAACAACAGTGTTGAGCCGTAAAATATCGGAGTTGGGTATCTATCCCGCTGTGGACCCCTTGGAATCTACCTCTCGTATCCTCGACCCGCTTATTGTAGGCGAAGAGCACTACAACACAGCACAAGCCGTAAAACAACTATTGCAAAAATACAACGAGCTGCAAGACATTATCGCCATCTTGGGTATAGATGAGCTGTCGGATGAGGACAAGCTTGTAGTAAGTCGTGCTCGTCGTGCACAACGTTTCCTCTCACAACCATTCCACGTGGCCGAACAATTTACAGGTCTGCCCGGTGTAATGGTACCTCTTGAGGAGACAATCCGCGGTTTCAAGATGATATTGAGTGGTGAAATGGACCAATACCCCGAGCAAGCATTCCTCAATGTCGGCACCATCGATGAGGCTATAGCAAAGGGTAAGAAAATGCTTGAACAAGCCAAAGCCAACTAATTGCAGCCATGAGACTCGAAATAATATCGGCCGAAACAACACTCTTCAACGGAGATGTAGAGTTGGTAACACTGCCCGGAACAAAAGGCTCTTTTACCGTACTGCATAATCATGCTTCGTTGGTATCGACCCTCGAGAAAGGTACTATAGAGTATGTTACAGGCAACGAGCGACACACATTAGAGGTAAGTGGCGGATTTGTAGACGTAGACAACAATCGCATAGCGGTATGCATCTATTAACACACAACGGCATTAGGCCTACAATAGAATAACAAATGAAAAAGCACTCGATACTAATCATAAGCATCACACTCATCGTACTTGCAGCGGCCGCAAGCATAGCTTTGTTTGACCACTCGCATCACGATGAGAATGCCAAGTTTGATGCCAAAGAGACCATCTTTGACCACTTGGTCGACCACTACAGCTGGGAAGTGCCTTTTTCGCACAGTCACAAGATAGCTCTACCCATCATAGTACAAGACTACAAGGGAGGGTGGCACTGTTTTATGTCGAGCAAAGTAGAACACGGCGAGACATACAACGGATTCTACATTGACCAGAGCGAAGCACACCATGGCAAGGTAGTGGGAACAAATGAAAACGGTGAGGTATACCGCCCGCTTGACATCTCTATTACCAAGAATGTAGCAGCGTTGTTTATCACTGTCATTGTGATATGCTTGTGCCTGTTTCCATTGGTTCGATGGTACAAAAACAACGGCAAGAAAGCACCACGAGGTTTTACAGGTGCAATAGAGATGCTCACCTGCATGGTGTATGACGATGTCATCAAGTCGATACTCGGTCCGGAAAAAGGCCGTCGCTTTGCGCCCTATTTGCTCACGGCATTCTACTTTATCTTCATCTCCAACTTGATGGGATTGATGGTAATATTCCCTGCCGGAGCCAACCTGACGGGCAACTTGGCCATCACAATGGTACTCGCCATATGTACCTTCCTTGCCGTAAACATCTTTGGTACCAAAGAGTATTGGAAAGAAGTATTCTGGCCCGACGTGCCAATGTTTCTCAAAGCACCTCTGCCCATCATGCCCTTTATTGAGATATTTGGTGTATTCACCAAGCCCATAGCCCTTATGGTACGTCTCTTTGCCAATATGATGGGAGGTCACATGATAGTATTGGTATTGCTCTCGCTCATCTTCATATTCAAGGAAATGGGCGGAGTAGCAGTAGCAGGTGGAACAACAGTGTTATCAATAGGATTTTCGCTCTTCATGTATATCATAGATACACTTGTGAGCTACATCCAAGCCTACGTGTTCACCATGTTGTCAACGATATTTATATCATTGGCACAAGTAGAACACCACCATCACGAATAAACCACAAAAGAAAATTCAAAAATAAATTATTAACCTTATAAAAAAGAAAACATTATGTTAGCTATGATTTTGACAGCTCTCGCACCTCTTACAGTTATCGGTGCATGTGTAGGTGCAGGTATTGCTGCTATTGCAGCTGGTTTTGGTATTGGTCGCATTGGTAGCTCGGCCATGGAAGCAATTGCACGCCAACCCGAAGCAGCAGGCGACGTACGCGGTAGTATGATCGTTATTGCAGCTCTTATCGAGGGTGTTGCCCTTTTTGCTGTTATCGTTTGTATTCTCGCATTGTTCCTCTAATCTTGCCTAAACGTCCCGTATGGAACTGTTCATGCCCGAAGCAGGGTTAGTCTTTTGGATGTTCGTGGTCTTTGTGGTATTATTTGCCATACTGGCCAAGTTTGCCTGGCCAGTCATCACTAAGATGGTAGACGATCGTGCAGCACTCATCGACAAAGGTGTAGAGTATGCCGAAGCCGCCAAGTCAAGCCTCGAAGACTCAGAAGCACAAGCCCGCGCAATTCTCGCAGAGGCCAACCGCCAACAAATGGAAATCTTACAAGAAGCTGCACAGATGAAATCGCAAATCATCGAAGAGGCCAAGAAGGCCGCAGCTGCCGAAGCTAAGAAACTTGTTGACGCAGCAGCCATCAGCATCGAGCAATCGCGCAAAGAAGCAGAGCTACAGTTCCGCCAAGAAGTGAGCCAATTCGCCCTCACAATAGCCGAAAACATTATTCGCAAAGAACTCGCGGGCGACAAAGCTCAGGCGGAAATGGTAGAGCAATTATTGAATGAACTCGAACATAAAAACTAAGAACCATGAACGAAGGATTAATTCCTCGCAGATATGCTAAGGCCTTGTACAAATATGCACAAGAGCATCAATGCACACAACAACTCTATAGCGATACTCAACGAATAGAAGAGGTATTTGCCACACACCCTGCGCTCACCAAAGCCATGGGCAATCCGGCATTAAGCACAATCGAGAAAGAGCAATTGCTCGTTATGGCAGCCGGCAGTGAGGCCAATAAAGCTATCCTTCGCTTCATAAACTTGGTTATTCTCAATCGCCGAGAGAGTTTTTTCCGTGCTTCGATGTTGGCTTATCAAGACATATATCGTCATGAGAACAACATAGCACGTGTCACCATCATCACAACAACAACTTTAGGTGATGATATGATTGAACGCATCAAGGGCCTGCTCAAAAAGCAACTCAACAAGGAGTTGGAGTTTGTTTACGAGATAGATCCCTCACTCATCGGTGGTTTTGTACTGCGCGTCGAATCAATGCAACTCGATGCATCGATTCAAAACGAGCTTAAAAAATTGCGCATAAAATTACTAAACAAATAATCATATGATAAAACCAAACGAGATATCGGATATACTCAAAAGTAAACTCGAAGAGGTCGACAAACAAGCCGGCTTTGAAGAGATAGGAACCGTGCTCGAAGTAGGTGACGGTGTAGCACACGTATACGGCCTTGACAATGTAAAGGCAAGCGAACTCGTAGAGTTTGAAAACGGTGTGCGCGGTGTAGCCATGAACCTTGAAGAGAGCAATGTGGGTGTGATTCTTCTGAACGATATCGAAAAGGTTACCGAGAATATGACAGTACGTCGCACCGGCGACATTGCCTCAATACCTGTAGGCGAGGGCTTGTTGGGTCGTGTTATCAACACACTGGGTGAGCCCATCGATGGCAAAGGTCCTATTGTAGGCAAGACGTTGCTGATGCCCATAGACCGTAAAGCTCCCGGTGTTATCTTCCGTCAACCCGTAAAGGAGCCTCTCCAAACCGGTATCAAGGCAATTGATGCCATGGTACCCATAGGTCGTGGACAACGTGAGCTCATCATCGGTGACCGTCAAGTAGGAAAAACAACAATTGCAATAGACACTATCATCAACCAACGTGAAAATTACAAGAACGGCAAGCCTCTATATTGTATTTATGTTGCGATAGGTCAAAAGGCTTCGTCTGTTGCAGCATTGGTAAACACACTGCAAGAACATGGTGCAATGGACTACACAATCGTCTTGGCAGCCAACGCATCAGACTCGGCAGCAATGCGCTACTATGCTCCTATGGCTGGTGCCGCAATCGGCGAGTACTTCCGCGACTCGGGTCGTCATGCACTTGTTATATACGACGACTTGTCGAAACAAGCTGTTTCGTACCGCGAAATTTCGCTCATCTTGCGTCGTCCTTCGGGTCGTGAAGCATATCCAGGAGACATCTTCTATCTTCACTCACGCCTGTTGGAGCGTTCAGCCAAAATCATCGACAACGATAAGGTTGCAGCCTCAATGAACGACCTGCCTGAGGTATTGAAACCCATTGTAAAAGGAGGTGGCTCACTCACAGCATTGCCCATCATCGAGACACAAGCAGGTGACGTATCGGCTTACATTCCCACCAACGTAATCTCAATTACCGACGGTCAGATATTCCTTGAGTCGAAACTCTTCAACCAAGGTGTACGACCCGCCATCAACGTAGGTATATCAGTATCACGTGTAGGAGGTAGTGCACAGCTCAAGGCAATGAAGAAGATAGCCGGTACATTGAAGATTGACCAAGCACAATTCCGTGAGCTTGAATCATTTACACAATTTGGTGGCGACATTGACCCCGTAACGGCCATGGTTATAGACAAAGGTCGCAAGAACGAACGCATGCTCATCCAGCCACAGTACAGCCCCGTTCCTGTTGAGGAAGAAATTGCAATAATCTATTGCGGTACGCAAGGCCTGCTGGCAAACGTTCCGGCCGACAAAGTAGGAGAATTTGAGAAACTCTTTGTCCAAGTTCTTCACACCAAATACCAAGCCGACGTACTTGATGAATTGAAGAAAGGCAATCTCACCGACGAGATAGGCGCAAAACTCACCGAGGTAGCAAAAGAAGTTGCAAACCGCTATAAGGCATAATTGAGATATGGCATCCATACGTGAATTGAAAGGTAGAATAGGCTCGGTATCGACAACAGAGAAGATAACCGGTGCAATGAAAATGATATCATCGGCCAAGATGCACAAGGCCATGCAAGCATTGCAACGTGTAGAGCCTTTCCGCCACCAGATACAAGCTACTATCGACAACCTGTTGGCAGCCGATAGCGAGTACTCATCGCCCCTTACACTCGAGCGTACCATCAAACATGTGGGCATTGTGGTGCAAGGTAGCGACGAGGGTTTGTGCGGTGCTTTCAACATGATGTTGTTCAAACGGATGCTTGAGACTATCAATCGCATAAAAGAGGAAGCCGGTGAAGAGGTAACATTTACCCTCTACCCCATAGGCAAGAAGATGGTAACAGCTTGTCGCAAACTGCGACTCCCCGATGTGAATGTCGCCGACACAGGTTACATCACAGCCAAGAGTAGCAGTGACAAAATCAAGCAATTGTGCGACGAACTCACACAGGCCTTCCTCGGCAACGAGTTAGACCATGTAGAAATCGTATTCATGGCATTCCTCAGCATGGGTAGACAGCGACTTGCCAATCGCACCATGTTGCCCGTCATAGCCGAGGCATCCGACAATGTTGGCGAGAGCAAGCCTTATCTCTTTGAGCCCAATGTAGCAACCATATTCGACGAGGTTATACCCCTCTCGGTATTGGCATCACTACAAGAGAGTATATGCCAAAACAGAGCCTCGGAACAAGCAGCACGTGTTCTTGCCATGCAGTCGGCCAACGACAATGCCAAGAAACTGCGTGAAGAGTTGCAATTGGAATACAACAAACTGCGACAACAAAGCATTACTAACGAGCTACTCGATATATTGGGTGGCAAAGTTGAAGGATAAACTTAAATTTTTCTTTACGAGCAAACTCGACACCACGTCGGGTTTACTCGTGAGGAATAACAACCAAACAACGATAGGGTACTATCAACCAAACTTATGGGAAGTAATAATAACTATTTCACATCTTTATTTAAAGGCATTGGGAGTCTGCTCACAGGTATGAGCATTACAGGCCGATATTTCTTCAGCCGTAAGATTACCCAAGAGTACCCCGAGAATCGCAAGACACTTGAGATTCCGGAGCGTTTTCGTGCCACGCTCTCACTCGTCTACGATGAAGAGGGCAACCACAAATGTATTGCTTGCGGTATATGCCAAAACAACTGCCCCAACAATACAATAGAAATTGTAGCCAAAAAGATAGAGACTGAAGATGGCAAGACCAAGCGCGTACTGGACCGCTACATGTATGACCTTGGCAGCTGTACTTTCTGCCAATTGTGTGTAAGCTCATGCCCACACAATGCCATTAAGTTCACCAACGAGTTTGAGCAGGCTGTATTTACGAGAGAAAAACTCGTAAAACAACTCAACAATCGTCCCGAGCCTGTATCGGTTACCAATAAAGAAGAAAAATCAGAATAATACAACATATGGAACTCTTACCCTTAGCTCAACAAGTTATTTTCTACTTGCTTGCGATAGTAATAGTGGTGTGCTCGATATTGGCAGTAACCACTCGTCGCATACTTCGAGCTGCAACATATCTGCTCTTTGTACTCTTGTCGACTGCAGGTATCTACTTCATGCTCGAATATACGTTTCTCGGCTCGGTACAGATTGCTGTATATGCCGGAGGTATCTTGGTTCTGTTTGTCTTTTCTATCCTACTCACCAGCAAGCCGGGTGAAAGTACAGATGAGAAAGGCATAAAGCATCGAATAATGGGTCTTATTGCTGCAATTGCAGGTGTTGCAGTGTGCTCTTACGCACTCTTCACATACAAATGGCCTGAGATTGCGATGCGAGACGTACAATCTATCAACGATATAGGCCATGCTCTCATTGGTATGGAGAAGTTCCAATACCTTCTTCCTTTTGAGGCTGTGAGTGTGTTGCTATTGGCTTGTATCATAGGTGCTATTATGATAGCTCGTAAACGCTAAAAAAACAGTAGACTATGGAAATACCAATGATATATTACATCGTACTGAGCTTAGTGATGTTCTTTGCAGGAGTATACGGATTTATCACCCGCAAAAACATGCTCATGATGCTCATCTCTATTGAGCTGATGCTCAATGCTGTAGACATAAATTTTGCCGTATTCAACCGCTTCTTGTTCCCTGAGCAAATGGAAGGTATGATTTTCTCAATCTTTGCCATTGCCATAGCGGCTGCCGAGACGGCTATTGCAATTGCCATTATTATTAACATCTATCGTCACATCCGCAACATTGATGCTGATAATCTCGACGATATGAAATATTAATATCGTGCTATGGAATATACACTTTTCATCTTAGTACTGCCGTTGGCGATGTTCTTGCTGCTGGGATTGCTCGACAGCAAGCTAAAGCCCCGCGTTGCGGGTATATTGGGCACATTGGGTATGACCGTGTGCACGGCATTGGCTTATTTGACAGCCTTTCAATTCTTCACACAACCTCGCAATGCCGAGGGGATAATACCTTCACAAGTTCCCTACAACTTCGAGTGGTTGCGTTTTACCGAAAATCTGCATATCGACTTAGGCATCTACCTTGATCCCATCTCGGTCATGATGCTTGTCGTGATTACCACCGTATCATTGATGGTACACATCTATAGTCTTGGATATATGCACGGCGAGAAAGGGTTTCAACGTTACTACGCATTCCTTTCTCTCTTCAGTATGTCAATGCTGGGACTGGTAGTGGCTACCAATATCTTCCAGATGTATATCTTCTGGGAGCTTGTAGGTGTATCATCATACTTGCTCATCGGTTTCTACTACACCAAGCCTGCAGCCATTGCCGCATCGAAGAAGGCGTTTATCGTCACTCGCTTTGCCGACCTTGGCTTCCTTATAGGTATACTTATCTTGTCGTTCTTTACCAAGACATTCGATTTTGTCACACTCACAACCAACCCCACAGCTATCATAACCGAGAGTGCAGGAGCCACATTCCTGGGTTGCTCGGTAGCATCATGGGCATTGGCACTCATCTTTATGGGAGGTGCAGGTAAGTCGGCTATGTTCCCATTGCACATATGGTTGCCCGATGCCATGGAGGGTCCCACCCCCGTATCGGCACTTATCCACGCTGCAACCATGGTTGTCGCCGGTGTTTACTTGGTAGCACGACTCTTCCCCGTATACTGTGTAACACCCGAGGTACTCGACCTTATCACAACAGTAGGTGCAGTAACAGCACTCTATGCCGCCATAGTAGCATGTGTACAGACCGACATCAAACGAGTATTGGCTTTCTCTACCATTTCACAAATTGCCTTTATGATGGTGGCATTGGGTGTCGCCTCCGATACCGACCTACACACAGGACTTGGCTATATGGCATCAATGTTCCATCTCTTTACACACGCTATGTTCAAGGCATTGCTTTTCTTGGGAGCCGGTGCTATTATCCATGCCGTACACTCAAACGAGATGTCGGAAATGGGAGGTCTGCGCAAGTACATGCCCATCACACACATCACATTTCTCATTGCCTGTCTGGCCATTGCCGGTATACCTCCATTCTCGGGCTTCTTCAGTAAAGACGAGATTTTAACCGCCGTAATGGAGAAGAGCACATTCTGGGGTATATGGATGACAGCAGTAGCCGGTCTGACAGCATTCTATATGTTCCGTCTATACTTCCGCATCTTCTGGTGGAAAGATACCGATTGCAGCCACCACACACCGCACGAAGCACCCGCTACCATGACAATGCCCCTTATTTTCCTGGCATTGGTTACTTGTGTAGCCGGTTTTATCCCCTTCGGCGAGTTGGTAAGTGTCAATGGTCAACCCTACCACATACACCTCAATTGGAGCGTGGCTGCCACAAGCATTATTGTAGCAGTATGTGCCATAGCCTTGGCTGCGTGGTTATACATGAAAGAAAATAAAAAACCCACTGCCATGGCCAATGCAACACGTACATTGCACACAGCAGCCTACCGTCGCTTTTACATCGACGAGATATACCTATTTGTCACTCACAAGATAATCTTTGGACTGATATGTCGCCCTATCGCATGGTTCGACCGCCACATCATCGACGGAACGATGGATATGTTTGCCCATGTCACACAATGGACATCGGCTCGCATCAAAGGCTTGCAATCGGGCTCTATTCAAGGTTATGTATGGATACTGCTAATAGGTACACTGCTTATTGCCACCATTACCATTTGCTGTTGTCTATAAAGTTGAAGATTTAATAAAAAGAAAGAACTATGAATTTTCTATCATTATTTGTGCTTATTCCTATCTTGATGATGGCGGGTCTTGCCATTGCAAGAGATATGAAACAGATACGCACGGTAGCAGTCACATTCTCTACCCTTCAACTGGGACTTGCTATCTATACGGTCATTAAATACTTGGCCGAGCGTGCGGCCGGCAACACCGAAGAGATGCTTTTCCAAGTCTCTACCATGTGGTACGAGCCTCTCAACATTCACTACGCTGTAGGCGTCGATGGTATCTCTATAGTGATGCTGTTACTCACTGCCATTATAGTCTTTGCCGGTGTATTTGCATCGTGGAAAATAGAGCCTCTATCCAAGGAGTTTTTCTTGTGGCTCACACTGCTTTCGATAGGTGTGTATGGCTTCTTTATCTCGATAGACTTGTTTACAATGTTCATGTTCTACGAGGTTGCGCTCATTCCTATGTACCTGCTTATAGGTGTGTGGGGTAGCGGAAAGAAAAACTATTCGGCCATGAAACTTACCCTTATGCTCATGGGTGGCTCGGCACTGCTGATGTTGGGTATCATTGGTATATACTACCACTCGGCTCCCGAAGGCGGTACACTCACCATGAACATCCTTGAGATTGCACGCAACAATGCCATACCTCATGAGTGGCAATACTATTTATTCCCCTTGACATTTGTAGGATTTGGCATCTTGGGTGCTATGTTCCCCTTCCACACATGGTCGCCCGACGGTCACGCATCAGCCCCTACCGCTGTATCAATGCTCCACGCCGGTGTGTTGATGAAGTTGGGTGGCTACGGTTGCTTCCGTGTTGCCATATACCTTATGCCCTTTGCAGCACAAGAGTTGTCTTGGATATTCCTCATACTTACAGGTGTGAGCGTCGTATATGGAGCATTCTCGGCTTGCGTACAGACCGACTTGAAGTATATCAACGCCTATTCATCGGTAAGCCACTGCGGACTTGTACTCTTTGCCATTCTTATGCTCAACAATACGGCTATGACCGGAGCAGTAATGCAAATGCTCTCACACGGTCTCATGACAGCATTGTTCTTTGCATTGATTGGTATGATATATGGTCGCACACACACACGCGATATTCGTGAAATGGGTGGTTTGATGCAAATCTTGCCTTTCTTGTCGGTATGCTACGTTATTGCCGGTTTGGCATCACTTGGCTTGCCCGGATTGAGTGGTTTCGTTGCCGAAATGACCATTTTTGTAGGCTCATTCCAACACACCGATACATTCCACCGTGTATTCACCATCGTAGCCTGCTGTTCTATCGTAATCACAGCAGTATACATACTACGTGTTGTGGGCAAACTTCTCTATGGAGCTGTGCAAAACGAACACCACCGCGAACTTACCGACGCTACATGGTGGGAACGCCTCTCGGCCGTTACACTTATCATCTGTGTAGCAGCCATCGGTTGCCTACCCGGTTGGATATCGGAACTTATCAGTAACAGTCTTAACGCTATTGTTGAACGCTTATCATAATCTCACAGATATGGATTTGTCACAATATAACTTGATATGGGAGTACATGCAACCCGAGTTGTTGCTATTGTTAGCCACTATACTCCTCTTCTTTGTCGATTTGTTTGCCTCACCCCGCTTTCTCGATAAGTGGTTTTCGGGCATAGCTTGCCTACTGCTTGCCGTTGTAACAGCACTGAGTTGCATACCCGGTGGTGAAACAAACACCCTCTTTGCCGGCATGTTTATCAACACCCCTATGACTACAGCCATGAAGATGGTGCTCAACATAGGTACTATTCTTGTACTGTTACAGGCCCACGCATGGATCAATAGCGAGGCTTGTCGCGTGCGTCGCGGTGAATTTTATGAGTTGATGTTCTTTACACTCTTTGGTATGTATTTGATGATTTCATCGGGACATTTCCTCATTTTCTTTATCGGACTTGAGACAGCTTCTCTCCCCATTGCAGCATTGGTTGCCTTCAATAAACGAGGCGATAAATCGTACGAATCGGGAGCCAAATACCTCTTCAACGCCGTATTTTCATCTGCTATATTCTTGATGGGTATTTCTTTTATTTACGGCATCTCAGGCTCACTTTACTTTGAAGATATAGCCGCTACAGCAGCTACCAACACAGCCTTGTTTGTTGTTGCATTGGCATTTATCATCACAGGTATCGGCTTCAAGCTCTCGCTTGTACCGTTCCACTTGTGGACAGCCGACGTATACCAAGGTGCTCCCACTGCCATAACATCGTATCTTTCGGTCATCTCAAAGGGTGCTGCAGCATTTGCATTTATCTGGGTACTCTTCAAGACCTTCAGTCCGGCTCCCGAGGTATGGCAAGGTATTCTCTATGTACTCATCATACTCACCATTACATTGGGTAACCTCTTTGCCATTCGTCAAAAAGACTTGAAGCGTTTCTTGGCCTTCTCGTCAATCTCTCAAGCAGGTTACATCATGCTCGGTGTGATGGCATATAGTGCACAAGGTATTACAGCTCTTGTATACTACATTCTTGTGTATATTTTCTCAAACCTTGCAGCCTTTGGCGTGATTGCTACTATCGAACACAAGACCGGCAAGGTAAATATGGACGACTACAACGGCTTGTACAAGACCAATCCCAAGTTGAGCCTTGCCATGATGCTTGCAATGTTCTCATTGGCCGGTATTCCGCCCTTTGCAGGCTTCTTCAGCAAGTTCTTTATCTTTGCATCGGCTGTACACAGCGGATACTATATACTTGTTTTCATTGCATTGCTCAATACCATCATTTCGTTGTACTACTACTTGTTGGTAGTAAAAGCCATGTTTATCAATGAGAATGAAAATCCTATTGAGACAATCAAAACAGGTTGCTATGGTCGCACAGGTATTGTAGTGTGCGTTGCAGGTATTCTGCTGCTTGGTCTTGCAAGTTGCGTATACGGCTACTTGTCTGAATTGAGCCTTACGGTAGGTTTTTGACAGATACGACCTATAAAACACAGGGCGGGAGCTATATGCCCCCGCCCTGTGTTTTATAGGGTGGCGTTACGAAATGTGTACAAACTTATTTTTCTCGACATACCATATACAACCCACTACCTTGATGTAACCCATATCGCGCAGAAGTTGCATATACTTCGACACCTTCTCCTTGTACTCCTCGCACTCTACGTGGCCAAACTTATAATCTATCACCGTAACACAATCGCCGTCTATAACTACACGGTCGGGGCGATTTATCATCTCGCCCGACTTGAGAATGGCGGTCTCTGTCACAACTCTCACATCGGGAGCATACCAGGATCTTGTTTGCGGTAAAGAGATTAATTTTACAATTTTTTCTTCCATGCCACGCATTTGCGCTTTTTTCAACTTTCCTTCTCTTACATATCGTTGCACAACATCATGCACATCTTCAACGCACACTATTTCGGCCAAAATCTCGTGCATGAGTATTCCATAATTGCGCACACAACTACCACTCTTGTTTTGTGCCGTAAGGCGTTGTTTTATACGTTGTTCAGAGGGTATAACAACCTGATAATTAACATCCAGCATCTGCGCCATGGAGGATGGCTCGAAGATAGGTTTCCAGTCGGCACCGACTTCAAAGATATACTCACAATTCATGCCATCATTACCCTGAAGAGTGCGTGTGCAGGGAACAAAATCCATATCTTCGTCGCTCAACACAGGGGGCATATCGAGTACTTTTTTTATCAACGTTCCCACCGAATTGACACTACCCTTGGTTCGCACATAGGTATATGCAATGAGTTCTTGCCTGGCACGAGTGAAAGCTACATACGTAAGATTAAGAGCGTCTATATACTCATTGATAAGCTCTTCGTAATATTGCGAAGCAAAAATCGACGAAGCCAACCTGACATCATAATTAACCGGCAATACGGGCATACGGTCAAACGGCTCACCCTTGGGTACATACCACTTGAGAGAGGGCGCATATCCTCCATGCGAGGAGAATTTCCATGTTGCAAAAGGAAGTATGACAACAGGAAATTCCAGCCCCTTCGACTTGTGAATAGTCATAACGGTAATGGCGTCAAGATTTGGAGGCAGTTTTACGGCAGCCGACTTCTCTTTCTCGTTCCACCAGTGCAAGAACGAATATAGGTCGGCCGAGTGTGCATGACAATACTCCAGCACTATATCCTGAAATGCCTCGACATAACCCACATAAGCCGTATGACGATGCATATTGAACTTATGTATGATACGCTCACACATTTCAAAGAGAGGCTTAGATGCTATATCTTCAAGGAAAGCTCGCAACGACGAGTCTATGCTGTTTTGGCTATTTCTATTGTCGAAGTATCGGGCTAATACTTGCGAAGGAGACATCACCTCACTCTCGTTCATCAATCCATATTCGTACGACAATATCAGTTCATTGATAGGATAAGAAGGATTTTGCAAATAGCGCAATATGCCCACAATGAGTTTTACCGGAGGAGCATTGGATATAAGCAACGACTCGTCCGATACGACACGTATATCACGCAAATCGGCTTCACCCTCGGCAGCAAGAGCCAATATCAGTTCGACAATCTTGCGACCCTCCTCTCGGGTACGAACAAGGAAAGCAATATCCCTCTGTCTATATCCCTTAGCCATGAGCGACCTCAACACATCGGGCAAACGACGCATCACTTGCTCCTCAAAATCGCCAACATTATCTACCGTCATTACATCAACAGCCACACGCCCCGAATGAGAGACAAGCTTGGGAGAAACATTCTGTGCCACATTGTCAAAGACCTGCTTTATAATAGGCTTGAGATGAGTAATACCATGTTTTTCCAAACCGGCATGTATATCATCATGCAACAACATGGCAGCACGTCTAAAGAATGTGTTGTTGAAAGCAACGACATTGGCACAACTGCGCCAGTTGGTATCGCGCCCGGCATTGATTTCGTTATATCTGAATTTTTCATCAAGCCCCTCCTGAAGCAGTCGCCAATCGGAGTTGCGCCAGCGATATATGCTCTGTTTTACATCGCCTACGATAAGATTTTCGTTGTTGCGCGCCAAGCTCTCACACATCAGTGGCTCAAAATTGCGCCATTGCATATTGGACGTATCCTGAAACTCATCTATCATATAATGCTCGATGCGAGTACCCACCTTCTCATATATAAAGGGGGCATCACTCTCATTGATAAGGCCACACAATATATCGGGGGTCTTGGATAGAAGTATACTATTGTGTTCACGCTCATACTGCGCCACATAGCGGTCTATGGTCGACAATACTCCCAAGGCATATATATGCTTGAGACATATAGGTACCGAAATATACTCTCTGTAAGGTGCACCCAACCGGTGTGCAAGAGCCTCCATTGCAGGCATAAGATTGTGTGTAAGATTGTCTATGCCTACAGGGTGTTTTTTGAGTTTAGTCTTGGCAAACCAGCTATCGGGGTTGTCATAATATTTAAGGAAAGTATTAATGGCACTCTCCCAAGTTTTATTGGTAACAGACTCATTATCGGCAGCAATGGTATTTACACACTTAACCCAACCTCGGGTAAAGACATCCGAGGTGATACCCTCATCGGCAATGGCACGGAGCAGATTTTGAGCCTCGTCAACAATCGTCTCACGAATAGCTTTGCGATGAGCTGTTAGGCACTCTATATACTCTTTATACGACTGTAAGTCATACCCGGCCAACTGCTCACGATACCTTTTGTACTCCTCCTTTTCGAGTTGCTTGGCCAATTCCGATATATCGGAACTGCCAAATATATTCCAATTGCCATCGTTGCGAATATTCTCCTCGGCATACTGCTTGAGCCAATCGAGCCTCTCCTCATTATCCTCCAACTCGCCAAACATCTGCTCTATAGCAGCAGTTGTCACATAGTCCGAGTCCATCTCCACTTCATATCCTCCTTGCAACCCTACTTCGCGAGCAAATGCACGCAACACCTGTTGAAAGAAGCTATCGATAGTAGATATATTGAAATATGAAAAATCGTGTAACAATTGTTGGAGCACCAGCCCGGCATTGGTTCTCAACTGTACCTCGCCGCACTCAAAGGCTCGGCACAACTCTCGGTAATATTCCGATTGCGCGGTATCATGAGCCAATACTTCGAGTTGCTTAACAATGCGCTGCTTCATCTCCTCGGTAGCTTTGTTGGTAAAAGTTACAGCCAAGATGCGACGATGAGGATTGCTATAGTTCTTATAAAAACGGTAATGGCCGCCACACTCATCACGACGACCCAACAACATCTTTATATACTCATAGGCAAGCCTATAGGTCTTTCCCGAGCCTGCCGAGGCCTTATACACATTGAGCATTATACCTATCCTTTCTATATAATACGTGCTCTGTAGCCGGCCTTGAGAAGAATAGACAACACCTTCTCACGATGATCGCCTTGCACCAATATCTCGCCATCCTTGTCCGTGCCACCTACGCCACACCCCGACTTGAGCACCTTGGCAAGAGCCTTGAGGTCGGTCGCAGTACCTACAAATCCGGTTACCAACGTAACCGCCTTACCGTTGCGATGACGTTTATCGAGCTTCACACGCAAGTCTTGTCTGGCAGGAGGTAAAGTCTCGGCCTCCTCAACCTCTCCGGTATCGTACTTATAATCGGGGTTGGTCGAATACACTACCGACAAACGGTCTTTCCAATCATTATCTTTTGCCATAATCAGTCAATTTTATTAAGGCGAAGATAGAAAAAAAACGGCCAATCGCAATAGAGATTACTATCAAAATATTTGTAAATTTGCAGTCTATACAATAAAGTCCCGGCCTAATCGTTATAAAATAAGGCTAAATAAAGCATAACAATGAGATTGAACAACAACGCACAACACTATATAATCTCTATCAGGAGTATCACAATACTACTTGTTACTCTCTTGATAACAAGCATCTGTACCACACACACAATGGCTTTGCCCATCGAGCACTACGCCTCGCACTCGGTGTTAAGCACCGGAAAGTGGTATAAAATAAGTGTGACAAACAGTGGCATACACCAGATAAGTTACTCGCAACTGAAGAGTTGGGGATATAACGACCCGTCTCGGGTGCGTATATATGGCTATGGAGGTAAAGTACTCCCGGAGGTGTACAGCGAAAGTGATATAGACGACCTGCCTCAAATACCTGTTGTGCACAGCAACGACCGCATACTCTTCTATGCACAAGGCACTATCAAATGGATGTATGACGAAAAACAGAGTTGCATAATACATAAACAAAACACCTATGCTACAGCCGGCTATTACTTTATTACAGAGAGCGATGCCGATGCTTGCACAACCGATGAAGCTCCCCTCGACCCTACTCCATCAGGAAAACGAGTAGATATGTACGACGGATATTCGTTGCACGAAGAAGAACAGGTGTCGGTGAGTAAGACCGGCCAGATATTTCTTGGTGAAGACTTTCGTTTTACACAGACACGCACCATATCATTTGACATACCGGGCATTGACACACAATCACCTATGCGAGTGGATGTAGCTTTTGGTGCCAAAATCATTGCCTCTACAGGCTCCTTGCGCATGTACCACAACGGCACACTCTTGTCGCAAGACGACCAATGGCACATTGCTACCAACCGCGATATGACCTATGAGTTTATGAAATACATAACCCCCACGGTCACAACAACTCCTCGCGGAGGCAAAGAAGAGTTTTCGCTGACATACAAGACCGATGGTACAACCATTTGTGCCAACCTCGACTACATCCGTCTGACATACAAACGCAAGTTGCAACTATACGACGGCTCGGTACAATTCAGAGTCTACGATACAGTATCAGGACATAGTCTTGCCATTGCCGGCATGAACGACCGTTGTATCGTGTGGGACATAACCACCCCTCATACACCTCTACATGTAGCAACGACATTAGAAAATGACATTGCCACATTCAGCCCGGCCATGATGCAAAGGGAGTATATAGCATTCGACCCGTTGGCAACATTCCCCTCGGCAACAGGTGTAGGCAGTGTTGAAAATCAAGATTTGCACGCATTAGAGACACCCGACATGGTCATCTTGGCTCCGGCACAATTCATGACACAAGCCCAACAAGTAGCAGCATTGCACGAGAGCGTAGACACGATGCTGGTGCACGTTGTCAATCACGACTTGGTATTCAACGAATTTTCTTCCGGCACACCCGATGCAGTAGCCTATCGCCGTTTTATGAAGATGTTCTACGACCGTTCTTTGGCCAACCCCAATGGTCGTCAAACAAAATATCTCTTGCTCTTTGGTAGAGGTTTCTACGACAATCGCCGTGTAACAAGCGAGATAAAAAAGAGCAACTATCAAACACTGCTTACATATCAAAGTCCTCGTAGCGAAAACGAGACCTACTCCTACACAAGCGACGATTTCTTCACCTATCTCGAAGATGCCACGACAGCCCGAAACAGCGTAAATTTCATGAACATATCGGTGGGTCGATTTCCTATAAAAAGCAAAGAGGAAGCCGATATTGTAGTAGAAAAGCTCTACAATTATGTCAATAAACCCAACTATGGCAATTGGCGCAATCAAGCCATTATCATCGCCGATGATGGAAACTCCAATACGCACATGCGACAGGCCGAGAGTGTCATATCGTATTGGCTCGAAGACAAGCCCGACCTATTTGTCAACAAAATATATCTCGACGCTTACAACGAGGAGAATACCTCTACCGGCAGAACCTTCCCGGAGGCCAAAAAACAGATGATGCGACTTCTTAAGGAAGGCCAATTGGTACTCAACTACATAGGTCATGCCAACTCGGTGGGATGGACAGCCGAAGACCTCCTTAACATAAACGATATAAAAACGTTGTATCTGAAAAATCTACCATTCATGTTTACAGCGACTTGCGACTTCAGTCGATTCGACTCGGAAGAAGTATCGGGTGGCGAGTATTTCTTCCTCAACGAGCAAGGCGGAGCTATAGCTCTGTTGTCATCGACCCGTGTAGCATGGATCAACGAGAACGGTCGCCTATCAAATGCTATTGGAGAATACCTCTTTGAGCGCAACAGCGACAATCAATACAATCGATTGGGCGACATTGTAAGAAAAGGCAAAAACTATATTTCCAACCTATACAAAGAGTCGCCCTCACACTACACCCCCGATAGCAACAAACTTGTATACTCCTTGTTGGGCGACCCTGCCATGCGACTGGGTTACCCCACCTATCAAGCCAAGGCATCCACTATCAATGGCATAGAAATAGGCAACGACATAACACTTGATGCCAGCACAAAAGTATCATTGGAAGGATATATACTCACCCCCGAGGGCAAAATGGCATCCGACTTTAACGGTGAGGTACACATCACACTATACGATGCCGAGAAGATAACCCTCTCAAATGGTTATGACGACTGTCCTCAGATAGAATTTACCGAGCGTAACAACAAATTGTTTATGGGTCGCACCAAGGTAGAAAACGGTCTGTTCCGCATTACATTCAATATGCCCAAGGAGACCAGCTACTCAAACAAAGAGGGTCGCTTTGACTTTTACGCATACAATCTTGAGGGAGAAGAAGCAAGTGGTATATGCACCGATTTCATGATAGGCAAAACCGTAAATTCGGCAGCAACCGACACCATAGGACCGGATATAACATACTGCTACCTCAACACCACCGACTTCAGCGATGGCGATATTGTCAACGAATCGCCCATGCTCATTGCTGCCATCAGCGACTCTTCGGGCATCAACCTATCAACTGCCGGCATAGGACATAATATGACAATAACCATCGACGAAACAACATCATATACCGATATCAGTGACTACTATACCCCCGACACTACCGGTATATCGGGCGTGATATGCTACCCTATCAATGACCTTGACGAAGGCGAACATACGCTCAAGTTGCGTGTGTGGGACAATGAAGGCAACTCGTCTACCGCACAATTGGCTTTTACGGTACAACAGGGCAAAGCACCTGAAATTATAAAAGTTTATGCCGACCAAAACCCGGCTCGGACATCGACCAACTTCTTCATCGAGCACGACCAGCCCGACGAAACCATCACAGTAACCATAACCGTATACAACATAAACGGTATGCCCGTATGGCATACCCAGAAATCGGGCGTATCCAATATGTTCAAGAGCTTCCCCATCACATGGAATCTCACCAATAGCAGCGGAGCAAAAGTGTCAAGCGGTGTATATCTATATCGGGCAACCATCTCTACCGACAATATACACATCTCTACCCGGGCTCAAAAACTATTGGTAGCACCTACTCGATAACAAGATAAGTCACATTTATAGTTACAGTGTTGCACATCAATCGATACGATGTAGCAACACTGTTTCTGCCATGAATAACAAAACATTAGAAATGCAATACCATTCTCTCGGCGAAATATTTATGCATACATAACCCAAATTAACCTATTTGTTTGTATATTTGCATCTTGAATAATATGGCCTTACAATAATATGACTACACCCACAGTACACACAAGCATCAGGTTGCCGGAGCCTACCCTGCACAGGTTGCCATGGTATCTGGCATACGTAAAAATCATGCAATCGCAAGGTGTAGAATATATTTCATCGACACAAATAGCCAAAGCCATCAATGTAGACGCATCGCAAATAGCGAAAGACCTATCATTTGTAAATATCTCGGGCAAAACCCGAGTGGGCTACGAGGTAAATTCTCTGGTAATTGTATTGGAACAATTCTTGGGGTTCAATTCACGACACAGAGCCATAGTCTATGGAGTAGGCCGATTGGGAGCAGCATTGATGCACGACTCGGGATTGGCACAATATGGATTGGAAATAGTGGCCGGATTTGATGTTCGTTCCATGAAACAAGACAATATCAATGGCATACCACTCTACCATGTTGATAAATTCTGCCAAAAACGCCAAGAGCTGGATGCAAATATAGGTATACTCACCGTTCCTGTAGAAAAAGCGCAAGAATGTGCCGACTACATGATAGCCAACGGTATAAAAGCAATATGGAACTTTACCCCTTACAGACTGCAAGCCCCCAAACACATTGTAATACAAGACACATCAATATACGCGCATTTGGCCGTCATGTTCAATCGTCTTAATAATCTTAGAGAGGAAGAAAAATGAAAATAATAGCCGTAGGATGGAATTACCGCGCACACAACACCGAGATGGGTCGCAAAGAAGAGTGTGGCAATCCGGTAGTGTTTCTCAAGCCCGAGACCGCTTTGCTCAAAGATGGGAAGCCTTTGTTTCTCCCACCCTTCAGCAACCGTATCGAGCATGAAGCCGAAGTTGTTGTACGCATTTGTCGCGTAGGTAAGAATGTAGCACCACGATTTGCACACCGTTATTACGACGCACTCACCTTGGGTGTAGACTTTACAGCCCGCGACCTACAGCAAGATTTGCGTAAGGCCGGTGCTCCATGGGAACTTGCCAAGGGATTTGACGGCTCGGCAGCCATAGGAACATGGATACCCAAGGAGGAGTTGCCATTGGAGACGGGTGTCAACTTCAGCCTGCAACTCAACGGCTCAACCGTTCAGAGCGGAAACACTCGCGACATGATACACAGCATCGACAATATCATTGCCTATGTCAGCCAATTTTTTACGCTCAAGATGGGCGATATCCTATACACCGGCACACCCTCCGGTGTAGGGCCTGTAGCTATCGACGACCATGTAACAGGATACTTGGAAGATAAAAAGGTTTTGGAATTTAACATTAAATAAAATCATGATACAAATGACACACTCTAACTACGTGCAACGCATACACCCACAATTAATCGTTCTACTTTTTGTGCTCATTATCACCACATTTCCGGCCATCTCACTTCCGGCAAATCATTATGCCGAACAGTCGGTACTGAGCAGCGGTAAATGGATAAAAATATCAACAACCGAAAAAGGTATACATCGCATCGATGCAGCCACCTTGCAGAGTTGGGGGTTTAATGATGCCACAAAAGTAAGTCTTTACGGCAAGGAAGGATATATGTTGCCCGAAACTTTCAGCACCGAAGACAGCGACGACTTGACCCCTCTACCCGTCTATACCGAGAACGGCGACCTCTATTTTTATGCCACCGGGGGTATACAGTGGACAAAGGATAAAAACTATTATACACACACCAACAACTACTATACAAATGTATATTATTACTTTCTCACCGACGAGAAAGAACAAATAAGAGTACAAGAGACAGAGGCCCAAACGATTGCAGGAACACCCTTGACTACATTTGACGAGCAAGTCCTATACGAGAACGAGATTATCTGCATAGGACAAACCGGCCGTCTATATCTGGGCGAAGACCTCGTAATCGACAACACAATCTCACTTGAAGCCCCAGGATTGGCCGGCGATGAAATGACCCTATATGTAGCATTGGGAGCAAATGCCACATCTACATGCAAGATTACCACTATATGCGACACCTTGACACTTTCGCCCACCATATCAATAGGAGCATCAGACTCATACTCATACCTCAAACTTGGAAACTGCTACTATACAACAGCAGCAAAAGAGAAGTTTGATCTTACATTTAATGCCAAAACGTCGGGTTCGCTCAAGAGTTTTTACCTCGACTATGTGCGCTTGTTCTATTCGCGTCACCTTGCAATAGACAATACCCCCCTGCAATTTCGTCGCAGCGATGTTGATGGCGGTTATTTTGCCATAGACATCAAAGGTCGCAACAGCAACAACATACGTGTATGGAACGTAACCAATGTAAACAAGCCTGTTATCCAAAAAACATCGACAACAGACAACCAAATAACCTTTACACCCACATCAAACAACGAATACGTAGCATTTGACATCACACAAGATATTGTTTCACCGCAATATGTGTGCAATGTAGAAAATCAAAACTTGCACGGCATCGACTATATTCCCGACATGGTAATTCTCACCACTCGCTCATTTATCAAAGAAGCCGAGAGAATTGCCCAGATACATCGCGACATGGACAATATGAAAGTATTGGTATGTGAGCAACTCGCTGTGTTTAATGAATTTTCGGGAGGTAATCCCGATGCAACAGCCATTCGTCGTATGATGAAGATGTTCTACGATCGTGCCAAGGCCGGATATGGCGATCTCCCTCGCTACTTGCTCTTGTATGGTCGCAGCTCATACAACAACCGAGCCATCAGCCCCACACTGCACAATGAAGACAATCGCCTATTGGTAACCTACCAGTCGGAAAGCAGTACCGACCAACGCTACTCATATATCACCGACGACTATTTCGGTATACTTGGCGATAATACCGGTGTTGATATAACAAAGGAAGAGATAAACCTAAGCATAGGCCGCATTCCCGTTAAAAACATGGAAGAATCGCAAAAAGTATACAACAAATTGGTTACATATATCAATCAAAAACCCGGCAAAAACTTGTGGAAAAACAAGGCTTGTTTCATAGGTCTTTATGGTGACAACAACCTACATATACACCAGATGAACACCGTATCGTTGGAGTCGGTTGAAAAAGAGCAAGAGCATGTAGTTGTAGACAAGATTTACTTGGGAGCCTACAATTCGCGACAAGGAGCAGCCTACGAGGGTGCACAAGAGCAGATATTCCGCGATCTCGAAGAAGGTACCATGATATATAGCTACATGGGACACGCCGGACACACCTCATTGGGCTCCGACCTCATCAACATTACTCATGCCAAAGAGATGACCAACGACCTCTGGCCTGTCTTTATCACGGCTACTTGCGATGTGTGTCCTTTCGACAAAGATGAAAACTCGGTGGGCGAAGAGCTATTCCGCAACGACAAAGGTGGTTTTATAGCTCTCTACACAACAACACGCACCGTTTATACCAATGGCAATGAGGATATAAACAGAGAATTGTTGCATGAGTTCTACATCCCCGGCAGCGACGGAAAAATCAGACTTGGCGATGTGATGCGTCGTGCCAAAAAAACCCTCCTTTACAACGACAAAGGCAACCTCGTAAGCGACCCGAACAAGCTCAAATATTGCTTGATTGGCGACCCTGCATTGGCTATACCCCTGCCCACTTATACAATAGCTATTGAAAGCATCAATGGTACAGATGTAAACTCATCGGCAATGGTAAACACTCCTGCCAACAGCCAAGTAACCCTGACCGGTGCAATATACAATACGCAAGGCGAGATAGCGACCGATTACAACGGTATACTCTGCTATGAAATATATGATGCCGAAGAGGAGAAACAAGCACAAGAAAACATTGGCACATCTTCGGGCAGCATTGTTATAAAGGAGAATTTCGGTATACGTCAATACCGATTGGTAACAGCCGCCGATACAATTGTCAATGGTAGGTTTACAACAACATTCCGTCTCCCGGCACAGACATTGCAAAGCGACAAAGCCAGCCTCATCAGCCTCTACTCATACAACAACGACATGAGTATCGAAGCGGCAGGATATAGCAAAAATATGGTAATAAACGGCATGGGCAAATTGCCTGCCGATGTTGCAGCACCCGAATTTTCAAACATCTGGGTGGGCGATGAATATTTCAGTGAAGGAGGCATAGTGCCCTCCAATGCACTTTTCCACTGTGATATATACGATAGCGAAAGTGGCATAGCCCACAACGAATTGTCTATAGGAAAGAGCATGACCATGTATCTCGATGGTATGGTAGTATGTACCGACCTTGCAGGATATTACAGTCCTGCATGCGAGTATGGCAAAGGCAGTATCAACTATCGCTTCAAGAATCTTACAGCAGGGGCACATCATGCAACAGTAAGGGTGTTTGACAATGCCGGCAATGCATCAGAAATTACCATCGCATTCTATGTAGAAGATGTTACTGACAATCGATATGAACTCTACATCGAGGAAGACCCCATTACAACACAAGCAACCTTGAGTATTGCCGGAACTGTAGAGCCCGACATAAATATACGATATGTAATAGCAAGCAAGGCTACAGGCAAAGAAGTATGGACAACCGAGACTTCGGCAACGGAAGTTGTATGGAACCTGACAAACAAGGATATGAATGTATTGCCCGGAGAGTACTTTGGATATGCACTTATAAGCCTCGACGACAAAAAATTTGTTACAGAAAAGAAAAAATTAATAGTTCTTGCGCAATAAAACAAGCAGAAATGCTGTTATATAAAAGTGATATAAACATAACAAACATTATTGCATGAATAAGACAAGTAGAATATCAATAGCAACACTTATATTGGCTGCAATATTTGCCATCAATGCACATGGACAAGGAGAGGTCGTAAAACAATTTAACCCCGTCAATAGTGGTGCAACCTCATTGACCATTGCACCCGATGCCCGAGGAGCCGGTATGGGCGATATAGGTGCAGCAACCGACCCCGACGTAAACTCACAATTCTGGAATGCATCGAAGTATGCTTTCGCTTTCAGCGATGCAGGTATCGGACTGTCATACACCCCATGGTTGAGCAAATTGGTCAATGACATCTATCTTGCCAACCTCAGTGGATACCTGAAATTTGGCGAAGGCAGCCCTCAAGCAGTAAGTGCCTCGTTGCGATACTTCTCGTTGGGTAGCATCATACTCACCAACCAGAATGGCGATGAAGTAAACAGCATCAATCCCTTTGAGATGGCTGTAGATGTGGGCTACTCACGCAAGTTGTCAGAGAGTTTCTCTATGGGTGTTGTATTGCGTTATATATACTCCGACCTTGGATTTCAATATGACGAGAGCGGTAGTGCTACCGGCAGTGTAAAAGGAGCATCGGCCTTTGGTGCCGATATTTCATGGTATCATACCAGCTACCCCATCATAGCTCGCAACGAGTGCCAATGGACTTGGGGTATGAACATCTCAAACATTGGTTCGAAACTCGCCTACGACAACGGTAATGAGCCTACATTCTTGCCCACCAATCTCAAGTTGGGAACAACATTCCTCTTCCCTATTGCCGACAAGAATACCATGGCTATCAGCATCGATGCCAACAAGATGCTTGTACCCACCATGCCACAGGAGTATCAGTTCAAGAACGCCGATGGCACAACCGACTTTGATGCTTACAACGCGGCACGTGATGAGTACTACAACATGTCACCCTTTGAGGGTATAGCCAAGTCGTTCTACGATGCACCCGGTGGCTTTGAAGAGGAGTTGCGCGAGATAAACTTCTCGGTAGGTATCGAGTACTCATACAACCGTCAATTCTCTCTTCGTGCAGGCTACTACTATGAGGATGAGTACAAAGGCAACCGCCAATTCTTCTCTTTCGGTGCCAGCTTTGCCTACAGCGTACTACAAGTAGATGCAGCTTATCTATTGGCAACAGCCGCATCAAGTCCCCTCGATCAGACATTGCGTTTTACACTCGCATTTGACCTCGAAGGTATCAAGAATCTAATTCGTTAAATATATATAATCCCTATGAAGATAAGAGTGGGTATGGGATATGATGTACACCGCTTAGTCGAAGGTCGCGACCTTTGGTTAGGCGGTGTACGCATTGAACACACAGCCGGCTTGTTGGGACACTCGGATGCCGATGTGCTCATACACGCCCTATGCGATGCCCTTTTGGGCGCGGCCAATATGCGCGATATAGGCTTTCACTTTCCCGATACTGCGGGCGAGTATGCCGGTATCGACAGTAAGATTTTGTTGCGTAAAGTAGTTGCCTTATTGTCCGACAAAGGCTACCGTATAGGCAATGCCGACATGACAATATGTGCCGAGCGACCCAAGCTCAACCCTCATATTCCGGCCATGAAGGAGACACTGTCGGCATGTATGGGCATAGAGACAGACGACATCTCTATCAAGGCTACTACTACCGAAAAACTGGGTTTCACAGGTCGAGAAGAGGGTATATCGGCATACGCTGTTGTACTCATAGAAAAGTAGTATAACATTATGAAAATCCTACAAAATATTTCGGACAGAATGTTTATACTCGACCGCCATCCTCGGCGATGTATGTGGGGTATAACAATCTTTGCGGTGATATACAACCTGCTTATTTCACTGCAAGGAATAGACTTTGCCGACGAAGGATTTTCGCTCACCTTCTACCAAAATATCTACACCCATCCCGCCGATGTAGAATATCTCTTTCTATACTACCTTACAGGCTTGATAGGAGGTCTGTGGGAACTCCTGTTCGGATGGTTGGGGTCTTATGGGTATCGCATTCTATATGCACTCACATCGGGAGGTATTGTACTCACAACATTTGCCATACTCAAGCCATACTTTCGAGCCTCTACTATTGTTATAGGTACATTGGCATCTGTTATATGGCCGGGATTGTGTCTATATTACTTCAATCACGACTGCCTTACCATACTACTCTTTCTACTCACCATATATGCCATGATGAAAGGCCTGCAAGACAAGAAAGCAGCATGGTATATAATGGGAGGCTTACTCATCGTAAACAGCTTTACAAGGTTGCCCAATATAGCATTGTGCATACTCATATTCGTACCTTTTATCGAGGCCAACCAATCGGGCAATTACTACAAAGCCACACGAAATATGTTGCGCATCATGGGAGGTATGGCTATCGGTACATTGCTGATGTTTATTGTCATGTATCTGCAACAACACATCACCTTGTGGCTCTCATCGGTAAGCTCGCTCTTGGTCATGGGTAGCGACTCATCCGACACTCACGGCATCAAAAATCTTATTGCAAGCTACAGCTATACCTACAAGGCTATACTTACAAGTCCATTGTATGGAATATTGATTTGTTTTGTATACATTATTGCTATAAAACACATCAAAATCAAAGGCAACAAACTGATAATGGGTGTTATATGCTCGGCTCTGATCTATTTACTCATTAATCGCAACATTTATGCCATGTGGGGGGCGGTAACAGCAGCTACTATCACATACTCCATTATCAACCGACAGGATATCCACCTCCTGATACTTGCCCTCAGTGCCATGGTTGCACTTGTTATTATACCTTTGGGTGGCGATTCGTATGCCAATATATGTAACTCTTGCATGTGGCTGGGCATGCCTATTCTCATAGACCTTTTACGTCGACCCATTAAGTTCAACATCTATATTGACGACAATCAAGACCGCAGTTATCGGGTAACGTTAGACAACACAGTGTCTCGCGATATTCACCTCATAGTAAGTGTGGGATTTTTGCTTTTTGCAGCCACACATAGTGTATGTTACTTTGACCATGGCAGCCGCCTACACAAAATATATCGTCCGCAGATTGCAACCGAGGCAACAACATTTACATCACAAGAGCGAGCACAGCTTATAGATAGAATTACGACTGTTACCTTGGCTCATCGTATGCCGGGCAACTATCTGCTTGTATTCGATAATGCGCCCATGCTGCATTATCTCACAGGTATGCAACCATATTTAGGCTCTCCATGGAGTACCTTCTGGGGAACAGAAATGTTTAAGCAACAACTGTTCGATGCCGAACATAGCTCTCGCCAACTGCCCCTGATAGCTATCCCCCGATTCTTTTATCGGGATTTATCTAAAACCGACTATCTCAACGCGCTGGAACATCCCGAACTTCATAAAAAAGTAATACTCTTGGCCGATTTTATAGAACGTAACGGGTACTATGAAGCGTACAGAGATGAGTACATAATACTCTTAAATGTCTCTCAATAGAATATACACTATGTCTCAAAAAGAACGTATATTGGTAGGTATGAGTGGCGGAGTAGACAGCTCGGCTGTGTGCATGCTACTTCAAGACGAGGGATATGAAGTAGTAGGTCTTACCCTTCGCATGTGGGATGTGCCGGCACAATTCACCTCTCCCGGACAGGAAGAACCCAACCACATCTTAGAGGCACGCGAACTGGCCGAGCGGTTGGGTATAGAACACCACACGCTCGACATAAGAGAAGCTTTCCGCGCCGAAGTTGTACAAGCCTATATCGACGAATATCTGCGCGGACGCACTCCCAATCCTTGCGTCATGTGCAACCGTTTTTTTAAATGGAAATATCTGCTTGAAGAGGCCGACCGCCTTCATTGCAACCGCATAGCTACGGGGCACTACGCCCGCATTGTATATCGCAATGACAAGCCCTTGCTCGCTTGTGGCGTCGATAAGAAAAAAGATCAGTCGTACTTCTTGTGGCGACTCACCGAGGAGCAGTTGGCTCGCACCATACTGCCATTGGGTAACCGCGAAAAACAAGAAATCAAAGAGTATGTGCGTCTCAAGGGATTTGAGCAAAAGGCGACAAAAAAGGAGAGCATGGAGGCCTGTTTTGTTCCCGACGACTACCGCGACTTCCTGCGCGAAATGGTACCCGGGCTCGACTCTCAAGTCGAAGGTGGTTACTTTGTCGACTCTGTAGGACGCAAACTCGGACAGCACAAGGGCTACCCGTTCTATACCATAGGACAACGCAAGGGGCTGGAAATTGCTCTTGGTCATCCGGCCTATGTTATACGCATCAATGCCGGCAAGAATACCATACGATTGGGTACTGCCGAGGAGCTGATGCAACAAACAGCACTATTGTCGGGAGTGCGATTTGATAAGCAATATATTCCTGAAAACAACCTTACTGTGCGTATTCGATATCGTAGTGCGGCTGTAGAGGCTAACATAGAGCTACAAGAAGACGGCAATGCGATTGTACATTTTGCCACGCCTATATCGGCCCTCACACCCGGTCAATCGGCCGTTATCTACGATGGCGATGTAGTGATAGGAGGTGGCATTATAGAAGACAGTAAACAACTCAAGAAATATCATAACAAATGCACAAACGAATTTTAATCATTCTCATATTCACTTTCATAACACTTTGCGTAACAGGTCAAGTAAGAAATCGCTACCGCGTATGGCTTACAGACAAAGCAGAGAACACTCACAACATCGAACAACCCGAAACATTTCTTTCTACCAAAGCTATCGAGCGACGCACTCTACGCAATATTGAAATAACTGAGCAGGACCTCCCTGTCAGTGATGCATACTTGCAACAGATAAAGGAGCTGGGATTTAACATTGTTACAACTTCGCGCTGGATGAATACCGTCGTTATTGCACCCGGCTTGGATGTTACGATAGACACGATTTATCAACTACCCTTTGTTAAGAAGGTAGAGTGCGTACAAAACGACAAAACATCATCGCCATTTGCAGCCCAACATGCGCCCACAAAAACCGTTGAGGAAGACACCACGGAGTACATAGGAGAGCGGGAAAGTTACTATAGCGCAGCATGGGAACAGATAAACCAACTCAATCTTGCGCCATTGCATCAGGAGGGCTACCGTGGCAAGGGTATGACTGTAGCTGTGCTCGATGCAGGCTTTTATTGTGTCAATCAGAACGCCGGTATCGACATGTCGCAAGTCATAGGCACACACGACTTCACTCGCAAGTCGTTTAATTATATCAATGGTGTCGACCACGGCTCGATGGTGCTGATATGTATGGCAACTAATGTTCCCAATACCTATATAGGAACAGCGCCCGAAGCCAACTATTGGCTCATGATAACCGAAGATAACAATCGTGAATTTCCTATAGAAGAAGACTACTGGGTAGCCGGCGCCGAAATGGCCGATAGTGTAGGAGCCGATATTATTACTTCATCGCTGGGATATTATATCTACGATGACCCCGACATGAGCTACACTCATGAAGATTTAGATGGCCAAACAGCCTTCTGCTCCCGCGGTGCTACCATTGCGGCAAGCAAGGGTATGTTGGTTGTAACAGCCGCCGGCAACGAGTATGGAACTGACTGGAATAAGATTGTCGTACCTGGAGATGCAAATGGAGTACTCACGGTGGGTGGCGTCAGTAGCGACGGCACACATAGCGAGTTTAGCAGTATAGGTTACACCGCCGACGGTCGTGTCAAGCCCGACGTAGTAGCAAGAGCGACAAAAACCAAGGTACTACACACCGATGGCATGATAGCATCTGTTTCGGGTACTTCATACTCTACCCCCCTTATGACCGGTGCTATGGCATGCTTGTGGCAGGCTCACCCCGAATGGAGTGTAGCCGAACTCATAGATCGTGTACAGAGAGGTGCTTCGCAATACTATACCCCCGACGAATTTTTGGGTTATGGAATCCCCGATATCTATGGCATACACTGCGATGCCAACAGTATAAAACATACAGCTACCGACCGCCACGATATATACATGGCCGACAACATACTGCATCTACCCACCACATCGCACACTACAACACTCACGATATACGACACCTGTGGTAGAATGGTATGGAACAGCACCCTTGTGCAAGGTACTGATAAGGTCGACTTAGGTCATATAGAAAAAGGTATCTATATCGTTACTGTAACAACTAACGACTCACAAAAAGCTCGAAAGATAATTATCAGATAAGATGCAAGAGCGCGGGGAACATATATACACCCTCACCGAGCTAAATCTCGACATACGAGAGGCACTGAGTCATACACATCCCGACGAATATTGGGTATGTGCCGAGATTAGTGAGTGCCACCCCAACCGCAACGGACATTGTTACCTCGAACTTATCGACAAAGACCGTCAGGGACGCACTACAGCTCGACAACGCGCTATTATATGGAGCAACACCTACAGCCTGCTGCAACCCTACTTTGAACAAGTTACCGGACAACGCCTCACAGCGGGCATAAAAGTACTGGTATTAGTCACCGTTACATACCACGAACTGTATGGCATGAGCCTTACCATACACGACATCAATCCCACCTATACCATAGGCGAAGCCGCTCGCCGACGTGCTGAGATTATAGCACAACTTGAGGAAGATGGTACTATCAACGACAACAAAGAGCTACCTCTCCCTATGTTGCCACAACGTATTGCTGTTATATCTTCGAGTACAGCAGCCGGTTATGGCGATTTTATCGACCAACTACAAGGCAACAGCTATGGCTACATCTTCTATCCGGTGCTCTTTACAGCCGTCATGCAAGGCGACCGCACCGAGGCATCTATCATCGAAGCACTCAACCGCATCCACGCACACATCGAGCACTTCGACTGTGTTGTCATCATCCGAGGCGGAGGCTCCACATCCGAGTTGTCATGTTTCGACACCTACCCATTAGCCACCAATGCAGCTCAATTTCCGCTACCTATCGTTGTGGGTATAGGTCATGAGCGTGACGAAACAGTTCTTGATTATGTAGCAGCCGTGAGAGTAAAGACCCCGACTGCCGCCGCCGAATGGCTCATTGAGCGCATGCGACTTGCCGACCTGGCAACACAAGCCCTGCGACAACAAGTTGTGGATATTGTCAGCAACCGTCTGCAGCAAGAGAAAAGCTACATGCAACAACTCGCAGGAAATATCCCCTATATGGTAGCACAAAGGGTACATAACGAAACAATAAGGCTACAGAATTGGACACACTCTATAGGTAGCAACACAAGCGAAAGAATTGCACACGAACACAATCGCCTATCACTCTTGTCGCACCTCTTGCCCGAGCGTACCATTACCCGGCTACGCCACGAGCAGCAACACCTTGACAACCTCGCCAACACCATAGCCCTACTCTCGCCCGACGCGACGTTGGCTCGCGGATATAGCCTTGTCACACACAACAACAAGGTTGTACGCTCGGTCGACAATCTGCCCACCGATACACCCGTAGAGATACACATGGTCGACGGTACAGCACAAGCACACATCAAAAACACCTCAAAAAAACACGATAATGAGTAAAAAAACAACCGAACTCACCTACACGCAAGCAATGAAGCAACTGGAAGAGATAACTGCACACCTGCAAGACCCCAATTGCGATATAGACCTTCTACGCGACTACACCAAGCAAGCTCTCACGTTGCTCAAGTTCTGCAAAGCACGGCTTACACAGACCGACGAAGAGTTGAAAAAACTGCTTGCCGAACTGGATGATGAATAGCCATTAAGCATCTATATCTATACAACACACCTATGAGCACACACCGACTGCACACCATAATCTTAGCAATATTACTTGCTATAGGCTATACATACGCCCAAACCCCTCTGGAGCACCCCAGCCTTTCCATCCCCTCCCGGATAGCTCCTAAATATTTTGGTCCCAATGCCTTTCCCGTACCTGAAATGTTAGATGGTCGTACGTCGGATGTTTGGAAAGTTGACATCAATTGGGACAACTATATAGGTACAACCCCCAATTGTAACGAAGACTATACAACTTGTGCCTTCGTAAAACTGACCATTCCATTGTTTTCGCCACGAGTAAACTTTGTTCTTTGGGGCAACCTATACGAGTACTATCGATGTGGAGAAGCCATCAACAATTATCGCCGAGTGAAACATGAAGGTACAATGACCGGCTCAGTAACCGGCGACATCTATATCTCTACCAACTTCATGATACTTATGCAAGAGCAACATCACATAGACTTGGCAATAAGAGCCGCTCTGAAAACAGCATCGGGCGATGACTACGAGCGTGCCCGATACTACGATAGCCCGGGATACTTCTTCGATGCCACATTGGGTAGAGAGATAAAACTACCATCAAGCGATGTGCGATTTAAGGTAGCGGCATCGGGAGGTTTCCTCTGCTGGCAAACCGATAACGGCCGACAAAACGATGCCGTGATGTATGGCGTAAAACTATGTGCCAACATCAAAAAACTCTACATCTCGACCGAATATAGCGGCTATGTGGGATGGGAACAAGATGGCGATGCCCCTATGACACTCAAGGCCGATGCATCATGGAGCTTTAATCAATTCGCCATCAATGCCGGCTATCAAGTAGGTTTTGTCGACTGGCCTTTCCACAAGTTCAGCATCGGTGCAAGCTACCGTTTTTCGCTATAAAAATAGCCGATAAGACAAAAATTTTCCTATCTTTGTAGATTGAAAACAGAGTTAAGCAACAACAACTCATAACCCACAACAAATAAAACAATAAATACTCAAAATATTATGACCGAACGTAAAGTAAGAGTGCGCTTTGCACCCAGCCCCACAGGAGCTCTTCACATAGGCGGTGTACGCACTGCATTGTACAACTATTTATTCGCACGCCAACATGGTGGCGACATGATCTTCCGTATCGAAGACACCGACTCTCAACGTTTTGTACCCGGAGCCGAAGAATACATCATGGAAGCCCTCGAATGGTTGGGTATCAAGTTTGACGAAGGTGTAGGCTATGGAGGAAACTATGGTCCTTATCGCCAATCGGAGCGCAAGGATATATATCGCAAATATGTCGACATCTTGCTCGAGAACGGCAAAGGATACATTGCATTTGACACACCCGAAGAGTTGGATGCCAAACGCAACGAAATAGCAAACTTCCAATATGACGCATCGACCCGCATGAGCATGCGCAATTCGCTTACAATGAGCGCAGAAGATGTAAAAGCAGCTATCGAGTCGGGCGAGAAATATGTAGTACGCTTCAAGATTGAGCCGGGCGAAGATATAAAAGTAAACGACATCATACGCGGTGAAGTTGTTATCAACTCATCTATTCTTGACGATAAAGTATTGTACAAATCGGCCGATAATCTTCCGACATACCACTTGGCCAACATCGTAGATGACCACTTGATGGAAGTTTCGCACGTAATTCGTGGCGAAGAGTGGTTGCCATCAGCACCGTTGCACGTTTTACTATATCGCGCATTTGGTTGGGAAGATACCATGCCCCGCTTTGCACACCTCCCATTGTTGCTCAAGCCCGATGGTAAAGGTAAGTTGAGCAAACGTGACGGAGACCGTCTTGGTTTCCCCGTATTCCCCTTGGAGTGGCACGACCCCAAGACAGGAGAAGTTTCGTCGGGATACCGCGAGGCCGGCTATCTGCCCGAAGCCGTTGTCAACTTCCTTGCTTTGCTGGGCTGGAATCCCGGTACTGAGCAAGAGATTATGTCAATGGACGAACTCATTAAGCTCTACGACCTGCAACGTTGCAGCAAGAGTGGTGCCAAGTTTGACTACGAGAAGGGTAAATGGTTCAACCACCAATACTTACAAATGCGTAGCGACCGAGAAGTAGCCGAGATGTTTATGCCTATAGTTGAATCCAAAGGACACAAATGCGATATTGACACACTCACTCGCATAGTTGCACTTGTAAAGAGCCGTGTAAACTTTGTAAACGAATTGTGGGAACAAACAGCATTCTTCTTTGAGGCTCCTACCGAATATGAAGAGAAATCGGTGCGTAAACGCTGGGACGAAGGTATGGGAGCTCGCATGAATGAACTTATCGACATCATTGAGAGCTTACCTTCTATGGAATCGAAAGCAGCCGAAGAGGTTGTATTGGGCTGGATTACCGAGAAAGGCTATCACATGGGCAACGTAATGAATGCCTATCGCTTAGCTGTTGTAGGATATTGCAAAGGCCCTCACATGTTTGACATATCGGAGATTATGGGTCGCGAAGAGACCGTAGCACGCTTACGTACGGCTATTGAGCGATTGGGCTGATTGACAACTTATTAATCAAGTATATCACAACAGTGCCTGATAAAATATCAGGCACTGTGTTTAATAAAACCTCATTTTTGTCGCGCTATCTATGGAGCAAAATTTTGCATCGACCCTGCTCGAAAACGCAGTAAACGAATTTGCCAAGCTACCGGGCATAGGTCGTAAAACGGCTTTACGATTAGTACTACATCTCCTTCGCCAAGACAAAAGCTCGGTTGACAACTTCAGCCAAGCCATTACACGTTTGCGCCACGATATTAAGTATTGCAACGTATGTCATAATATAAGCGACACCGACACATGCGCCCTATGCAGCGACACAACACGCGACAACTCAACTATATGCGTAGTAGAAAATGTACGAGAAGTAATGGCAGTAGAAGCAACCGGACAGTTTCGCGGGTTGTACCACGTGCTGGGCGGAGTCATATCGCCTATGGACGGTATAGGTCCGGCCGACTTGCAAATAGAGAGTCTCGTGCAACGTGTTGCAGCCGGTGGCATCAAAGAGATAATATTGGCACTCAGTGCCACAATGGAAGGCGATACAACCAACTTCTATATCTTCCGCAAATTGGCCCCCTACGATATACGCATAAGCCTCATTGCACGAGGAGTGTCGGTAGGCGATGAACTCGAATATACCGACGAGATTACCTTAGGACGCTCCATACTCAATCGCACCCCATTTGGCGATAGTTTCAAGAGCTGATAATTGCGATAATAAAGTAATAAAACAAGCCTTAACACGTTATATATATAGAAAATATTCCGCATCAGCGGCATCACATAATAAAACACAATGAAAATAACATTTGTCATACCACCCGAGCCCACCAAAGAAGCTCCCGCTGAACGTACTGCCGGGTGCACCCGTGTTGTATATCCTGCACCCAATATATACGAACTCTATGTGGTTGCCATGCTCGAAAAACATGGATATAACATATCGTACAAAGACTTCGTCTACGACAATCAATCGACCGACGACTTCACTCGCTTTATAGCCAACGATGACAGCAATATATACTATATATGGAGTGTCAACCTCTCGCGTGCAGCCGACTTGCAAGCGCGCGACATCATCAGGAGGGCACACCCCGAGGCATATATCTGTTTCTTGGGCCCGGGTGCAACCTATTTTACCAAACTATACATTGACAATGCCCGCGACGTAGTGGTGCGTGGCGAACCCGAATATACAGCCCTTGAATGGACAAATGCTGTGCGCGATGGTATTGCTTGGAATGAAATAAAGGGCCTGTCGTATCGACAAGATGACAAACTCACACACAATCCACCCCGTCAGGCAACCAAGAGCTTCGACGACCTGCCCTTCCCGGCACGACACCATCTGGCTAAGCGCGAATTTCACAACCCCAAGTTGAAGATTGCGCCATATACCACCATGATTACCTCGCGCAACTGCCCCTTCAAGTGTATATACTGTGTACCCAGCTCACTATCGTTTGCACGCGAACTGGAATACCGTAGCGAGCACAACCGCAAGCCTCCTATCTCCTATCGCTCTATCGAAAACATAGAGCTTGAGCTGAAAGAACTGCATGAAGCCGGCTATCGCGCCATTGGCTTTATGGACGACGAGTTTATATGGACCGAGGAACGCACAGCCGAGCTATGTCGCATACTCAAGAAATACAACTTTAGCTGGGGATGCCAGGCACGAGTAGACACCATCACAGAACCTATTGCCCGCATGTTGGGTGAGTCGGGGTGCTTATATGTAGACTTGGGTGTAGAATCGTTCAACGACGAAATTCTCAAATACATCAAAAAAGGCATTACCCGAGAACAGATATACAAGGCCATAGAGCTACTCAAAAAATATAAAGTACCGGTAAAACTAAACATACTCATAGGAACAAGTCCGCTGGAAACAAAAGAGACCCTACGCGACACACTACGACAAGCACAGAAACTGCGCGTAGACCAGATTATGTTCAACATTGTATCACCCTTCCCGGGCACAGAGTTTTACAAATTGGCCAAAGAAAACGGTTGGATAGCCGGTGGCGAATACACCCCCACCAACGTACAACGCAACTCGATACTCAACTATCCACACCTATCGGCACGAGAAATGGAAAAAATACTATATCGCTACAACCTGCGATACTTCTTATCGCCCTATGTAATATGGTCTCAACTGCGCCGATTTACAAATTGGTCGGAATTTTTCCATGCACTCAAAGCACTGAAAATAAAACTATTTGGATAATGCAACTATCAGTCGTACTCATCTGCTGGAATTCATTGAATTACCTGCGCGAAGCATTGGTTTCGCTACAAGACACACTATCGGCTGCCACAGATAGCGAAATAATACTTATAGACAACGGATCGACAGATGGCACCGACAATTTTATTGCACAACACTATCCTCAAATAGTGTACCAACGACTACCGCAAAACAAAGGCGTAGCATACGCACGCAACCGAGGCATAGAAAAGGCCCGTGGCAACTATGTGTGGCTACTCGACGATGACACAATTGTCAATCGTGAAGCACTCGCCGAAATGCTGCAATACATGCAACAACACACCAAATGTGGCATTTGTGGTTGCCGCCTGCTCAACACCATGGGTGAAACACAAGAGAGTTATAAACCCTACCCCTCACTCATCATCAAAGTACGCAACGTACTACAATCGCACCTCAACAGCAACACTTCAAGCAATTACTATGCCGACGAAATAGCAGCAAAAACACCGTTTGAGCCCACCTACATCATAGGAGCATGCCAATTGATACGACGTGAAGTAATAGAACAAATAGGACTGCTCGATGAGAAAATCTTCTACGGGCCCGAAGATGCCGACTACTGCATCCGCGCCCGCAAAGCCGGTTGGCACACAGCCTACCTACCCCAAGTAAGCATCACACACCACTGGAAACGCATCACCAATCGCAGCCCCTTCAGTCGCATAGGTCGCAAGCACACAGCAGCACTCTTATACTTCTACTGCAAACACCGCAAGCTATGAGCACAAACATACTACAAGAAAAAGAAATAATACTGCGCGCTGTAGAACCATCCGACCTCGATTTCATCTTTCTGGCCGAAAACGACAGCCAATCATGGAAAGCCTCATCGACCGTGGCACCCATGTCTCACTATATGATACAACAATACATTGACACCTATCGTGCCGACATATATCAAGAACGCCAGCTACGCCTCATTGCTATACACACACACACCGGCCAACCTATAGGCATTGCAGACCTCTACGACTATGACCCGCGCAACAGTCGCGCCGGAATAGGCATATACATCACCCCCTCACATCGCTCACAAGGATACGGAAAAAGCACACTCAAGGCACTATGTCGCTACGCCCAAGACTTCCTGGGCATACACATGCTATACGCCACCATCGCAACCGACAACCACCCATCAATACACATCTTCACCCGTTGCCAATTTGCCCAAACAGCCACACTAACCCATTGGATAAAAACCACACAAGGCTACACCTCGGCAATCGTCATGCAACGAATAGACACAAAGTAAGCATCGTAGACAAAGCCCCATCAAAGACACCATAACCACCTACACTACAACAACTTATACAGGGTTTTACCAACCACTTTTTGCCACATTACCCTAAAAATCGCACAAAAAAAGCAGCTACATATTACTGTAACTGCTTGACTTTCAAGTGGTGCCACCAGGAATCGAACCGGGGACACAAGGATTTTCAGTCCTTTGCTCTACCAA
>JAFXAB010000029.1 GCA_017522135.1 Bacteroidaceae bacterium
AACGGTGCCGGTAAAACAACACTCTTCCGCCTTATCATGGAACAAGAGAAGGTAGACAAGGGTAGCTTTGATGTGGGTGAGACTGTGAAAATTGCATACGTTGACCAAACACACAAGGATATCGACCCCGAAAAGAGCGTATATCAAGTAATATCGGGTGGTCAAGAGACTTTCCGCATGGGTGGTCGCGAGATGAATGCCCGAGCCTACTTGTCACGCTTCAACTTCACCGGTGCCGACCAAGAGAAACTTATCGGTGTCCTCTCGGGTGGTGAGCGCAACCGTCTGCACTTGGCCATGGCGCTCAAGGAAGAGGGTAACGTACTCTTGCTCGACGAGCCTACCAACGATATCGACGTTAACACACTGCGTGCCCTTGAAGAGGGTCTTGAGAACTTTGCCGGCTGTGCCGTAGTGGTATCACACGACCGTTGGTTCCTCGACCGTATATGCACACACATCCTGGCATTTGAAGGTAACTCAGAGGTGTTCTTCTTTGAAGGTACTTATACCGAGTATGAGGAGAACAAGCGTCGCCGCATGGGCGATGTAGAGCCTCAACGTGTACGTTATCGCAAGTTTGGCGAATAATCTGCAAGATACATTCTATCGCATACCCACAGCGGTGTGGCTCCTGCGCGAGCCACACCGCTGTAGTTTTTTATTTATTGGTGTCCGATAAAAACCCGGGGCGTGGTAAAAACTCGTGCGGAGCACGGGTTGAGGGGAGTGAGATATCCTCTTACGTAGGGACACAATTGTATTGTGCCCGCATACCCGACAAAAGGGTAATATATTAAGACACAAGAACATAAGAACATATTCTTTGCAGGTGGTATACTTTTCCTCCTCTGCTCGTAGAGATAGGGGACTGTTGCGATTAAGCGAGAGCAGAGCCGTGCTTGCAAGGGTTATGCCGAGCGTGAGCAACTTGGTCGATAGACAGTTGTCGCCTTGCGACGGAGGGGTTCTTGTACATACTCTCATTATACGTCTTTATGTCTTAAAAAATATTCTGTCTTCCTCCAACCCCCTCGGCTTTCAGCCACTCCCCCTATATTTTCTGTGCGGAAAACACAGAGGGAGAAAAAGTCACCATCCGCGTGGTTACCATCGCGTGGTAAAAACTCGTGCGAAGCACGGGTTGAGGGGCTTTATGCCCCGAGATATAGTAACCCCGTACGAGTGCCGTAGGCACGAAGTACGGGGTGATGGGCATCCCCCGATGCCGGTGTCTGACAGACGCGAAAGGGTTTAAAATGCCGTTTTTCAAATATCGGTCACCAATAAATTTTTTATGGACCGTCTTCTATAAAAACAACGTAGGCCGTGCCTCATATCCGGCACAGCCTACATTTCACTTTATATAGATTTATTCAAGGTACTGTTTTACAAAGCCACTTTCACTGCCGCATCGGCCATTTTCACCACATACACGGCATCGGTGGGCATGGCTATGCGCATGGTGTCGCTTGTGGCGAAGATAGTGCGCAGCAATATGCCGTCAACATCATATACGGCTATACTCTCGCCACGCTCGCAACCTACTACTACCACATCACCGCGATAGCCGTAGGCCTTGATACGGCTGTTTTGCATAGGTGTATCCTCGGCAGTGGGGATGTCGTAGCTGATATTGATAACAGCATCCTCTTCAAGAGCCGGTGTGGTAAATACTCCGTCAACCAATTGTTCGGTAACATTCTCGTCGTTAAACATCACGGTGTTCAACACAAACATCGGGTCGATATTAACAATCTGTATCTTCTGCTCAGTACCGGGAAGTAAGAAGAATATCACATTGTTGTAGTATGAGTTCTGCATGGTAAGTTTCACCATCTTTTGCTCCACAGTCACCTCACAAGTAGCAGTAAGGTTGCTTCCATCGGTAGTAGTAGCGGTAATAGTAGCATTACCAACCGATACAGCTGTAACAACACCTTCCTCAACAGTGGCGATATTCTCATCCGATGAACTCCATACTACAGCTTTGTTAGTAGCGTTATCGGGGAATACGGTAGCTGTCAATGTTATGCAATCAGTAGTTTCTACTGTAACAACATTTTGGTCAAGTTCGATAGAGGTTGCCAAGATGGGCAAAACAGTTACTGCACAAGAGGCCGACAACTCGCTACCATCAGTTGTGGTGGCGGTGATAGTAGCATTACCAACCGATACAGCTGTAACAACACCTTCCTCAACAGTGGCGATATTCTCATCCGACGAACTCCATACAACAGCTTTGTTAGTAGCGTTGTCGGGCAGAATTGTTGCAAACAACTGCGCACGTTCATCGACAAGCATATTTAACTTCTCTTTGTCAAGTGTAATAGAAGTAATATCGATATTTTCACTTTGAATATTAGTAAAATCGCTCCAATATGCAGCATTTTGGTAAACCGCGGCACAACCTGCGGGAACATATACCGGTATAGATTTATCAACATTAGAGAATGTGTCACTTTCAATTGTAGGCGGTGTGACAGCCTCAACTCGTATCTCAGTCAAGCCTGTGCAACCAATGAAAGCATACTGACCTATCGAAGTGACACTATTAGAGATAGTAACAGATGTCAAGTCAGAGCAATATTGGAATGCACAATCACTTATCTCTGTTACACTGTTCGGAATAGTAATTTCTTTCAATCCGGAGCAATAACGGAAAGCATACTGACCTATCGAAGTAACGTTGTTGGGGATTGTAATTGCAGTCAGTCCGGAGCAACCATCAAAAGCCAAACGGCCTACCTCAGTAACGCTATTAGGGATAGTAATCTCTTTCAGTCCGGAGCAAGAACGGAAAGTTTCCTCACCTATAGAAGTTACGCCATTGGGGATAGTAATCTTTGTCAAGCGCTTGCAATCCTTGAAAGCACTATGACCTATCGAAGTAACGTTGTTAGGGATTGTAATTGCAGTCAGTCCTGAGCAACCATTGAAAGCAGCCCCACCTATCGAAGTTACGCCATTGGGGATATTGACAGAAGTCAGTCCTGAGCAACCATAGAAAGCATGCTTACCTATCGAAGTGACACTGTTGGGGATAGTAACAGATGTCACTTTAGTGAAACCATCGAAAGCATAATCGGGTATTTTCTTCACTTTATCACCAATGTTTATTGTTTTAATATTGCCACAACTTCTAAACACTGCGTTTGAGTAAGTACAATTCTCTGCATTAAAGTTTAATGTAGTCAAGCCTGTGCAATAACGGAAAGCATCTTCACCTATCGAAGTAACACTATTGGGGATAGTAATAGATGTCAAGCCAGAGCAATATTGGAAAGCATACCAACCTATCGAAGTGACGCTGTTAGGGATAGTAACAGATGTCAAGCCAGAGCAATATTGGAATGCAGAATCATCTATCGAAGTTACGCCATTGGGGATTGTAATAGCGGTCAGCCCGGAGCAACCAGAGAAAGCACCCCCACCTATCGAAGTGACACTGTTGGGGATTGTAATAGCGGTCAGTCCGGTGCAACCCGCGAAAGCAGACTCACCTATCGAAGTGACGCTGTTGCCTATATTAACAGATGTCAGCCCGGTGCAACCAGAGAAAGCAGCTTTATCAATAGAAGTAACACTGTTGGGGATGGTAATTGCAGTCAGTCCGGTGCATTCACTGAAAGCATAACTTGGTATTGTCGTTACTTTATCGCCAATATTGATTGTGGAAAGATTGGAACATCTCATAAATACAGAATAAGACAATGATGCTCCAGTTGTAATACAATTCTCTGCATTAAAGTTTACGGTAGTCAGTTTGGTGCAACTACCGAAAGCAGCCTTACCTATCGAAGTAACACTGTTAGGGATAGTAACAGATGTCAAGCCTTCGCAATAATAGAAAGCATGCTGACCTATCGAAGTGACACTATTTCCCATAATAACAGATGTCAATTTATTGCAACTGCGAAATGCAAAATCACCTATCGAAGTTACACTGTTAGGGATAGTAACTGAAGTCAGTCCGGTGCAATCAGTGAAAGCACTATGACCTATCGAAGTAACACTATTACCCAGCGTAATCGATGTCAATCCGGTGCAATTTTGGAAAGCATTCTGACCTATCGAAGTAACACTATTGGGGATAGTAATAGAAGTCAATCCGGTGTGATAACGGAAAGCATACTGACCTATCGAAGTGATGCTATAATCTACTTCTTCGTACGATACAGTTTCGGGTATTACTACCGAACCGCTGTATTTGTATTCTTCGGGTACATTATATTGATCCTCACCATAATAAGTTACCGCTACTTCATTCTCGGCTGTAATTTGATAATAAATACCATCGACCTCGAAGTCGTGGGCCTGAATACCGATACTGCACAATAGGCATGCTATCGTAAGCAGTGATTTTAAGAGTTTTGTTTTCATTTTTGTTGGGTTTATTAGGTTAGTAATAATTGTAAGCCTTAGGCTTGTCCTCCCAATCTCCCAACTTGGACGTGATTTTGTTTTTGCGCTCCGTTTCGCTGACAATAGGATATAAAAAAGGTGTGGAGATTGCACCGTCTTATCCTCATATCAGGTCTTGGCGTACCTATGCAACAGACAAGACAACAGCCCCACACCGGTACAGCTATAACAAACTACTTGTATAGTAGTATTATAGACAATCGGTGTAGGTGCTACCGTCTATCATCTTCGTTGCATTACAAACCGCCAAGTTCGATATGAGAAGATAATATCAATAACACCTAATTAAATAAAGCACAATGCAGGGACTGTCGCTACAATCCGTCGTAGCATTGAACTACAAAGTTATGAAATAATTAATATGAAAAGCAAGAATGGTGTAAAAAATTCATGCAACTATATTTTTAGCAACCATGTGCGGACGTAATTTTATCGCATTTTTATTAGGCGTGAGTAGGGACACAATTGTATTGTGTCCGCAAAAATACGATAGGATTTTATTGGGATCAGAATATTTGTTTTAGACATAAGTACATAAGAACATAAATTTTGCATGCGAGTCTTATACTCTTATGTCTTAATAAATTATCCTTATGTCTGTTACGCGGACGCAATAAAATTGCGTGCCCTACGTGCGTGCTTCGCACGAGTTTTTGTCTCGCGATGGTAACCACGCCGATGGTAACCTTTTCTCCCCATGTGTTTTACGCACGGAAAATATAGGGGGAGTGGCTGCAAGCCGAGGGGGTTGGAGGAAGACACCATACGTAGGGATGTCAATTAACCCTTCAGTCACTTGTGTGACAGTTGTCTATCGACCAAGTTGCTCACGCTCGGCATAGCCCATGCTAGCACGGCTCTGCACTCGCTTAATCGCAACAGTCCCCTATCTCTACGAGCAGAGGAGGAAGAATATACCACTATCACAGAATATGTTCCTTATGTTCTTATGTCTTAATAAATTACCCTTTTGTCGGGTATGCGGACACAATAAAATTGTGTCCCTACGTGAGAGGATATCTCACACCCCTCAACCCGTGCTCCGCACGTATTCTGCTATGCCTGGGATTTTTTATCGGACACCAATATTAATAAAAAAAAGGGTCGCACCCATCAAGATGCGACCCATGTACTTGTGAGGAAGTACTACCTATGTAGAAAATTTTACTTTCTAACAATCATCTTCTTGCCACCTACAATGTAGAGACCGTTGCCAAGTACGTCAGCAGCGTTTACACCGGGTTTCAATGTTGTGATGTATTGACCCTTGAAGTTGTATACGTCGCGAGCTACGTTGTTGTTGGTAGTAATACCTTCTATACCGCTGGCAGCCTTAACGTTGAGTCTCGACCAGTTTGCATCTGATGTGAAGAGTTCTACTGCATCATCGGGAACAATGAGAGTGATAACGCTCAAGTCGTTGATGTATTGGAATACATCCCAGAATACCGATGTGGTGAATTGAGGAACTTCACCCTCAAAGCGAGACCAGTCAATCAAACGGAGTGCTTGGTTGTCACCAAAGAAGAACTTGCCTATAACGAGAGATTTGGGCAAGATGATAGTCTCGATTGAAGTACAGCAGTCAAACATACTTTCCGATGAAGCGATTACCTCACACTTAGAGATATCGGCCGATTTCAACGATGCACAACCAAAGAAAGCATCTGTGAAGTTGGTCACGTTTACGCAACCTGTCAAGTCGATAGCTTCCAAGCTTGAGCAGTTTTGGAATGCCGAGCGGAGGCTTACGAAATTGGCGGCTTGGTCGGCAGCAGGCATTTTTACTGTCTTGATAGAGCGGCAACCTTGGAATACACCATTCATGCTGGTACCCAATTCTACATACATCGAGGTGTTTGCAGCAACAGTTATTTGGCTCATATCTACCTCTTCGATTGTTGTGTTACCTGCAGGGGGGAAACCGCTGTTATTACCAATAGTAGTGGTAAGTGTTTGGAAGTCTTCTGTGCCCCATTCGCCGGTCAAGATAAGTTTCTTGGCCGATGAAACTGCGGTAGGAATGTTTTCGGCATCAAATGTATATACACCCTCAGTCTCAACAACCTCAGTTGCAAGAATAGGAGTTGCGCTGAATGTCATTTGGTCGAGTTCTACAAGGTTACCCAATTGGCCACCACGGTTTTTACCCCATGCGTAGATGCGACCTTCTTCGGTGAGTACGTTGCTGTAGCATTGACCCGAAGCAAGTTGAGTAATCTTAAGACCCGATTCGAGCTTAACCTCAACGGGGCTGTAAGATATAGGATTTTGAGCAAGGTCTATCGATTTGCCTTTGCCATCACCGAGTGCACCATCGTTGTTTGAACCCCAAGCATATACCTTGTTGATAATACCATTTTCACCAACGGCTACGATGCGAGTTTGCTCACAACCGCTTATGCTTAAGATTTTGCCCTCAACAGCTGTTACTTGGCGAGGTGTGTAGATAGCTGTTGTGTCGTTGCTTTGGTAGCCAAACAAGAGGTCATCTTGGTTGTTACCCCATGCCCATAGAGTACCGTCTGACTTGAGAGCGTATGAGCTGTAACCTACAGCAAATGTCTTGACCCAATCTTTGGCCTCACCATATTGCTTGGGTGTCTTAACAAAGAAGCTGCCGGTGCCATCAGTCATGTCGGCGAGTTGGCCTCTTTCGTTCCAACCCCACATCCACAATGAGCCGTCTTCTTTGATACCCATACCGTGAGCAACACCTATAGTTACCGATGCCCAGTCGGTGTCAGTACCTACTTGTGTGGGAGTAGTTTTGTTGGCAAAACCGCCCAAACCGAGGGCACACATTTCGCCTTCACCCCAAGCCCACAATGTACCGTCGGTCTTTATAGCCATTGCGCTGAAACCGAAGAAACGTGTAGCTGTCACGTATTTCCAATTGCTGTCTGTACCTACTTGTGTAAGGTCTTGGTGGTTTTGTCCGTCACCTACACCTTGTACACCCTTAGTATTCAATCCGGCAGCCCAAAGAGTACCATCTTCTTTGATAAAGAATGCGTATGAAGAACCGGCGGCTACATAAGTCCACTTCTCAGAGCTTATTTGTTGGGGATAGCCATAGCGTTCGTTCGAGCCTTTGCCAAGGCCGAGTTGACCGTATTCGTTCCAACCCCAGCCCCACAATGTGCCATCTTGGTCAATAGCATACGTACTTGCATCACCGGCTGCTACAAATTTCCATGTATGTTCGTAAGCCGATGCGCTCATGAACATTGACAATCCTATTAAGGCTGCCAATAAAGTAAAAATCTTCTTCATGTTTGTTCTTTTTTTAGATATAGATTATATTATTTGATTATTTTCACAGCATTACCATTGCTTGCACGTACAACGTAAATACCATTGCCAAGTGATTGTGCGTCGATTACTGTCTCGCCCTTGTTGGCTTGTGCGCTCATAACGAGCTTACCTGAGATGTCATATACACCTACAGTGCATGCCTCGGCACTCATCATAACGATGTTGCCATTGTATACGCCGGCATTGAATGAGGGTAATCTTAGGGCTTCTACACTGCCATCGAAAGGATTTTCGACACGTGTAAGACCCGATGAGATAACGGGGCAGATGGCAAAGCTACCATTTCCACCTCCATAGTTCGATATAGGACGGAAGTAATCTATTTCGCCATCAAATCTACCAAAAGAGTTGTGGGCCAACAGATTGTATTGTTGCTCGGTTGTCAATTCTGCTCCTTTGATGTCGGAGAGCAAGCAGAAGTCCTCTGTGTCGGGGTCTTGTGAGAAGCCTTCGATTGAGACAAAGAAGTAGGGCTTTCCATAGAGGTCGATGGGTACTTCAAACTCGATGTTGGCTACAGCACCGTCATATGTGAGTGCCCATGCACCATCTTCACCATCCGACTTGAAATCTTCAAAGGGTATCATTACACCCTCAAGAGGAATATATGTAAAGAGTACGCCTTCGTCTGTGATAGACGGCATCCATACTTGCATTCTTATTTGTGCACCCTCTTGATATTTGGTGGGTTTGTGGTGGAGGTAGATGTTTACACCATCGAGGTAGGCATCGTCTTGGGCTATCATAAAGAGGTTACCCCAACCTACTACTTGTGTGTTGTTTGTACCACCTACATATCCTTTTGCATCACCTTCGTTGTATGTGTTGGCTCCAAACATGTATGTAGCTGTTTGATCCAAGCCACCGAAGCTGTCATGACGACGCATATCGATAGTGGTAATCTCTACGGTACCACCGGTTTTTATTTTTTCGTTACCTTCGCTCGATGTCATGCTCATGGCCGGAGTGTATGAGCTGTTTGAGCCGTCGGCATATGTTACGTCGAGAGTAGGCATGTCATAGAGACCCTCTTCGAGATAGTAAGCCTCAATGTTTTGTGTTGTTAAGTCGGCTGCTACAGCACCGGGTGTGAACCATTGCCATGCAGTAGGGTTGCCTGTCGACATATCGTTATACTTTACAGGTACACCGAGGGGTGCCCACAAAAATGCTCCATCGTTAATGGCTTTGTGACGAGCCAAAAGGTTACATACAGGCTTGTTTTCGGTCGATTTTGCACCAAGGTTGCGCAATACTTCGGGTGTTGCATACATGGCACTTGCTTCTGTATCTTGCTCCATGGCAGGGGTGTTGTGTTTTACCTTGCTGAGCAATACGCTTGTTTCTTGTGCCGATACCGAACTCATTGCGAACAATGACAATAATGAGATGAGGTAAAATTTTTTCATAAATCTTTCTGGTATAAGAGTTAGTTATGTCACATAGTTAGTTTGCAATTGTTGCAAATAGTTTCTTAATCACAGCAACAAAAATATAATACTTTTTTGGCATGTGCAATACCCTTAATTCTTTTTTGATGTACATCAAAAAACGGGTAATGTGTTATACGACCCGTTTTTATTGTGTTAGAGATTAGTGATTTATTCCTTACATGGAGGCCTATTTTTCTTTGGCCAATTCGTTGCGCATGCGACTCAGGTGCGACTGTGTAATGCCCAGATATGATGCGATGAACCCCAATGGCACCTTTTGGATGATTTCGGGACGATTTTTTATGAGCGACATGTACCGTTCTTTTACGTCACCTTTGATTATACGAGACTTGAATTCCTGATAATAGAGTGTACCGTGTGCAAGGCTCAATGCCCATCGTGCAAACTCGTGTGAGGTGGCTATGAGCTCGTCAAACTTCTCTTTTGATACACGCATCAATACTGTGTCGCAACATGCCTGAAATTGTGAGTAGGAGGGTTGGTTGAAGTAGTAACAGTGCCATGATATAAGTACCGAGCCTTTGATGGCAAAGCTGTTGGTCATAATCTTATCGCCTACCTCGTGTGTGCGACGGATGATTCCTTCCTTTACAACATATATGTTAGTGTCTATATCGCCACTCTTTATCATGTAGTCATATCGCTTCAGGTGAATTTCTTCCATGCACGCGCAGAACTTATCCATTGTCTCTGCCGACAATTTATATTCTGCCTCTTCTGCCAGTATTTTCTTGAATTCCTCCATCCTTTTCCCTTTTTTGTATCTAACTATGCCGTGTGTATATATATCTTGCAAAGATACAAATTTAATTCGTGAATAAGGCAATATATGTGTGTATTATACATTAATAAAATATAAAAGGAGGCTTTCTGCCTCCTTTTTGTACTATAAGCGTTGTAAACGCTTTACTTTTCGATACCAAATTTCAGTCTTAATTGCTTGAGCATATCTACTGTCATACTGTCAAGGTCGTATTGGGGTTTCCAATCCCACTCCTCGCGAGCACATGTGTCATCGAGCGAGTTGGGCCATGAGTCGGCAATGGCTTGACGCAAGGGGTCGTGTTTATACTCCATCTTAAATCCGGGTACATACTCGCATATCTTCTTGTAGATAATTTCGGGGTCGAAACTCATCGACGTTACGTTGAACGAGTTGCGGTGGATGAGGCGGTCGGGGTTGGCCTCCATAATCTCAATAGCGGCGCGCAACGCATCGGGCATATACATCATATCCATAAATGTGCCGGGGTTGAGGGGGCATTGGAATGTCTCTCCTTTTACGGCCGAGTAGTATATATCTACTGCATAGTCGGTTGTTCCTCCCCCCGGAGGTGTTACGTATGATATAAGACCCGGAAAACGAACTGAACGAGTGTCTACTCCAAATCGACGAGTGTAATAGTCCGAGAGCATTTCGCCTGTTACCTTGGTTACACCATATATCGTGTCGGGACGTTGTATGGTGTCTTGAGGTGTGCGATCCTTGGGTGTACCTTTACCAAATGAGCCTATCGAGCTGGGAGTAAACACAGCACAATTCTTTTCGCGTGCTACCTCAAGTGTGTTGAATAGGCCTCCTACGCCTATCTTCCATGCCAATTGGGGCTTGGCTTCGGCTGTTGCACTCAGCAGTGCCGCAAGGTTGTATATGGTGTCTACTTTATATTTGTCTACGGCATCGGCTATTTGTTGGGCATCAGTAATATCTACTTCGGCCGATGGACCGCTTTCGGCCAAAACTCCTTTGGGTTCGGCCCCTTTGATATAACCGGCTACAACATTGCCTCCGGAATACTCCTGACGTAGTTTCAATGTGAGTTCCGAACCTATCTGACCCGTAGCTCCGATTATGAGAATGTTTTTCATGATTGATATAGTTTTATGATATATTGTTTAATTTTTATTTTGCAAATATAGTTTTTTCCCGAAAAATAGCTAATTTTGGAGCAAAGAAATTTCAATTTTAATTCTAATAATTATGTATAACGCATTTAAGTCTCACTTGACCAAAGAGTTACAAGACATCAAGGATGCCGGGCTCTATAAGCAAGAACGTATTATTACAACACCCCAAAAGGCCGGTATAAACGTGGCCGGAACCGATGGTGAAGTGCTTAACTTCTGTGCCAACAATTATTTGGGCTTGTCAGATAACAAGGCTCTCATTGAGGCTGCCAAGAAGGCCATGGATACTCATGGATATGGTATGTCGTCGGTGCGTTTTATCTGTGGTACTCAAGACTTGCACAAGGAGTTGGAGCGTGCTATAAGCGAATATTTCCATACCGAAGATACTATTCTCTATGCCGCATGTTTCGATGCCAACGGCGGACTTTTTGAGCCTCTCTTTACTGAGGAGGATGCCATTATCAGTGATGCTCTCAACCATGCCTCTATTATCGATGGTGTGCGCTTGTGTAAGGCCAAACGTTATCGCTATGCCAATGCCGATATGGCCGATCTTGAGCGTTGCTTGCAAGAGGCTCAGGCACAACGTTTCCGCGTGATTGCTACCGATGGTGTATTCTCGATGGATGGTAACGTTGCTCCTATGGATAAGATTGTTGAGTTGGCCGAGAAATACGATGCCCTTGTGATGGTTGATGAGAGTCACTCGGCCGGTGTTGTAGGTCCTACCGGTCGTGGTGTTGCCGAGCAATTCAATTGCTACGGTAAGATTGACATTTTTACCGGTACTTTGGGCAAATCGTTTGGTGGTGCCATGGGTGGTTTCACTACCGGTCGCAAAGAGATTATCGATATGTTGCGTCAACGCTCGCGTCCTTATCTTTTCTCAAACTCTGTAGCTCCTGCCATTGTGGGTGCTAGTATCGAGATGTTCCGTACCTTGCAAGCAAGCGATGCTTTGCACGACAAGTTGATTGAGAATGTTACTTACTTCCGCGATAAGATGTTGGCAGCCGGTTTTGACATCAAGCCTACTCAATCGGCTATTTGTGCCGTGATGTTGTATGATGCCAAGCTGTCGCAGGACTTTGCAGCCGAAATGCAGAAGGAGGGTATCTATGTAACAGGTTTCTACTATCCTGTAGTGCCCAAAGATCAAGCCCGCATCCGTGTGCAACTCTCGGCCGGTCACGAGCGCGAGCATCTCGATCGTGCCATTGCTGCATTTATCAAGGTGGGCAAGAAATTGGGTGTGTTGAAATAAAGCATCTTCTTACAGAAACATACAGCGAGAGGCTGTGTCGGTTTTTTCGGCACAGCCTCTCGCTTGTTATATAAGAGTCAATTGTGTGTGGTTTTATGGTAAGTCTTTCAGAATGCTCTGTTTACTTTTATACGACGACCTTTTATTTTTTCGGTTTGGCTCTTTTCCAATACTTCGCGTATGTGGTTACGAGCTATGGCGGCATAGCTATAGTGGTCTTTTACCTCTATCAGTCCCACATCTGTGGCGGGTAACTCGCACACACGTGTGAGAAATCCCAATATATCTGCTTTGCTCAACTTCTCGCGCTTGCCGGCTGCAAAATGAAGGGTTTCCATGACAGGTGTAGCCGGTATATGTGGCTCACTGTCAAGTCGCAAGTAGCGTACTTCGTCGATATACATGGGTAGTTCCTCATGTGGAGCTACGATAAGGTAGGCATTACCCTTGTTATTCATGCGTGCCGTGCGACCATTGCGGTGTGTGTAGGCCTCGGCGTCTAAGGGTAGGTGATAGTGTATAACGTGTCCTACCGTAGCAACATCCAATCCACGTGCTGCCAAGTCGGTTGCCACACATATATTGGTGCTGCGATTGCGCAAGCGACATAGGGCGCGCTCACGGTCGGGTTGCTCCATGCCGCCATGAAATGCCGCGCACACCACTCTCTTCTTTTTCAAGAAGTCGGTCACGCGTTCTACACTCTCACGTTGGTTGCAGAAAATAATTGTCGAACTGTCATCTATGCGACACAGCAATTCATAGAGTGTGTCGAGCTTGTCCTTTTGGGGCGATGCCACATGGTATACAGCAAGTTGCTCTTTTTGCTCGGTCTTGCGGGTATGATCTATGTAATAGAGCCTTTTGGCATTGGGCATAGCCACAAAGTCGGGTATCTCGGCAAGGTCGGTTGCCGATGTGAGTATGCGCATTTGCAACCCTTTCATGGGACGTATAAGTGTGCGCATCTCGTTGTGAAAGCCGAGTTCGAGGCTTTTGTCAAATTCATCGAGTATAAGAGTCTCTATCTTTTCAAGCGATAGGCGACCCCGTTGTACGTGGTCGAGCAGACGCCCCGGTGTACCCAGTACAACGTCGGCTGCGGTCTCAAGGGAGCGAGCTTCGTCGCGAAACGAGTGCCCTCCATAGCAACATACTATGCGATACCCCGAGGCAATAGTGCGCGCAACCTGTTCTACCTGTTGTGCCAACTCGCGTGTGGGCACAATGATAACTGCCTGTGTGCGCAATGCTTGTGGTTGTATACGCGAAAATAGTGGTATGAGATATGCCAGCGTTTTACCCGACCCCGTTGGTGCCAGAAGTATAACATCCTTATACGATTGACAACTTTCTATCGAGGCCTGTTGCATCGGGTTGAGCGATGTTATCCCAAGTCGCTCACATGCGTTTGCAATGAGTTGCTTGCTATCCATGTGTGTGCTCTGTATGTTGCTCTTACGGTTTGTGCTTATTGTTGTGTGCGCAATGCCGGGATAAATTTAGAGAGTGTTCGGTAGGCTACTTCGTGTGTTATACCCTCGGCGAGAATGATAATGATGGTGTCATCTCCGGCTACTGTGCCCAATATCTCTTTACTGTTGCCGTTGTCTATGTCATAAGCTATGCTTCCTGCATAACCCGGGCTTGTCTTGATAACTACGAGGTTATATGAGAACGAGATGGAGAGAAAGCCTCCTAAGCCTACCATGGGCTGGTGGTTGAGTGAGGGTGTGTATCTCATGTTTCCTCCTATTACTTCTTCCTTGGGGAGGGTATAGATGTAGCGTCCTGTCGAGTCTGGCACTTTGGCTATCTTCAGTTGTTTCAAGTCTCGCGATAGGGTGGCTTGAGTTACTTCTATTCCCATATCTGTCAAAGGTTGCAATAGTTCTACTTGGCAACTTATTTTTTGTGTGTTGATTATCTCTCGGATAATCTCCAAGCGTTTTTTCTTTAATTTCATTGTGTGTATATTTATGCTGATTTTCTGCAAAATTAGCAAAAGTAATTTTAAATAACAAATATAAAAAGATTAATTATTTAATAAAAATATTTTGATATGCATACTTGCTCTTGAAAGCATGCTCTTGAAAAGTTATATGAGAGATGTAGAAAATTTGCTATATGTTGTTATGAAACTGTGCAATATAAAAAAAACAATGGCCTCGATTGACAGCCATTGTTTTTTTCTCAATTATTTGAATTACTCTTTAGTCGTTCATTGATAACAGAAACTCTTCGTTTGAAGAAGTACGCTCAAGTCGCTCTTTGAGAAATTCCATCGCCTCTACCGAGTTCATATCGGCGAGATAGCGGCGCAGTATCCACATGCGGTTGAGTGTCTCTTTGTCGTGTAGGAGGTCGTCGCGGCGAGTACTTGAGGCGTTGATGTCTACTGCCGGGAAGATACGTTTGTTCGACAACTTGCGGTCGAGTTGCAACTCCATGTTACCTGTTCCCTTAAACTCTTCAAAGATTACTTCATCCATCTTTGAGCCTGTATCGATAAGGGCTGTGGCTATGATGGTGAGGCTGCCTCCGTTCTCGATATTGCGGGCTGCACCAAAGAAACGCTTGGGCTTGTGCAAGGCGTTGGCATCGACACCACCCGACAATACCTTGCCCGATGCCGGTGCTACAGTGTTAAAGGCTCGTGCCAATCGTGTGATAGAGTCGAGCAAGATAACTACGTCATGACCGCACTCTACCATGCATTTGGCTTTTTAAAGTACGATATTGGTTATCTTTACGTGGCGTTCGGCTGGTTCGTCAAAGGTAGAGGCTATAACCTCGGCCTTTACGCTGCGCGCCATGTCGGTTACCTCCTCGGGACGCTCGTCGATAAGTAGTATTATCATGTACACCTCGGGGTGATTTTCTGATATTGCATTGGCAATATCCTTGAGTATTACGGTTTTACCTGTCTTGGGTTGTGCCACTATCAGACCACGTTGTCCCTTGCCTATGGGCGAGAACATGTCTACTATGCGTGTCGAAAGGTTGCTCGGCTTGCCTCCGGTGAGATTGAATTTCTCTTGCGGAAACAAAGGGGTAAGGTGGTCGAATGGTACACGGTCGCGAACAAACTCCGGCAATCGACCATTGATGCGTTCTACCTTGGCCAGAGGGAAGTATTTTTCTCCCTCTTTGGGCGGACGTATCGAACCCTCTACAACATCTCCGGTTTTCAGTCCGTAGTGCTTTATTTGTGATTGAGATACATATATGTCATCGGGCGATGTAAGGTAGTTATAGTCGGGCGAGCGAAGGAAACCATATCCGTCGGGCATCATTTCCAGTACACCCGAGCCCATCAGTATATCTTCAAAGTCATACAGACGCTCGCTCGGTATCATATCGTCGCGCAACGACTCTTCATGGCGCATCTCTTCTTGTGCCATGTTGCCGGCCGGCTTGTTGCGCTTGTTATTTTGTTTATTGTTGTTCTGCTTATTGTTGTAGTTATTGTTTCCACCGTTGTTGTCGCGATTTTGCGGCGTGAATTGTTGCTTGACAATATTGCCGTTCTTGTCGCGAGAGATAAAGCGAGTGGCTTTGGGGAAAAACGCCGACAAGCCCGGAGTGGGAGGGAGGGGTTGCTCCTGAGGAGTAGTTTCGTCCGATGCATTGTTTTCAGCCTCGGGGATGACCGGATCGGCTGGTGCGTTCTCTTGAGGCTCGGCTATAGTCTTCTCAACCTCTTTTTCGATTGTTGTATCTTCTTCTTTGATGGCAACTTTCTCTTCGCGAATTATACGTTTGCGACCGCGGCGAGGTTTCTCCACCTCAACATTGTTGGTTTCGGCCGGTGCAACCTCTTGGGGTTCTTCCTGTTTCGATTCTTGAGTTGTAGTTGTTGCTTCTTTAACCTCCTCGGTTGCAGGCTCTTCGACCTTTACTTTCTTCTTGCGACCGCGACGAGGTTTCTCTACGGGTGCTGCCTCTTCGGGGGTAGCCTCTGTTGCCGGAGTACTCTCTGATGCCGGAGTACTCTCTGATGCCTTCTCTTGGGGTGTATTATTTTTTTCTTCTATAGCGTTGGGTTGTTCTTCTTTTACGGGTGCAACTTCGGGTTTTTGCACCTCTTTTGCTATCGAAGTTGTCGATTTTTCTTTTTCAACGGGGGTAGGTTGAGTTATTTTCTTCCTTTTCTTTCCTTCACCACCTTGTTTGCTGGCGCTGATGGCTTGCTCGTCGAGAATAGTATACACCAACTCGTCAATAGCAATATTGTTGCCGATATTGATACCCAATTGTGTAGCAATCTCTTTTAACTCCGGCAATGTTTTAGCCTCAAGGTCTTTCAAGTAATACATCATAAATGAATTTTTAGGGGGCAATGACACACAATCTACTCTACGATTGTTGTTTTTATTGCCTATCAATTAACGGGGATTTCGTTTTTTTTGAGGTAAAGAGGACTCCGAGCGAGCACCTCTTGGATTTTTCGTGTGCAAATATAACGATTTTTTTGAAAAAAGTGTTCATGATACCTCTTTGTTTAATGATTGAACAAAAAAAATATTTAATAGCGACGTAACAGAAAGCTCTGAACGCCCCATTGCTCTCGGCAATGAAGTAGAGAACGTCACCACATAAGTGTGCAATTGTATTACGACCAATAATTCCACTCACCCCATATACACAACGCAGGCCGTGCCTCTTATCCGGCACAGCCTGCGTTTCACTTTATATAAATTTATTCACGGTGTTGTTTTACAAAGCCACTTTCACCGCAGCATCGGCCACTTTCACCACATACACGGCATCGGTGGGCATGGCTATGCGCATGGTGTCGCTTGTGGCATAGATGGTGCGCAGCAATACGCCGTCTACATCATATATGGCTATGCTCTCGCCACGCTCGCAACCGGCCACTACCACATCACCACGATGGCCGTAGGCCTTGATGCGACTGTTGTGCATAGGTGCATTCTCTGCGGTTGGTATCTCAAAGCTTATGTTGATAACAGAATTTTCATTAAGTTTAGGGGTGATATAGACGCCTCCAACCAATTCATTTGTTACATCCTCACCATTGAAAAGCACAGTGTTCAGCATATAGTAAACATCAGTAGGACTTACTTTTATCATCTGCTCAACACCTTTAGGCAAGTACAATGTCAGGTTGTTGTAATACGAATCTTGAATCATCAATTCAACGGTATTGCTCAACACGGTTACTACACAACTACTATTTACTAAGTTGTGCTCTGTGCCATTGGTATCTGCAAAGACAATGTTTTGCAATTGGATTGTATGTGTACCTGCAAAATCATCCGACGTATTGACGTATATATATACCAGCTCGCCTTCATATCCGACAAAAGCTTTATTGTTTGACGATGCCGACAACTTTACGATGCCGTCACCTTGTGTCGTTGCGGTATAGGTGTGCATGTTATTGCGTGAAGTGCCCACCATGTAGTCTATTGCAGTCATTCCCTCGGGCAATATCAGGTCGGCTGTAAACCCTGTAAATTGTACGAGGTTATCGAGGCTTATTCCTATTTGATATTCCGATACTCCGGCTTCTATCTCAAAGTCTTCGATGTAAAAACGATTGGTAGGTGGTGCGGCAACGGTTACCACACACTCTTCATCCTCAAGGGGTACATTACTACCATCCTGTTGGGCAAATGCAGTGTTAGCAACTCTTATCGACAATGTATTACCTTGTTCAAGGCTCTTATCGGCTGTTACATCAAATGTCAACAACGCACCATCACTACCCTCAAAGAGTGATGAGGTCATCGATATACACACGATGCGCAGTGCGCCGTCGCTTTGTATTTTCGACATGATTGTTTGGTCGGTGGCACGAGCGGTAAGTGTCCAATTGGCGGCTGTAATACCTTCGGGCAAATAAATATCACTTTGAAAACCGGTGTACGCCTTTTTATTATCGAGTATAACACTCACACTTTGGGTTTCGCCGGGAGCCAACTCAAAATCTTCGATGTAGAAACGGTCGGCCGGTGGGGCTACTATTGTAGTTGTATTTTCTTCATCTTCAAAGTTGACAAAGGCACCGTTTGACTTGGCAAAAGCAGTGTTGGCTACAGTTATAGTGTGCGTTGTGCCTACTCTCAATCTGTCTGATGCTGTAACATCAAACGTCAACAATGCACCTTCATTACCCTCAAAGAGTGATGAGGTCATTGATATGCACACGATGCGCAATGCGCCATCTTCTTGTACTCTCGACGAGAATGACTGGTCGCTGGCACGGTCGGTAAGACTCCAATTATCGGCAGTGAGTCCGTCGGGCATTAGTATATCGCACTGAAAGCCGGTATATGACGAATTGTTGACAAGCATAACACTCACGCTCTTTGTTTCACCGGGCATTATTTCAAAGTCCTCTACGTAGAAACGATCAGTCGCAGTTGCCGATATTGCAGCAGTGGCAATTGCCACCACTGCAAGTAGGTTTTTAATTATATTTTTCATCTCAATACGCTTTTATTTGATTACAACTTTGTGAGCAGTATCACCTATTACAACGATATATACACCTTGTTGCAGCATCGATATCTCATTGCGACCGGCTTGCAACTCTACGCTTCGTGTTACACCGCTGGTGGTAGTTATATATGCAACTCGATTGCAAGTCGATTCCACAACAATTGCATCACCTGCACTATATACTCTATCTATGGTATATATACGTTTTACATCGGTTGTATTATTTACGTTGCATGAAGAATTGTCAAGGTTGTGAATGGTGATATTGCGTGTTGCAAACACAGCATTGTTTATCTCCACAACTCCGTTTTTAAATTTATTTTCGGCTACAACATCTATTGCAAGCAATACCCCGGTATTGTCAGCTATGGCTGCATTGTCGATAGCAAATGCTGCAATGCGCAACGAACCATCGGCTTGCTCTTTCCACATTACATGGTGGGTCGATGCGAGTCTGTTGCCGAGTGTTACACCTTGTGCTTTAAGACCTGCGGGCAATATTACATTCATTTGGAACGAAGTATACGGCATATTGTTGTCGAGTACAATTTCTATAGGAGTATTCTCATCACCACCTACAACGATATCCGATACTTGCAACTTACCCTTATTGCCTTGATAATAGGCAGGAGCCGAAGTACCCTCGTCGCCTAAGATAGTATTGACAATACCTACAACGTCGCCCACGTTTATTATACCATCATTGTTCATGTCGGCATTATCCACGCGTTTCATGCCCTCTGTTTCACCCAGTATATAGTTCATGGTCACAACAGCATCGCTGATATTTACCAACTTGTCATCATTGGCATCACCGGCCAATATATAGTCGGGTTCTTCTTCGCCACTTTCATTGACAAACGATACTTTCAGTACAGCGTTCTCGTTTACAGCATCGGTTGTAAATACACCATTTACTACTTGGTTTGTTACATCTTCTTCGCCGTAGTGCACACTACCTATGCTATAACCCTCACGAGGCTCTATAAGGAATGTTACAACAGAGTCGGTGGGTACTCGCAAGCTCAGTCCGTCGCCAATGGTAGCATCTATACCGCTTATCTCTACAATCTCTTCGTTTTCGGCTGCAGCATAGCGACGTGGTGCGTGATGTTTACCATGATGCTTGTGCCAGTCGCGGTCATACCAGATATGACCGCCGCGATGATGTCTCTTGCATCCATGGCCTTCTTTGCAATCGTTACAATCGGCATCTTCCACCTCTACATCAATACTCTTGCGTGTCTCTATAAAGGCACCCCAGTGAGCCGATATGAGATAATCTACGTGCGATGCTGTAGGATATGAAAGCAAACAATTGTAGTTATCTACATTACTAAAGATTTTATCTCCCGCCTCGGGGGGGGTGGTTGCATATACCGATATATTGGCAAGCTTTTTACAGTTGGCAAAAGCCGATGAGCCTACCGCTTGCAAAGATGCCGGTAGGTTGAGGGTGGTGATATTGCTGCATGACTCAAAGGCACTACTACCAATTGTAGTTAGTTTCTCGCAACCCGACAAGTCTACAAGTGTCATATTCTTACACCCGCTGAATGCCCTATATCCTATTGTTTCTATGGTAACTGGGAATGATACATTGCTCAATTGAGCACAATCAGCGAATGTATAACTACCTATCGTTGTCAAGTTCTCAGGTAGTGTAATAGACTTTATCTTCTTACAATTACTAAAAGCCGATTGACCTATCGATCCCACACTATTAGGCAATACAACGTCTTGCGCCATATTGCAATCCATGAAGGCCTCATATCCTATGGACACGAGTCCATCGGGAAATGCAATGCTGTCGCTCAACAATACACAACCGGCAAAAGCTCTATCGCCTATCACCTTACATTGTGTAGGCAGTACAACACTTTTCAGAGCTCTTTTATTACTGAATGCATCGGTGGGTATTTCATCACATTCGGCATCGCTGAGGTCTATCGAGTAGCACGATGTCATGTTGTTTCTCATTACCGAGAAGTCGGTAAGGTTTATTTTGCCATGCACCTTCAGTATAGTAACATTCTTAAGTGCAATACCCTGATTGTCAACATCTACAGCCAGGTATCCGGGTTTCGACACGGTTACCTCTACGGCATTGGCCGGATTGATGTCGATAATGTTGTATTCACTCCAATACTCGGCTGCTCGATAAGCAGCACCACAACCCGAGGGCACGAATATGCACACATCCTCACCAAAGTCGGCACCCGGAAGTTTAGGCGGTACAGTTGCAAGGCATTCAATACTCAATATCGGACATTGCAAGAAGGTGTTGTTGCCTATCTCGGCAACACTACTGCCGATGGTAACCTTTTGCAATTGATAGCAACACTGAAACACACTTTCTCCTATCGAAGTGACACTGTTTCCTATAGCAACTTCTGTTAAGCCGGTGCAATCTGAGAAAGCGTGATTACCTATCGAGGTAACACCCTCAGGTATACTAACACTTGTCAACCCGGTGCAATTATAAAAAGCTTGATCACCTATCGATGTAACACTATTGGGGATAGAAACAGAAGTCAATCCGGTGCAATTATTAAAAGCGTTATCACCTATCGAAGTGACACTGTTTCCTATAGCAACTTCTGTTAAGCTGGTGCAAGATAAGAAAGCTCCACTACCTATCGAGGTAACACCCTCAGGTATACTAACACTTGTCAACCCGGTGCAATTATCAAAAGCGTATTCACCTATCGAGGTAACACCCTCAGGTATACTAACACTTGTCAACTCGGTGCAATTTGAGAAAGCACTACTACCTATCGAGGTAACACCCTCAGATATACTAACACTTGTCAATCCGGTGCAATTTGAGAAAGCGTAATCACCTATCGAAGTTACGCTGTTAGGGATAGAAACAGAATTGATACTTTCGCAATTTTTGAATGCATTTTTAGCTATTGATGTAATACTGTCGGGAATAATTAAGTTTATAACCAACTCGTTATTTAAATAGAGATTAACCGATGTTGCGCGAGGAAGTTCTGACCATATATCGTTGCAAATAGTAGCTATATTATCTACATAAATATTGCTTATTTTACCATCTGGAAAAGCGTAATCACCTATCGATGTAACACTATTGGGGATGGTAATTTCAGTCAGTCCTGAGCAACCTTCAAAAGCACAACTCCCTATCGAAGTTACGCTGTTAGGGATATTGACAGAAGTCAGTCCTGAGCAACTACGGAAAGCACTACTACCTATCGATGTAACACTATTGGGGATGGTAATTTCAGTCAGTCCTGAGCAACTACGGAAAGCACTACTACCTATCGATGTAACACTATTGGGGATGGTAATTTCAGTCAGTCCTGAGCAACCATAGAAAGCAGACTCACCTATCGATGTAACACTATTGGGGATAGAAACAGAAGTCAACCCGGTGCAATTATAAAAAGCTTCATAAGCTATCGTGGTAACACCCTCTGGTATACTAACACTTGTCAATCCGGTGCAATTATAAAAAGCGTAATTACCTATCCAAGTGACACTGTTTCCTATAGCAACTTCTGTTAAGCCGATACAACCATCAAAAGCTCTATTACCTATCGTTAATACACTATTGGGGATAGTGACCGATGTCAACCCGGTGCAATTATAAAAAGCGTAATCACCTATCGATGTAACACCCTCAGGTATACTAACACTTGTCAACCCGGTGCAATTATAAAAAGCTTGATAACCTATCGAAGTGACACTATAAGTAACTCCTTCATAAGTAACACTCTCAGGTATTACAACCGAACCAGTGTACATATTTTTTGCGGGCACATTAGAATAATCCTCACCATAATAAATTACTGCAACTCTATTTTTGGCTGTAATTTGATAATAAATACCATCGACTTCGAAGTCGTGGGCATAGACACCGATACTGCACAACAGGCATGCTATTGCAAGCAGTGATTTTAATAATTTCGTTTTCATCTTTATTGGGTATTAGAGTGTTTAACAATTGCAATGTTTCTTGTGTCCTCCCAATCTCCCAACTTGGACAATTGTTATATATAATGTATATGTCGCTCGGTTTTGCTTGCGACAGGATATAAAAAAAGGTGTGGAGATTGCACTGTCTCATCTCATTCTCAGGTTTTGGCGAACCCCTATATTAGATAAGACAACAGCCCCACACCGCACTGCTATATAAGGTTATCGGTATGATAACAACAGTATATTGCCTCGGTGCAGGTGCTATCGTCTATCATCTTCAATATAGATTCAAATCGCCAAATTTGAGAATGGAAGATAATATCAATAACACCTAATTTAATAAAGCGCAATGCAGGGACTGTCGCTACAATCCGTCGTAGCATTGAACTACAAAGTTATAAAATATATAATAAGAAAACCCAAAAAAGTGCAAAAAAATAGATTTACACGTGCTATTGACGTGTTATTGCAAGAATCGCAATACACCTCGTGTGAGGTGGAGGGTGGTTATTTCAACCGTTTCAGTTCTATAATCTGTGATGTATGCTTGGTTATGCGGGCATCGTTGCAGGGGCGTTGGCCTACAATCCACAAGATTTTCTCGCTATCGCACAACAGTAGGGCTTGCTCTTTCTCTATGAGCGAGTATTTGTGGTCGTTGAAGTAGTCGCTTACTTTCTTGCGACCTTGCATGCCGAAGGGTACAAATGTGTCGCCTTGTCGCCAGTGGCGCAGTATGAGCGGAAATTTTACTTTGTCGAGGTCAAAGCATGCTGTGTTGCTGTTACGGGCTATTGCATAACCCTCGGCAGGGTGGTACGATAGGGTGATGTTGTACTGTGTGTGGCTTTCGCCTTCGCGCCATGTGGCGAGGACCTCTCCTACGGTTGGCTTTGTTGCAGGTGTAATGACAAGCTCGTCGCGATGGCTTATGATGCGATGGGTGGGTGATATGAATTGTCGGCCCGAGGGGATGCCTGCTGTTGCCATGGCCTCAATCTGTGTGGCATTGAAACCCAATGGCGATACTATCTCAAACAGCAATGTGGCAGGGGCGGGGGAGGTGTGTAGTTGTGATAGGTCGATGTGTATGTTGTCGCCTTCTTGTCGGCAAGTACGATGTTTCCACTCCTCGATACATGTGCGGTAGAATTTTTCGCTGCCACGCAGATAGCCGATAGTACGCTCCATGCAATTGTCAAACGAAGGATTTACTTCTCGCAACATGGGTATGACCTCAAGACGCAGTTTGTTGCGTGTATAGATGGCCTCCAAATTGGTGCTGTCGGTTACATAATCGAGCTGTTCTTGTGTGAGGTATTCGACTATCTCATCGCGCGATGCACACAGCAGAGGGCGCACGATGTTACCATTACGGGGTTGCATGCCTGTTAGTCCTGCAAGGCCTGTGCCACGTGTGAGGTTGAGCAATACGGTCTCGGCGTTGTCGTCGCGATGGTGTGCCACAGCTATGGCTTGAGCATGGTGCTCGATGCGCATCTGCTCGAGCCATGTGTAGCGCAGTTCGCGTGCCGCCATTTCAATCGATATGCCATGCTCTTGGGCATAAGTCGTTGTGTCGAAGGTTGTTTCGATAAATGTCGATTGTAGCTTTTGGGCTGTTTGCTTTGCGTGGTTGCGGTCGCGCACACTCTCCTCGCCACGTAGCATGAAGTTGCAATGACACGCTATACAATCATAGCCCAGCTGCGATAGAATGGCCAGCAGAGCCACCGAATCGGCGCCTCCGCTAAGCCCTACCACGACACGACAGCCCGGCACGAGCAACCGCTCTCGTGCGATGTAGGATTCTATGCGACTTGCCAACTTCATTGTTCAAAGAAAGGATACACCCCTTTCCTCGGGGCATATCCTTCTATCTTGTTTACTTGGTTTATCTTATTTAGCTGCTTCCCAACCCAAGGCACTTGCACCGAGTACGGCAGCATCGGCCTCTTTGAGTTGTGAGAAGATTACCTCGGTCTTGCCACGGAAGTTTTTCAAGATGTGACGATCGAGGCTCTCGCGGATGGGGCGCATAATCAAGTCGCCCGATTTGGTAAGACCACCGAAGAGGATAATGGCTTTGGGGCTTGAGAAGGCGATAAAGTCGGCAAATGCTTCGCCCAATATCTCACCGGTAAAGTTAAATACCTCGCGAGCCAAGTTGTCGCCTGCCATGGCGGCATCGTAAACATCCTTCGATGTAATGGTGTCGATGGGCATATTGCGCAACAATGAAGCCTCGGTGCGAGTCTCTAAGTATTCGCGTGCTGTGCGAGCCACACCTGTTGCCGATGCGTATGCCTCAAGGCAACCATTGCGACCGCAACCGCATATACGACCATTCTCGCGACGCATTGTCACGTGACCCAATTCGCCGGCAAAGCCGTCATGTCCGTATAGCAATTGTCCGTTTACCACGATACCGCTACCTACACCTGTACCCAATGTTATCATGATAAAGTCCTTCATGCCACGAGCTGCACCGTAAGTCATCTCACCGATAGCGGCGGCATTGGCATCATTGGTAATAGCAACAGGTACACCAAACTTCTCTTTAAGAATTGCTGCGAAAGGTATTACCTCAAGTCGCTCGCCATTTTCGGTCCAATAGAGGTTGGCAGGTTTCTCTATATTGCCTGTGTAGTAGCATGCGTTGGGCGCACCTACACCTATACCGGCTATCTTGCCCTCGTAACCTTCATTTTTTATAAGAGTACTCAGTGCTGTGTAGAGTTGGTCGATATACTCTTTCAACTCGGCTTTGGCAGGTGTCTTGATAGAACTGCTTGCAAGCACATTGCCGGTGGCATCTACAATGCCGAATACTGTATTGGTACCGCCTATATCGATACCTACTACATATTGTTTAGTCTCTGACATGATGTATAGTATTTGAGGTTTGTATTCTATAATGCGCAAATATAATGAAAAATTCAGTCCGCAACTTCTTTTTGATATAAAAATGGGTGGTCGATTTTATTCAACCACCCATTGTTGTTATTGATTGCTCAACAAATTATCTTACGTGTACTTTAGTCACGTTGTTTTGGTATACTACAACGTAGATACCGGGAGCTACATTCTCACGGCCTGTTTCGATACCTTGTACGTTGTATATCTTGACATCGGCAGGAGCAATGATGTTGTGGTTTATTACATAGATTACAACATCATTCTCGATGCTTTCTACAGCAGAGAGACTAAGGCCGTAACCAAATTCAAACTCGGCATTAACCATTCCGTATGTAAAGTCTGAAGCAAATGCTGTCTCATCACCAAATGTGCCGGCAGGAACTACAAAGCGGTAATCGCCCAATTTCGAGTCTTCATTCCACTCCATTGAGAATGACCACTTGCTGTTGTCATTCTCATCAGCAATGAGGGTTACATTATATTTAGTACCATCTCCAACATACTCTGCATAAGCCATATTCTCGGTGTCTTGTGCATATACATTGCGATCGAATGTAAACGCTAACTTAATAACATCCATGTCTTTGGTGTTTATTATAGTACCGTCAGGCAATTCGGGAGTAGGCGCGGGAAGGTCGTATGTGAGTTCGGCTGCGGTATAGTCGGCTGTTATTGATGTGAGGTAGCTCGACTCCGAACCGTTGTACAACGACATTACAGTAAATGTAAATCGACCACTGGGGATATTCTCAATCTTTATCGAAGTCTCCTCGGTGTCGGCATAGGGTATGTTGTTGACAAATATTCTATAGCCGGTGGGTATCATGTTGGGGTTGGTAGGAAGACTCCATGAGAGGATGCTGCCGTCAAATGCAATGTTTGTGGGAGCTTTGATGCGACCATACTCTTTCGAGGCTACGTAAGTTGTAGTCTCTACGAGCGATTTATTGCCTGTCTCGCTTACCAATGACACAGTTTGTGATGTGACGAGTTGTGTTTGATGATTGGTGGTTTGTTCCATTGTTTCAATCTTTATAAACTCGCCGTTCTCATATCTGTAAGTGTCTTTAGAAGTGAGTGCTTGTGACAACAAGTAGCCATAATCTTTATTGAATGTAGCGTAGTAGTGATATTCGACAAGGCCGGTTATTGTTGTCATGTCGGCGGCATACAATGTGTCGGTGGCAAATGAGTAGTCGTTGGCTGCATAGTGCTTGATGTATGATGTCAACACTTCCTCGCCATTTTCGTACTTATAGTTCGATGTGCTCACCAATACTACGCGATAGCCGGTCTCCATAGTACAGATGCTATGTTGTTTTACCTTTTCGGTTGCAATATAGCTGTCGCTTTCGGCATCATATACTTTGGTTGTTGTATAGTTGTAGATGGTTTCACCCACATCAAATGTTTCATATTCTCTTTCTTTGATGCTGTACTTTTCCCATTGCATAGTCTCGGCGTTCCATTTCTCGGTGTAGTCGGTGCCTTCGATGCTTGTGTGGCGCAATGTGGGCTTGTTGTTAGCATCGTATTCGATTGTCGATTCCAATACCTCTCCTGTAGCATTGGATGTATAGTAGTAGTGCTTGCTGTCGAGCAATACGCCATTGGCATCAGTGCGTTCTGAACGCTCATTACGCCACTTAACAATGATTTGATCTTCAGTGTCGCGGAGGTCCAATTCAAATGTAAGAGGTTCCGATTCACCCTCGGTATATACAGCAAACAACTCGACTGTACACAAGTTCTTTTCATTGTCCAAGGTGTTGGGATATAGTTGGCTGAAAGCAATCTTTTCGGCTTTAGCGTCTGCAGTACCGTTTTTACCACCATTACCACCTGTTACTTTATAGCGATAGCCGGTCAATGTCAGTTCTTCTGAGTATACGGGAGGTGTGAATGTAAATGCTATGCTCCATCCGTATGCAGTTCCCGAGTACTCTTTCGACTCAATGACGGCATTGGTGGGTGAGGCAAGCACTACCTCGATGGTAAGTTCGGTTGCATCTGATGTTGTGGCGGCTATAGAGTCGTACAATGCAAATATACGATATTGGTGTGTTCCTTTTACTTGGTTTTCGATAAAGAACGACTCGGTTGTGTATACGGTATCGAGCAATACGTTGTCGGCAATTACCTGATAGCCTACGAGGTCGTCGGTATTGGCAGGTTTCTCAAGTGTTACAGGCACTTTGGTGATAGATGTACCCAGCGAGATATTGATGTTTTGAGGCATATAATCACTGCCATATCTGTTGCTTGTGGTATACTCGTCATGCTCGTATATTTCAAACTTTTCTTTCTCGGTGCTCCATTGGTATATCTCTTTGCGAGAGAGCTTGTTGCTTGTACCTTCATACAGATAGACATACTTCTCTTTGCCTGTCCATCCTGTTATACCTTCGTTCTTGCTTATGGTAGCAGTTTCGTTTGTCTCCTCATAGAGGCGACCTTGCTCGTCGTAGGTATAGAGTATGCGGGTAGCACCACTTATCATACCGGCCGAGGCACCCGAAGCTCTCACCGATGTATCGCACTCTGCAACGAGGCGACCGGCATTGTCATACACGTATGCCATATTGCCTGTTTTTTGATCGTTCTTGTTGTATTTGAGGCGATTGGTTACTACTCCGTTATTGTCATATTGATAGACATAGTAGAGTGACAACTCGTTGTTTGAGTTGTATTTCGATTCTTTTGTCAAGAAGCCGTCGGTGTACTCATAGTTGACGCTTTCGCTTATCTCGCCCGAGTTGTACTTTTCGCTTCGGCTCATTGTACCGTCTTCGTTGTAGCTATACGCATAGCGAGTATTGCCGTCAATCTTCTCTACAAGAAGGTTCTTCTCATTATATTGATATGAGATATAAGTAGTGGTACGATTGGCATTATATATGCGCTTACGCTCCAAGATTTTGTTGCCATTGGCATCATAGAAGTAGTGAATGATGTGCTGGTCGTCATAGCGGAAGTCGCTCTCGGTCATGGCATCATCTTTCCAGAAGAATGTGTGACGAATTTTCTTTACGTGAGAAACCTGTTCATTATTTCCTTGAGCAAATGCCGACAGTGCAAATATAGCTATCAGCAGTGTAAGAATGTTTCTTCTCATTTTAAGATTGTGTTTATAAATTGTGAATATTAAACGCTACGCCGACACTCTTATAGGGTGTCGGCGTGAGCGTTTGTGCTTGTTATAATATTACTTTGTAACTGTTGCCGTCAACTCTGACAATGTAGATACCGTTGTTTTCAACGTCGATTGTCGTGCTTCCTTCTACAACTGTTACCAAGCGACCGTCGATGGCAAATACTTCGGCTTGATGGTATGTACCTGCTATGTATATCTTGCCGTTGGCAGCCCATACGCTCACAGCGTCATTCTCGATTTTTTCGGCCGACGAGTCGTAGTTGAGGTCTTTGTACTCGGTATTATATACATTGCAATTGTTGATGTCTTTACCGTCGTAGTGTGCAATAAAAGCTATCACCTCCATGTTTTCGGGGTCCCACTTTTCGCTCAACTCATAGGTGTATGTTACATCATATTGGTTGTTGGTAATGTCAAGCTCGTCGCCCCAAGTGCTGGTCAGTACCGCACGGATGGCATGGTTGTGCTCATAGTCATTGCCACCGCCTTGTTGAAAGTTGATCATGCCACTCTCGGTAACAAAGATATTGATGTAGGGTGTTTGAGGCAGATCTATTACACTCTCGCCATACACTCTCACGGTGAGTTCGCGAGTCTCGGCGTTGTATACATCATCGATGTTTACGGTTACAAATGCGGGTTGGTCGAGGCTGTAGTTGATGAAATCTTGTACATCATCTTTGTTGGTAATTCCAAATACAGGACCTTCGGCCGGTCCGCTGTAGCCCATAGCACCTTGCTCGGCAAGGTTGCGACGATCCAACATGAGGGCGGGTGCATAGGTCGAGCCTCCATAGAATGAGAGGTATGAGCGTGAGGCCGAGATTGTGTAGTTGTCTTGTCCGTAACCTGCGTGGTGTACCACAAGAGCTATATCATTGCGACCTTCGCGTATCTCTTTCATGATGGTGTGTGCGCGAGGACAGTTTACACATTGTGTTGTCGAGAACTCCTCTGCAAGAACTTTGCGAGGTACGAGGTTCGACATGCTGTTTACGCTCTTGGTGAATGTGTTGTTTGCCGGATTTTCGTCGGCATTGCCCTCTATGCTGGTTATCTCTACTGTTACGTCATATATACCGTCTTCTTCAATCGAAACAATACCCTCTATTGCAAAGTTGCTTGTCTCACCCGAGGCTATTGAGGTTGTAACGGTATACATTATAGGTGCGTTGTCACCTATGGTTATGGCTGTTTCAAATGAAGATATATTCATTGCAGCCACATTCTTCACTGTACCATATATATTGAGGTAATCTCCTGTGCGTACATATTCCTTTATGCTCACGTTTTGCAATTCAAGGTCATACTTGGGAAGATTGTCGCCCGAGAGTGTAAACTTGATACAGTTGTTACCAAAGTTATAGTCGGCCAAGTGTTCCCACACCCACGATTGGCTCTCAATGTCATAGAGGGCACAAATGTCACCATAAGGATTGGCATCGTTTGCATCTACACCTACAGGATAAGCATCTTCTTTTGTAACGGTCAGTTCATAGCCGATAAAGAATCCTTCTCCGTCGAGTGTGTAAGGTGTCTCCAATTCTATTTCGTTCCATTGTTGTGCGGTGAATTTGACACTTTGAGAGTATAGCAACTCGTCGCTATCCAACGAACGGAATATGATTATTTGTGCATCGCTACCGGCATTATTACCCAATCCGGCCCAAAATTTGGTGATTTGAGAGCCTTGATATCTGGCTGCTACCTCTTGGGGCACTTCTATCACGGCGCGTATCGAACCGGCTACACCCCAACCAATTTGGCTTTCGATGTCACCGCAATAGCTATACTCCATGCTGAGAGTCTCCTCGCTTGTAGCTTGCGGAGCTGCCATGGCGCAAGGTGCTTGCTGTATGCGTAGTTGTTGTGCGTTGAGCATGATTGCCATTGTGGCAACCATGCTCAATATGATACTTCTTTTCATATCAGTCTATTATTACAATTTGTACACTTTACCTGTTACCGATACACCGTTCATTTCGGCAGTTACCACATATACACCGTTTGAGAGGTTCTCTACGTTCAATGTTGTAGCTTTTCCGTTGTGTATCATGGCTTGTTTGCCACAGATGTCATAAATTACAATGTTGCTTGCCTCGTTGCCAAAGCGCAACTCGTTGCCGGCCAATACAATGTCGTTGTTTTGGGGTGTGTCGAGTGTTTTCTTGATGTCGCTCATGAAGCCGGGCAATTTCACGCAGAATACCTCTTTGTTTTCGAGGTCGCCCTCGGGTGTTACCGAGCGATATACACCTACGATTACTGACATATCGGGAGCTACGCTGCTACATTCGATATACTCGGTGTTGGGGGGAAGGTATGACCAAAGGTCGAGTTTGTACTCATCGTGCAACCACTCCGACAATTCTATTGCCTCTGTGCTGCCTGCAGGCTTGAGATAGAAGTTGATACCGTCGGTCGAAATGAGGTCGCCGTCGTTGCTCACACCGTATGTATACCAGCCGTTGCCGATATTCTCGTATTTTGTGAGTTCGCCTGTTTCAAGGTTGAAGAGTACGGGATAGCTATGTGAGGTCTTCTCGAGTGACAAGTCGCCGGGTTCCCATGTATACTCCGACTCGGTTGCCATAGGAGCAATCCACTTGCCGTTGCAACTCATGATGATAGGTACTGCTGTTACTTCAAAGCCTGTTTTCCATTCGGTCCAGAAGTTGTATTGCCACTCGGCAAATGCACATTGATACTCCTCTACTTGATACATGTATTCGGGGTCGCCGGGCTCTACGGTTATGTAGTCATACATGTTGGGCTCTTGAGCCATCCACTTGTCGTATATTTCGTTTCCATTGAAGGTGAGGTCGAAGAATGGATATTCGTATGTCCATTCGCCATTGTTGTATGTGTATACAATGGGTTGATAGTAGCGACCCTTCTTCTCAACGCACACGCCTATTACGGTATTACCGTCGGCCGAGATGGTACGTGTAGAGATAAATTGAGTCTTTGTGCCAAGGAAGTCGGTCGAGGGATTGGGGAGCTCCTCATAAATCCATGAGCCGTCTTCTTGCAATCGCCATATACAGGGGAATACTGTGTAGGGCTTGTCGGTGTCTATTGTACCCATAATAAAACCAACGATAATGGTACCGTCGGGGGTAATTTCATTGGCATATCCTTCTGTGATGCCGGTGTAAGGGAAGGGGAGTCGCTCCCACTCTTGACGGTCAGCGTGGAAGATGGCGGGCATCATATCGTGGTCTTTACCAACAATAAGTCCGTCGTCCGATACGTCAGAGAAACACATGTCGTCATACTCACCTGTGGCGGGTAGTACCATCAATCGCTCTTCCAATACATCGAAACGATATGCCTCGGTGTATTGACGTGTACCCACAATAAAACGTCCGTTACCCGATATACCCATGGTAAACCAAGGTGTGCCGGTAAAAATCACATCGCACTCTTCTGTTGCGAACGATGAAATAGCCATCAGTAGTGACAAGGCTAAAATGGTAAATTTCTTTCTCATAAGTCGTTATAAATAGGTTTGTGTTAAATCTTTGAAAGATATGGTGTTTACATCAATAGCAACTGCAAAATTAGTCAATATTTTTTAATCTGCTTTATATTAATGCATGTTTTTTTTGCTAATGTATAATCTTAAAGTTTGAGAAGGTTGTTTGTTCTGTTTAATATTCTGTGCTGCCACGTGAAAAAACGAATGAAAATGTGTATTTTTTGTGAATTATGTATATATTTGCACAGTGAAATATTCTTAATGTCTGCTTCTTTAAGAGGCTATGTAAAAACCTAATAATAATAAGCTTATGAAAATGAGATTACTTGCAATGAGTATGGGCTTTATTGTTGCCATGGCATCAATGATGGCCCGGGCCGATGTGACGCTCACCTACAAGGAAAAGTATGGCGACCACATGGGCGTTTCTTCGGCTTGTCAAGCCAAAGATTACTATTTCTACGATGCACAAGGTCGTGTAGTACGTCATGTATTCCACACTGCCGGCACATCGGGTCACTTTGAGGTTCAAAATGTCTATTATTACAACTTCGACGACAAAGGCAACTTGACAAGTGTAGTCAACTATCAATGGCGACCCGCTTATTCCGACTGGTCGTTGAGCGATAGTATTGCGTATGAGTACGACGACAAGGGCAATTGTATTGCCGAGATAGGTGGACGCGACACATACAAGTACACCTATGATGAGAATGGTAATATTGTTACCAAAATCGCTTCGGTTACTGCTACCGGTCAAGTACTTCAGACATTGACTTACTCCGATTTTGTCCCCGGTGTTGTCAACAAGCCTCGTGCCTATGAGTCGCAAGGTGCTTTCTCCAACTATGCCTATTCAGGCACAATGGAGTATGATGCCGCCTATCGTCTTGTGGTAGACGACCGTCTCACTGCCACCGGCTCAAAGATGCAACGCATCGAGTATACCTACGACGAAAAGGGTGTGTGCACAGCCGAGAAGTGGTATACATCGCCCAGCTGGACTCCCGAGGAAATAGAGGCCGGTAGTGAAGCCGATACATTGTTCTTCAGTCGCGAGATTACCCGCACACTCACCGATGGTAAGTACTATCGAGTTGCCGAGCGCGCCAAGGAGGCTGTAGACTTTGACCCCGTCGATTTCAGCCCCATCTATGCATGGGTCAATCAACCCTCCAACTATCATGAGTATTATGCCGAGACAAATGAGAATACAGCTCCCACTGCATTGAGCCTCTCTAATGCCTCTACTGCCGAATCACCCAATTCTGTTAAGATTACAGCACAAGCTCCTGCCGGCATGACAGGTGCTCAATACATCATCTGGCGCAACTGGGAGATTGTAGCCACTGTTGAGGCTGTTGATGGTGTTATAGAGTATACCGACAGCAATGTGGAGAGTCGCACTCACACCTACTTTGTGCAGACCTACGATCCCCAAACAGGTGCCTACTACAATGTTACCGACCTCACTACTATCAATATGTCGGTCTACTTGGCTCCGGTTGTCAATATTCGTCTGGTAGCCGGTCGCAAAGATACTGCTAAGGATGCCATGACAGGTGTTACTTATGACACATATTATATCACACTCGAGTGGGATGCTCCTGCATGTGACTATCAGGTGAAAACTTACCAAATCTTCCAAAAACCCTTTGCAATGCCTGTAGCAACCGTTGAGGGTGATGTGTGCCGTGTTGAGTTGAACATGCCCGATGAAGAGACTGCCGATATCCGCATCGATGCTGTCTACGAATTGGGTACAGTTACAGGCCAATATGTTACATTCAATTGGGATAGATCTGAGGACTTTGAGGGTGAGCAACCCGCCGATGTGTTGACTCTTGTTAAGGAAGATCATGGTGGCGAACTCATCAACAACCTTTACAATGCCGACAACAACCTGTATCGTGTCAAGAACTTGATGGGTACAAGTAGCGGTTACGGACCCAACTACCAATACTATTACAACTACGAGAATGGATTGCTCAGCGAGTACTACTTTATCCAATACAAAGAAATGGGTGTGTGGACCGATCCCAAAGATCGCACCATATATGAGTATGACGAGCAAGGTCGTCTCGTAAGAAAAGAGAGCCTCTATACCTACAACGATATGTATGAGTATACCTACGATGAACAAGGTCGCCTCGTGTCGTATACCAAGTATGGTAAGACCGACCGTAACAATCCCGATGCCGAGTACGATAAGCTTTATCACACAGTGAATTATAGCGAATTTGATGCCAATAACAATCCCTTGCGCTCCGATTATATCGACCACCTCTATGCCACCGGTACATACTATGTATTGTATACCTACGACGAGCAAGGTCGTGTGCTTGTAGAAGAATCTTGGAAACCCAATCTCAATACCGAAGACGAGAACGATAGAATACCGAACTATAAGTATGAAAATACATACGACGAGAACGGCATAATAGTCGACCGCATCAAGTCAAATAAGGATTGGGAGTCGGATGCCTTTGTGTATGCTTCGCGCGAAACCCGCACCAAGGTGTCGGATACACAATACGATTTCCAAAGCTACAACTACGACGTGTATGACCTCGTATGGGCTCCCTTTAGAAGTCACACCGAATATTATGCAGTGCTTGATGGTGCATACGCTCCTCTCGACCTCAAGGTCGATTATATCAGTAATGTCAACTTTACCAACGCTGTACAATTGACTTGCACAGTTCCTGCCAAGGAAGTGCCCAATGCTCAATATATCGTATGGTACGATTGGCAACCGGTCGATACCATTGCTCCGGTAAACGGTAAGATTACCTATATTGCCGAGAACTTGCCCAATGGTCGCGAAATAGAGTTCCTCGTTCAGTCGTACGATGCTGTCAACGATGTTATGTACAACGTATCTAATGCCGTAACAGCCAGCTATACAGTCGAGTTGCCTCCTGTTACCAACTTGCGTTATGTAAAAACTACCGAAGGCGAGTTTGCCGATGCACAAGGCTCTATGCACCCCGCCTATTGGGTACACTTCGAGTGGGATGCTCCCGAGACCGACCTCGCAATTGTGCGCTACAATGTGTATGAGCAAGGTTGGGCTGTTCCTTTGAGTACTACAACCAACACTTGCGACAGCCTCTCGGTATACCGTGAGAAGAACTTCGACTCTCCCGATCAACAACGCAATATCGTTGTAGAGGTATCGGTAGTATACGAAATAGGCGAGTCGGAGCTTGTATCGCAATCGTTCAATGTCGAGCACTCGGGCGTTGAGGATGTTGCTGTAAGACGTGTATATGTCGATGGCGACTACCTCTATATCGACGGTGTTGCCGATGTGGTTATTTACAATACCGCAGGTGTTGTCGTTGAAAACCGTAGCAATGTTGCCGGTGTCAACCTTTCGGCGTTGCACAACGGTGTTTATGTTGCGGTTGTGAGAATTGCCGATAAGTTGCAAATTGTAAAGTTTGTTCGCAATTAAAAGCCCATAGATACGATTAGTATCTTTCCAAGGTCGCATTGGTGTAAGTACAATGCGACCTTTTGTATTTTTGGGGATTATTCTTGGTTGTCAATAAATGTTAAAATGTAATCTTAAAAAACGCCTCTTTTATATATAATATATAATCTTTATATATCTTTGCGCCAAGAAACTATATTTTTAACCTAATAGTAAGAACATGAAGAAAAATCTACTCGCAAAGGGGTTGTGTGCATTGATGTTTGCATCGGCCCTTCAGGTGAATGCCGATCCTACTATGGTTGCCTCTTACAAGATAGGCGACAGTATGGGAGCCGAGGGTGTTACACTCAAGTCTGTTAATCTTTATGACGGACAAAACAAAGTAATCCGCACATACAACGTAGCTACCGACTATGCCGGAGATTCATACACCGAGACTGTTGTTCGTTATGAATACAACGAGCAAGGCTTGTTGGTAAAAGATCGTGCCTCGCAATATCGTCCTGCCTATGGCGACTGGGTCGATGGCGATGAAAACGTATATCAATACGACGAGCAAGGTCGTCTCATCCAAATTGACGATGCCAATCGTGGTTATAAATATACCTACGATGAGAATGGTAATTTGACCAACGAGAAGTATTACTCAAACAGTACTACCACCACCATTCAAGACATTAGCTACTTCGACTTCGATGCCAATGGCAATCCCGCACGCAGCGAGTCGGACGGTTATTATTCGGACTATCGCTTCGACGGTGTATATACTTATGATGCACAAGGTCGTTGCATAGACATCATGCGCCATTGTGTTGCCGGTACAGTACACAGCCGCGACACTTACGAGTTTGACGAGGCCGGTATCTTGACTCACAACTACAAGTACATGTCGGCTTATGGTGCCGGTGGTCGCGAAGGTGGTCAAGTAGGTGGTACTAAGGATACATTGCGTTACGACCAACACATTGAGCGTGTAAACCTCGGTAACGGTTGGTATCAAAAGACTGTGTGGACTTGGACATACTACATCAGCCAATGGACTAAGGGTAGCACTGTCTTCAACGAGCTCTATGTAAACCTCGATGGTGCTTATGCACCCCGCAACATCGTTGCCGAGAATATCTCTACCGACGAGCAACCCAATACTGCCAAGGTTACAGCCGACGTTCCCGCTACACTCCCCGTAGAGGCTACAAGCTACATCATCTGGCGTAACGGTATGATGGTAGGTGTTGTAGAGGCTGTCAATGGCAAGATCGAATTTGTAGAGTCAAACCTTGCCAACGACACTTACGAATACATCGTTCAAGCCTACGATGCAGCCAACGATGTATACTACAACTGCTCTGATATTGCTACAGTTGCCATTACAGTACCCCTCAGCCCCGCCAAGAACGTGCGCGTAGTGGGTGGTTATCATGGCACATACGAAGATCCCCAAGCCGGTGCTTATGAGACATTCTTTATCAAGCTCGCATGGGATGTAGACCCCTGTGACGATACTATTCTCGGTTACAAAGTATGGCAATATCCTTGGGCTTATCCCGCTGTAGAGGTTACAGGTGACGTGAGAAATTGTGAGTTGAATATGGCCGACGATGAGGCTGTAAATGTTCGCGTCGATGTTGTGTATGAGCACGGTGTGAAAGAGGGTGAGTACGTACCCTTGTTCTGGGACAACAGCGAGGACTTCGAGGGCGAGCCTATGCCCAAGTATTACCTCACTTATGAGAAAAACTATGGCGACCACATGGGTACTGCCGGTGCTTCAAGCATCAACTACTACATCTACGACAACAACAACAATATCTCTCGTCGTGTAGACTATGGCTATCAAACCGATGGTACTGCCGTGCCTACATACCACTACTTCTATGACTATAACAGCAATGGTCAGCTCATTTCTGAGTTCTACCGCCAAATGAATGCTCTTGGCGAGTGGGGTAAGAACAAAATGACTTATGTCTATACATACGATATGTTTGGCCGCTTGGCTACCAAAGAAGATACAACATCAAATCGCTTGTATGAGTACTCATACGATGCTCAAGGTCACCTTGTAACTGTTACCGATAAGGGTAAGAGCTGGGGTGCAGAGGAGTATGACAAGTTGTATTCGACTACTACCTACAGCCAATTTGACGAGAACGGCAATCCTGCCTATGCCGAGTTTGTACACGCTATGTATGCAAGCAGCAGCTACAATACTACTTATACATACGACAGCGAAGGTCGCATCCTCGTTCAAGAGTCGCGTACTCCCGAAGGTATGGCTTATGAAAAACTCGAGTTTACTTATGATAAATATGGTGTAGAGACTTTAAGAGTACGTTATACTCCCTGGTATGACGAGAAGACTTATCAAGCTACCGAGCGTTTTGTGATGTCTACTCGCACCGTACGCGAAGCACAAGAGGGTATGGTATACAAACGTTACGAAGAGAACTACGACCTCAAGAGCGAAACTTGGTCTAACAACGGTCGTTATACTATGGAGACCTACTCACCCCTCAACGGTGGCTTGACTCCTCAAAATCTTGTTGTGACAGATGCCTCTACTCCCGAGTCGCCCAACACAATCGAGATCGAATGTAACTTCCCCAAAATCAAACTTGCCAACGCTCAATACATCATCTGGCGTGGTTGGATACCCGTTGACACTGTTACTGCTACAGCCGCTCAAGGTATCATCCGCTTCCGTGATGTGAATGTAGAGAACGGTACTTACGAGTACATCGTGCAAACATACGATGCCGCTACTCAACAATCGTTCAACGCTACAGCTCCCGTTGTATTTACATTGGAAGTTCAATTGGATCCCATCAGCAACCTTCGCTACACAGGTACTACCGAAGGCGAATACAAAGATGCCGAGCTCGGCTCGATGCCCGCATATTGGATACACTTCGCATGGGATGCTCCCCAAACTGCATTGCCCATCCTCAACTACAACATCTATCAAGATGGTTTCAAGATTCCTGTATCGCAAACTACCAACACCAACGACAGCGTATGGGTTTATCGTGAGGATGAGGAAAATATTGCCAACCAAACTACTACTACAAGCGTAGAGGTGAAAGTTGTATACTCTTTCGGTGAGTCGGAAGGTGTGAGTCAAGAATTCGTACTTGAACTTGGTGCTCTCGAAAATGCTACTCTCGAAGGCTCGGCTTATGTAGCCGGTAAGACTCTCTTTACTGAGCCCGATGCCAACGTTGTTGTATACAACACTGCCGGTGTTGCTGTAGTTACCTACAACAACAAGCAACAATACGACCTTGGTACATTACCCGCAGGTGTATATCTTGCCGTTGTGAAAGTAGGCGAAAAAGCTCAAGTTGTAAAACTTGCCCTTTAAGATAACTGTGGTAAACAATAACTAATTATTTATATGTGTATGAGTGTGCGCTTGATGCGCACACTCGTACCTATTTGAAACATTATATGAAAAATTTATTCTCTGTTCTCTTATTCTCGGCAGCCATAGCTCTTCCTGCTGTGGCCGATGATATTTATTTTGAGGCTGACTTTGAAAAAGGAATTCCATCGACCTTCAAGCTCATTGACCGAGATGAAAATCCTACCAAGAGTGGCGTATCTCGCATCGACCTATCCAAAGGCTCTTGGGCTACAGGACAGTATGACAAGGGCTGTACTGCAGCAATGAGTTCGGCTTTTTGTACCTATGACTACCCTGTCGAAGACTGGATGATTTTGCCACAAATCAACATCAAAGATGCCATGGCTGTGCTTGCATGGGATGCCATGTCGGTACACTACGACTTCCGCGAAGATTATAAAGTAATGATTTCGCAAAGCGGAAATTCTACTTCCGACTTTGTCGAAGTTTATTCTGTTCAAGAAGAAGATTATTTCATTCGTCGTCATGCCATCTCTTTGGCCGACTATGAAGGAAAAGATATATATATTGCCTTTGTGCACACAGGTCAAGACAAGTTCTTGCTTGGTATCGACAATATCAAGGTGGGTGAGTTCAGAGGCGATTACACCTTTACCAATACTACCGATGTAACTGCCAAAGGTGGTCAAAACATTACTATCAGCGGTACTATTCGCAACATGTCGAGCGAGGACTACTTCGAGCCTGTTGTTAAGGTAGGCGACGTGGAGTACACATGGACCGGCACAGTTATGCCTACTCTCTGGGAGGTAGGTGAGGAGGTTCCTTTCTCATTCAGCGTTCCCGCCCCCGAGGAGGGTACTGTCGACTACACTGTAGGTGTTAAGTATTCGCGCAACGATAGCGAAATGGTGTGGAGCACTACCGATACTGTATATTGCTCGGCTTTCCCCCGCAATATCCTTGTTGAGAAGTTTACAGGTACTTGGTGCAACAACTGTCCCGAAGGTACTATCACATTGCACAAGTATGAGCAACGCTTGCGCAATCGTATCATCACCGTCGAGGGTCACTGTGCATCGGGCGCATCGGAGCCTATGGCCGATGCCACCTATCACAATGGTCTTGCATATTGGATTCACAACCTCCCCGGTATGATTTACGACCGTCGTTTGGGTATGATTTCGCAACAAGCCAAGGATGATGGCAATGTATATAAAGCCATGCGTAAGCCTGTTACTGCCGAGATTATCCCCACTGTAAAGTACACAGCCGAAGGCAGCTTCGAGGTGAGCAGTATAGTACGATTCTCGCAAGAGTATGACAACTCGGGCGACCGCTACCGTGTAGGTTACATTGTTACAGAAAACGTTGTACATCAACCCGATAATTCCAAGTATTCGCAATCAAACAGTTGCCAATATGCAAGTTGTCGCGAGTACAATTTCTTGCCCAGCTCTATTCCCGCCGAGATGGCATATTTCCACAACGTAGGTCGTGGCGATGTCACTGCTTTTGACGGTGTTCCTCTTTCGCTCCCCAAGGAGACTCTCACTGCCTATACCGATTATCAAGTGATAGATACCGTCGCCATGCCTTCAACTCCGTTGTTTGACAGCGAGTATGTATACGACCCCAAGAACATCTCTATCACAGCGGTTCTTATCTTTACTCGCGACAAGAGTGTCATGGCTGCATGTCGTGTCAATACCGATGATATCGACTGGAGTGCCGGCGTAGCCGACAACTTGCAAGATGCCGAGCGTTGCGATGTGAAAGCTGCCGATGGTACAGTATACGTGAGCAACCTCGATAGCCGTGCCACTGTGCGTGTATATGCTGTAGACGGTCGCATGTTGGCTCAAGCTCACGGTGCACGTGTGGTTGCTGTCGATGTTGCGCAATATACCGGTGTCGCTATCGTTTCGATTGAAACCGAAAATGGTGTTGTTACTGAAAAAATCTTAATCAAATAATTCTCAAACTAAATTCAAAAACCAATGAAAAAATTATCTATTCTTTTTGCTGCTTTACTTGTGACAATGAGTGCTGTGGCCGAGAAAGGAGCTATGTTCCTTACCAGCCCTACAGCCTTTCAAGTAATGTCGTTGTCGCCCAATGGTAAATGGGCTTGCGGTATCTTGGGCGATGGATACTCTATCAACCAAGGTCTGCTCTGGAACCTTGAGACAAGTGAGATTACCTATCTCTCTACTACCGACGAGTCCAAAGCCTTTGCTGTTACCGACGAAGGTGTTGTATGTGGTGCTTACACCGACTATACCCTTCATCCCGCAGGTTTGGGCGTGTATGTAGCCGGTATCTACAAAGATGGCGAGTGGCATCGTCTCGACAACTCGGGCTTCGAGGATGAGGGCGTGCTTATGTACGGTTCTGAGGCTTCTGCTATCTCGGCCGATGGTCGTGTAGTGGTAGGTTATGTACAAAACGGTCCTTCTGATAGCAAGCTTGCACCCGCTCGTTGGGTAGATGGCAAGCTCGATGCTATTCTCCCTTACGAGAGAGCCGGTGTATGCTACGCTATTACTCGCGATGGTTCTAAAGTTGCAGGTTGGAGCTATGAAACTTTCATAGACGAGAAAGGTGAAGATGCTTACAATCGTTCAATCTCTTTGTGGACAGCTGATGGCTTAGAGTATCTCAGCCCCGTGCCTACAGCATTCGAAGCCGGTCGTTTCTTCTCGGCCGACGGTAGCAAACTTCTTTGTGAGTCTTTCGGTCACAAATTTATTTATGACTTAACAACTCAAGAAAAAACTGAAGTACCTTGGTTACATCCCATGTGCTGGAGCCAAAGTGTATTCTATGTGAATAACGATGGTATTGTGTTGGGTGGTGAGGAATTCCAAGACGATGCTACCGGTGCAAGAGGTTTCTATGGCTATGTATTTGATTCAAAGGCCAACAAAATGCAAAAATTTGATGAGTGGTTGAAGAACGAATATGGTGCCGAGATTGATTCGGAGTCTTTCATGACTCAACATGCTGTTGCCATGAGCGACGATGCCAAGACATTTGCTATCTTGGGCTATCCTATGGAAAACGGTATTCCCATGGGTGATTGGGCTTCTATGATTATCAAACTCGACCAAGAGATTACCTATTGCGAACCCTCTTTGCTCAAAGCCGAGAAACTCCTCGGTGTGAACAACGTGCGTCTTACTTGGGGTGCTCCCTTGATGAATGCCGAGAATGTATTGGGCTATCGCGTATATCGCAACAACGAGATGGTTGAAGAAATCTCGGCCGACTTGCTTGCTTATATGGATGCCAACCTTGCCGATGGCGAGTATACTTACGCTATCTCTGCAATCTATGAAGGCGAAACAGGCGATATCGTTGAGTCGGCACCATGCTCGGCTGTAAATGTTGTTGTGGCTAAAGATCCTCTCAACAAAGCTCAAAACATCGAGTATCGTTCAGCCAACTACAACGACATGCGTTTACGTTGGAATGCTCCCGCTTCTAACCTCCCCTCGGTTAAATATTATGACCTTGAGAATGCTACACTCACCGGATTTGGTGGTGGTATCATCTCTTTCTTGGTTGGTATCAAATTGCCTACCGACATGGTAGCAATCTATAGCGAAACTCACTCTATCGCACGCGTTGGTTTCTTCCCCATCAACAAAGAGGCTATTTATACAATCCGCGTTATTGTTGATGGTACTGAAAAGGCTGCTAAGACTTTGGATACCAATACTTTGAATTTGGGTGAGGTTAATCTTGTAGACCTCGATACTCCTGTAGCTTTCGATGCCTTGAGCGATGTACTCGTTGTAGTTGATGTTGATGCCTCTAACTTTACAGTTCCTTCAAACGAGGTTATTGCAGCTCAATATGGCGTAGCTACTCCCGGTTATTCCGACCTCTTGCGTCAAGCCAGTGAGACCGAGATGTACTCTCTCTACGAGGCCAGCAAGGGTACTCCCGCCGAAATGTCTGTTTCTTGGATTATCTCGGCTATCCTCTCCGATGGTACCAACGGTGCCGACAGCGATGTTATCTTGGGTTATGACATCTACCGCAATGGCGAGATGATTGCCTCTGTTGAGGAGCAAAAATATGTTGACGAGAATGTAAGCGAAGGTTCTTATACATACGGTATCGTTGCTAAGTATCTCAATGGCGAGTCGGAGCCTGCCAACGTACAAATCAATCACGTATGCAAGCCCGAGTCTTTGAAGGCTATCGACGAGGTTGAGGTTTATGCCGGTACTTCAGAGTTGGCTGCTTTCTGGCAAGCTCCTATTAAGAATGACGAGTCGGTTGTTTCTTACGCTATGGGTGCTAACTCAGGCAAAGGTATCAGCTTGAGCGGTGCTACCGATCTTATCGAGTATACAGTTGCTCATGCTTATCCCTACTCGGTATTGAACTGGTACGAAGGTTATACTATCGATGCTCTCCGTTTCTATCCCTCGGCCGAGGCAACCTTTGCTATCGCTCTCGAAGTAAACGGTGTGGACCATGAGATGGTTGTATTGGGTCAAGTTGGCGAAGAGAACGGCTATCAACTCAATACTTGGAACAATGTTAAGCTCGAAAATCCCTACACCATCAAGAATGGTGACTACATCCGCGTGAAACTTTTGTGTACCGATGTTGACCCCACAACTTATCCTATCACTCTCGACGACCAAGTAGGTGCTATGGGCGTTTCTGACTTGTATAGCTGGGACTACTACGGAAATTACAGCTCGGCTATGTCGGATGGTGGTCACTCTAAGGGTAACTGGATGATTGGTATGATTGTTTCTAACGACAATACCGAACTTCTCCCCGTTGATCACTACACAGTAGTTCTCGATGGTGAAGAGCGTGACGAAGTTATCACTGAGCCCGAATTTAAGGCTGAGGGTTACAACTGGAGCGATGGCTCAACTCACCGCATCAAAGTAAACACTGTGTACAACTTCAATGGCGAGAATGTTACTGCCGAAGGTAAGCAAGTTATATTTAACGTTAAGGCCGGTGTTGAAAACATCGAAGTAAACCTCGTTAACGTTTATCCCAACCCCGCTACTTCTTACATCAACGTAGAAGGTGCTGTTGAGAAACTTGCTTTGTATGATATGAACGGTCGCCTTGTAGCCGAAACTGCTGCCAACACTATCGATGTTACAGCTCTCGCTGCCGGCAACTACTTGCTCAATATCACTAACAACGGCAACGTACGCACTGTTAAGGTACTCGTTGTTCGCTAATTAGTTCGATATATTACATCTTTGGAGGTGCGTTCCCATAAGGGGATGCACCTCCTTTTTTAATTATATGCAGTACACTGCAAACTTGTTACCTTTATTTACTCACTTTTTCGATATTTTTATCTACCTTTACAACCACATGAAACATCAATTGCATTTATCTTAACCATATTGAAACATATCATTAAAACAATGAAAAAAATCTCTATTCTTTTTGCTGCTATATTTGTGGCGATTAGTGCATTTGCCGAGAAGGGTGCTATTGTGCTCACCAGTCCCGTCAATTTTCAAGTATTGGCAATTTCGCCCAACGGACAATGGGCGTGTGGTATCTCGGGTGATGGTGTAACATCGACCGAGAAGGGAGTACTGTGGAACTTGCAAACAGGCGAGTTTACCTACCTCTCTACTTCGGGTAGCTCTACAGCCTATGACGTAGCCGATGATGGTACTGTAGTGGGCTCGGGTGGTTATTACAAGGATGGTCGCTGGCACTCGTTGGGCGGGCAAGCCATGTCTATCTCGCGCGATGGTCGCACTATCGTAGGATACTCGATGATGGGTGGCGGATATGCTCCTACCAAGTGGGTCGACGGCAAGTATGCCCTTACATATCCCTATGACAACGATGTAGCTCAATGTTATACCGTATCGGACGATGGTACGCTTGCTGCCGGATGGGGGTACACAACCATTGGTGGCTCTACACTCAACCGCACCATAGCCCTGTGGAACGACTCGACTGTTGAGTATCTTAGCCCTCGCGCTACATTTACCGAGGCCGGTCGTCGATTCTCGCCCGATGGTACAAAACTTGTGTGCGAAACTTGGGGTCGCCCGTTTGTATACGACCTCACTACAAAGGAAAAGTTCCAGATACCTTTCTATTGTGAGTATGCCACCAAAGATGAGATATGCTCAGGCTATCTTGTTTGCTATGTCAATGACGAAGGTACAGTATTGGGACAAGAGCAGATGACCAATCCTCTTACCAACGCATCCGATACTTATGCCTTTATTTATGATGCCAAGGCCGGTCACCCTCGCAAGCTCGTTGAGTGGCTCAAGACAGAGCATGGCGTAGAGATAGATGCCAATGAACAAATACCCTGTCGTGGTGTGGAGATGAGCAACGATGGTAAAGTTATATCGATGCTCAGTAATGTGTGCGAAAATGGTCTCATGACGGGCGACTATGTATCGATAGTGGTACTGCTTGACCGTGAGGTTGATATATGTCCTCCCGTAACACTCCAGACCGAGAAATTACGTGGCCTCAACAGTGTGCGCCTCACTTGGAAAGAGCCCATTATGAATGCTACCAATGTCTTGGGCTACAACATCTATCGCGACGGACAACGTATTGTAGAGGCTCAGCCCGAGTTGGCATACATCGACGCTGTTCCTGCCGAGGGACAATATACCTATACCGTAACAGCCCTATATCCCGGCGAGGGTGATGAACTTATCGAGTCGGAGCAAGCCGAGCCTGTTACCATAGACGTATATGCCGAGCCTCTCAACACGGCTCGCAACATCCAAATGCATCCTGTCAATTTCAACGATATGAAATTGCGTTGGGGTGAGCCCGAGCCCAATTCTCCTTCATTCACCTACTACGACTACGACGAGCAGACAACAGGATTTGGAGGTGGTGTCGTATCGTTCTCGGTAGCCATGCGCTTACCTATCGATATTGTAGCCAACTATTCCGAGGATTTTGTTATCTCGCGAGTATCGTTCATGCCCCGCAATCCCGAGGCCAAATTTACCATCAAGGTATATGTAAATGGCGAAGAGAAGGCTGTGCAAGCTGTCGATAATGACCTCTTGTCGTATAACAACATGAATACAATCGACCTTGATGCGCCTGTCAAGTTTGATTCATTAGACGATGTGATGATAGCCATTGATGTCGATGCAACAGGATTTTCGGCCTCATCCAATGATGTTATAGGCATGTGCTATGGCCAGGCAACGCCCGGATATTCCGACCTCTTGCGTCAAGCAGCCGAGCCGGAGTTCTACTCGCTCAACCAATCATCTCTCGACAGTGGTTATGGCGAGTTCTTGGTAAGCTGGGCTATCAATGCCGTGCTTTCTAAAGTAGATGCCAATGGCAATGTCAACTTCGATAGCGATGTTGTAGCCAATTATGAAATATTCCGCGACGACAACAAGTTGGCCGATGTTACAACTACCCACTATTTCGATACCAACCTTACAACCGGTCGCCACGAATACAAGATAGTAGTGCATTATGCCGATGGCTCTGTGTCGGCTCCCGCCACTACTCTTGTCAATTTTGCGCCTAAGTATGAGGTGCTTCGTGCCATCAACGATGTCAAAGTATCGGTCGACGAAAATGCCGATGCCCTGGATGCCGAGTGGTTGGCTCCTATCAACAACGACGCAACAGTATTATCGTATGCTCGAGGCAATAGCTCGGGCAAGGGTATGACACGCTCGGGTGCTACCGATCTTATCGAGTATACCGTTGCACACGAATATCCATACACTTACTTCGATTGGTATGAAGGTTACGACATCGTGGCATTGCGTTTCTATCCTACTGCCGAGGCTGTTTTTGGACTTGTGCTGGAGGTGGATGGTATAGACCAAGAGATGATTGTTCTCAGCGAAATGGATGTAGAAGGTGGTTATGTACTCAATAAGTGGAATGAAGTAAAACTTACCAATCCTCACAAGATAACTTCGGGTGAAAACATTCGCATCAAACTCGTTTGTACCGAGGTAGATCCCACCACATATCCTATTACCATGGACAGCGGTAGAGGCAATGTAGGTATGTCGGACTTGTATTCGTTTAACTATTCTACATTCAGCTCGGCATACTCCGATGGCGGATTGTCGGGCAACTGGATGTTGGGTATGGTTGTTGCCAACGACAATACCGACCCATTGCCTGTCGACGGTTACAATGTAGAGTTGGACGGTGAGCAAGCCAATAGCGAGTTGATTACCACAACACAATTCAGAAAAGAAGGTCTTGGATGGAAAAATGCTCAGACCCACCGTATACGCGTCAACACTATCTATAATATAGATGGTAATGTGCAAGAAGTAAAGGGCGAGCAGCTTGTGTTTAACGTCTTGACCGGTGTAGAGCGCATTGATATAGACCGCGTAAACGTATATCCCAATCCTGCAACCTCTATTATCAACGTCGATGGTGTAATAGAGCAACTTGCCTTGTACGATATGCAAGGTCGTATCGTGACAAAGACCCTCGAGAATTCTCTCGATGTAACGGCTCTTCCCGTTGGTAATTATTTGCTCAAGATAAGCGATAAAGAAGGTACTCGCACAGTGAAAGTACTCATCGCTCGATAACGTATAATACTTATACAGCTTATATAGCCACCACAATCATGTCAGGTTGTGGTGGCTTGTTTTATGATAGAGTATGATATACTGTTTGTGCGCTTGTTGTGAAATAACAAACCAAGTTTTGTATATTTCACACGTTTGTCGTATCTTTACCCACACAAATACTGAATGAATATGGTACTAAATGAACGTATAGTACGCCACGAACTTGTTGTAGAGGCCGGTCGTCGCATGATGATGGCGGCTCGTACTGCCCCCAAAGCCCGTGGTGTAGATATTATTGAGATAGCATTGGTGAGTGAGCGTGCCGACCTTGAAAAGCTATCGGCTGTGATGCGTAGCAAAGGCGAGGAGAGCGGTATGCAATTCTTGTTGCGCGACTCGGAGAATATATTGCAGGGTGATGCCGTATTGCTCATAGGTACACCCATTGCCAACCAAGGCCTTAATTGTGCATACTGTGGCTGCGAAAAGTGTGTCGATAAGCCTATGATGGCTCCTTGTGCAATGAACTCGGTCGACTTGGGTATTGCCGTAGGCTCGGCCTGTTCTCTTGCCGCTACTCTTTGTGTAGATACTCGTGTGATGTTCTCGGCCGGTTGGTCGTCTTTGTCGCTCGATTGGTTGCCCGGTTGCACACAAGTTATAGCCATCGCGCTGAGTTGTACTTCCAAAAATCCCTTCTTCGACCGACAACCTCGAGTCGAGACCAATACATCTGAGAATGAAAAAAAATAATATCATACTGCCTGCCGAATGGGATAGACAGAGTGCCATTCAACTTACATGGCCTCACAAAGACACCGATTGGGCATATATGCTCGACGAGGTAGAAGAGTGCTTTGTAAACTTGGCGCGTGAGATAGCTGCGCGACAACTCTTGCTCATCGTTACGCCCGAGCCGGAGCAAGTACGCAACCGCATTGCCCATGTCGTAAACATGGATAACGTGCGCATTGTTGAGTGTAATAGCAACGACACTTGGGCACGCGATCATGGAGGTATTACGGTATATGTCGATGGAGAGCCTGTAGTGTATGATTTTGCCTTCAACGGTTGGGGGCTCAAGTTTGCTGCCTGTCACGACAACCTCATTACTTCGCAATTGAACAAGCAGGGTCTATTGCACGCACTCTATCAAAATCGCCTCAACTTCATTATAGAAGGAGGTTCTATCGAGAGCGATGGGTGTGGAACAATGCTTACCACAAGCGAGTGTCTGCTCTCGCCCAACCGCAATGGTGAGTGGGGTAGAGAAGATATTGAGCAATATCTGTGTGATGCCTTTGGCTTATTACAAATCCTATGGCTCGATCATGGCTATTTGGTAGGTGACGATACCGATAGTCACATCGATACTTTGGCGCGATTGGCCCCCGACAATACCATCTTGTATGTACGTTGCGAGGACGAGACCGACGAGCATTACAAAGCACTGCAAGCCATGGAGCAGCAGTTGCGCACATTCACTACCATCGATGGTGAGCCTTACAGACTCTTGCCGCTTCCTATGGCCGCGGCCGCCTATGACGAGGAGGGTGAGCGACTCCCTGCTACTTATGCCAACTTCCTCATCATGAACGATGCCGTACTCTATCCCACCTACGGTGTGCCGACTCTCGACGACGAGGCGGCGCGCGTCATTGCCGAGGCCTTTCCCGGTCGCGAAGTTGTGGGTGTAGATTGCCAAGCCCTTATAAAACAACACGGTTCGTTGCACTGTGTAACAATGCAATATCCGTCGAATGTGATAGAATAAAAAAAACAACGATAATATGAGCAAGATATTGAAAGTAGGCATTGTACAGCAAAGCAACACTGCCGATATAGAACAAAACAAAGCCTCGTTGCGTGCCGGTATTGAGCGTTGTGCCGAGCAAGGTGCACAACTTGTTGTGTTGCAAGAATTGCACAACTCGTTATACTTTTGCCAGACAGAGAATACCGACCTCTTTGACCTCGCCGAGCCCATTCCCGGCCCCTCTACCGACTTCTACAGTGCGATAGCACGTGCATGTGGTGTTGTATTGGTCACCTCTCTCTTTGAACGTCGTGCCCCGGGATTGTATCACAACACGGCCGTGGTATTCGATAGCGACGGATCGATGGCCGGAAAGTATCGCAAGATGCATATACCCGACGACCCTGCCTATTATGAGAAGTTCTATTTTACCCCCGGTGATTTGGGCTTTGAGCCTATCAATACATCGTTAGGTAAGTTGGGTGTATTGGTGTGTTGGGACCAATGGTACCCCGAAGCTGCACGACTCATGGCATTGCGTGGAGCCGAGCTACTCATCTATCCCACTGCCATAGGTTGGGAGAGTAGCGATACCGATGCCGAGAAGGCTCGCCAGCAAGGTGCTTGGGAGACAGTGCAGCGTGGTCATGCCGTAGCCAATGGATTGCCCGTCATTACAGTCAATCGCGTAGGACATGAGCCCGACCCTTCGGGACAAACACGCGGTATACAATTCTGGGGACATAGTTTCGTGGCAGGACCGCAAGGCGAACTCATATTTATGGCTCCCGATGATGCTCCCTGTACAACAGTTGTTGAGGTCGATATGGAACGTAGCGAGCAAGTGCGTCGCTGGTGGCCCTTCCTGCGTGATCGTCGCATAGAGAATTATGGCGATATAGTGAAGCGTTTCAGAGATTGAGGTATATACCCTTGTATATTGCCTACTTCTTTATACCATGAGAGACTGTGCCAAAATCCTATTTTGTTACAGTCTCTCATGGTGTGTTATTTCTTGTTATTCTTTGAATTCTCTTTGTCGACCTGTGGTTGTGTCTTATAGGCCTTGAGTTTCTTGGAGTTATATAAGTCGATAGGTGCAACTATCGGTCGGTCAAATTCTATACGCCTTTCGCTCAACGTACCCTCAAGTCCTTTGATGTTATACTCGTTGATAGAACGTGGTTGGCACAACTCTATATTCAAGTCATTCTTGTATATTTCGTATACAAGTTCTGCATTATAGTATCGCTTGTTATCAAATTTCAATAGGTGGTCATACTCGGCAAGCATATATTTCTTTAAGTCTATTTTTACTTCTTTGTTGGTAGCTCGCATAAGGGTGTATTCCGACTTGACACCATGATTGATAAAACTTTGTAGTGGAGTGATGGTAACAATTCGGTCTACATGCAATACGTATGGAGCGTTATCACGCATCACAATGATGCCACAGTGTGTAATGGGTGATCCTGTAACATGCTCGATAAGTTCCGATTGCTCGTTTATTGCTTTCTGGAAGATAATGTCACCTTCGCGAGGGTTATCTACATTGTTACATCCAATGCACAACAATAGGAGTAGGGCACAATAAATATTTTTCATCTGTTTCATTGTTTGTTGTTTTAGTTGTTTTTGGGAGTGCTAAGATAAGCATTATTGTCGATATGTGCGCACTATCATGATGACAAAATGACTTGTAAAACTGTAATTTTGTCTTGCAATACGTTGGTTATCATGACTTTCTGTCTTGTTTTGGTGCGTGGTATCGCTTTTGCTTTTATGTAAGCGAACATCGTTGCCTACGATGTGTTTATTGTATAATGCCAAGTTAAAAGAAAGGAGATATAAAGATGAATTTCAACAATTTCACAATCAAGTCGCAAGAGGCTGTACAGAAAGCCATTGATTATACCGTCAGAGGCGGATGCCAGTCGGTTGAGCCGGTGCATCTGCTACGTGCCACTATTGATGTGGGTGATAGTTTGATAGATTTTATCTTCCAAAAGTTGGGCGTTGCCAAGCAGTCGCTCATACAGTGGTGCGATCGCTCTATCGCGGCACAACCTCGTGTGAGTGGTGGAGAGCCATTCTTGAGTCGCGAAAGCAACAAAGTATTGCAACGAGCTGTCGATTATTCGACTCAGCAAGGCGACCGCTTTGTTGCTATCGAATCATTGTTGATGGCTCTCTTTCTTGTCAAGAGCGAGGCTTCGACCTATCTCAAGGATGCCGGCATTACCGAGAAGGAATTGGGGGCTGCCATCGACGAGTTGCGCCGTGGGAAGAATGTTACCGACCAAGGGGCCGAAGGTAGTTACAATGCCTTGTCGAAGTATGCCATCAACCTCAATGAGCGAGCTCGCACCGGTAAGTTAGATCCTGTTATAGGTCGTGACGATGAGATACGTCGTGTATTGCAGATATTGAGTCGTCGCACCAAGAACAACCCCATTCTCATAGGCGAGCCGGGTACCGGAAAAACTGCTATTGCCGAGGGACTCGCACACCGCATTGTACGTGGCGACGTGCCCGAGAACCTCAAGACCAAGCAAATCTTCTCGCTCGATATGGGTGCTCTCGTTGCAGGTGCCAAGTATAAGGGTGAGTTTGAAGAACGCCTCAAAGCTGTTGTAAATGAAGTAATTGAAGCCAATGGCGAGATTATACTCTTTATCGACGAAATACACACCCTCGTAGGAGCCGGTAAAGGCGAGGGTGCTATGGATGCTGCCAACATTCTCAAGCCTGCATTGGCGCGTGGCGAGTTGCGCTCGATAGGTGCTACTACGCTCAATGAGTATCAGAAGTATTTTGAGAAAGACAAGGCATTGGAGCGTCGTTTCCAGATTGTTATGGTCGATGAACCCGATGAGTTGAGTACAATATCTATCCTGCGCGGATTGAAAGAACGCTACGAAAACCACCACAAAGTACGCATTAAAGACGATGCGATTATTGCAGCGGTACAGCTCTCACAACGATATATTACCGACCGTTTCTTGCCCGATAAGGCCATTGACCTCATGGATGAAGCTGCTGCCAAGTTGCGTCTGGAGGTCGATTCGGTGCCCGAGGCCCTCGATGAGATAAGTCGCAAACTCAAGCAGTTGGAGATAGAGCGTGAAGCGATAAAACGCGAAAACGATAAAGACAAGATAGATACCCTCGGTCGCGAAATTGCCGACCTGCGAGAGGAGGAAACAAGTTTGCAGGCCAAGTGGAAGGCTGAGAAGGAGTTGGTCAACCGTATTCAACAAAACAAGGTTGATATTGAAAACCTTCGTTTTGAGGCCGAGCGCGCCGAGCGTGAAGGCGACTATGGTCGTGTAGCCGAGATACGCTATGCCAAAATCAAACAAAAGGAAGATGAAATTGCCGAAATACAAAATCGTTTGCACGAAATGCAAGGCGATAAGGCCATGATTAAGGAAGAGGTCGAAGCCGAAGATATTGCCGACATCGTTTCGCGTTGGACCGGTATTCCGGTGAGCAAGATGATGCAGAGCGAGCGCGAAAAATTGTTGCATCTCGAAGAGGAGTTGCATCGTCGTGTGGTAGGCCAGGAAGAGGCTATACGTGCCATTTCCGATGCTGTGCGTCGCAGTCGTGCCGGATTGAACGACCCTCGCCGTCCTATTGGCTCATTTATTTTCTTAGGTACTACCGGTGTGGGAAAGACCGAGTTGGCAAAGGCACTCGCCGAATATCTCTTTGATGATGAAAACATGCTCACACGCATAGATATGAGTGAGTATCAAGAGAAGTTCAGTGCTACACGGCTTATAGGTTCTCCTCCGGGATATGTGGGTTACGACGAGGGTGGTCAGCTCACCGAGGCTATACGTCGCAAACCCTATTCGGTAGTATTGTTTGACGAAATAGAGAAAGCGCATCCCGATATTTTCAATGTCTTGTTGCAGGTTCTCGACGATGGACGTCTCACCGACAACAAAGGTCGACTTGTCAACTTCAAGAATACCATTATCATCATGACATCTAATATGGGTTCGCAACTCATTCGCGACAACTTCTCGCGCATGACAGCCGACAATCGAGAGCAAGTCATAGATACTACCCGCGAGGCTGTCTTGGCGATGCTCAAGCAGACTGTTCGTCCCGAGTTTCTCAATCGCATCGACGAGACAATTATGTTTACACCCCTTAGCGAGAATGAGATACGGGAGATTGTCCATTTGCAGATAGATGCTCTGTGCAATATGCTTGCCAAGAATGGTGTACAGTTGCAGGTGACTCCCCAAGCCCTCACTCTACTCTCGCGAGAAGGGTATGACCCGGAGTTTGGTGCGCGCCCTGTCAAGCGTGTCATTCAACGACAGCTGCTCAATGCTCTATCTAAGCAACTCCTTTCGGGCACCATCGACAATACACGACCCATTGTGGTCGATGTGCAAGACGAGGCGTTGATTTTCAAAAACTGATATAGAGAACACCGAGGTATAGTTGTCATATATCTCGGTTTCTTTCTTTTGTGCCGGTATCTATACAATCTCTACTTTGTGTTTGTTGCAGAACCGTGCAATATATACGCAATATGTAAGCGAAATGATTGAATATGTTAAATAAATAAAAAACAGTGGATATTTATGATGCTTTAAAACATGTTTTTCGTTCCTTATTGCTAATTTTGCCGAGTGTTTTTCATAGTATTAGATTAAGATTAAGGTTAACGAAGATTGGTTGTCGGGAGGCAATCAATTTTTTTATACCCACATCATCCCTCTGTTTCATGTAGCTAATATCCAATCGGGTAGATTTTTAGTGCCAATTTAAAAACTTTTTTAAAAGTTGCCTTTACGGCAGGTTTCTTTATGGTCATCCCGAAAATTTTGCGTACATTTGTAGTTTGTAACAAATAAGCACTTTCATAACGACATGGAACAACAAAAACGATTGGCAATATTAGGCTCAACAGGTTCAATTGGACGACAAACGCTTGAGACAGTAGATGCATATCCCCACCTCTTTGAGGTATATATGATTACAGCCAATAGTAGCTTAGACCTTCTTATCGAACAGGCTCGTAAGTATCAGCCCGAAGTTGTGATAATAGCCAATGAAAACTATTATGCACAATTGCGAGATGCACTTGCCGACCTTCCCATCAAGGTATATGCCGGAGCACAAGCCATCGCCGATGCAGTTACGTTGCCCGAGATTGACATCGTTGTTACGGCCATGGTGGGCTATGCAGGTTTGTTACCTACCATACGTGCTATCGAGGCCAAGAAAACCATTGCTTTGGCCAATAAAGAGACGCTTGTTGTTGCCGGCGACCTTATTACACAGTTGGCTGTTGAACACCGTGTACCTATTATCCCTGTCGATTCGGAACACTCGGCTATCTTCCAATGTTTGGTAGGTGAGGGCGATAACCCTATCGAGAAGATTATTCTCACCGCATCGGGTGGCCCGTTCCGTTGTCACACACAAGAGCAATTGCTCAAGGTGACTCGTGCCGATGCTTTGCGTCACCCCAACTGGAAGATGGGTCATAAAATTACCATCGACTCGGCTACTCTAATGAATAAAGGTTTTGAGATGATAGAGGCCAAGTGGCTGTTTGGTGTAGCTCCTTCGCAGATTGAGGTTGTCGTTCATCCGCAATCTATTGTGCACTCAATGGTCGAGTTTGCCGACGGTGCTGTCAAAGCCCAGTTGGGAACACCCGACATGAAGTTACCCATCAGATATGCTTTGTCATACCCCGATCGTCTCGTATCGACCGACCGTAAGTTGTCGCTTACCGATTATGCCACACTCACTTTCGAGCGTCCCGATATGGTACGTTTCCCGCTTCTTCAATATGCCTTCGACGCTGTCGAAAAAGGTGGCAACATGCCTTGCATCATGAATGCTGCCAATGAAATTGCCGTGGCTGCTTTCTTGGCCGACCGTATAGGATTCTGCCAGATAGCCGAGACGGTAGCACATGCCATGAACACAGTCGATTATGTAGCATCACCGCTTCTTGACGACTATATTGCCACCAACAGCGAGGCTCGCAACTGTGCCGCTCGCTATATCGAAACACTCAAATAACAATATAACAACGTATGGAATCATTTCTTATTAAAGCCCTGCAATTGATGCTAAGTTTGTCTATCCTCGTTGGTTTTCACGAGTTCGGACACTACATTTTTGCTCGCATTTTCGGCATCAGAGTAGAGCGATTTTTCTTGTTTTTCGATTACAAATTTGCCCTCTTAAGTTTCAAGCGCGAAGCCAAGTCGCTTGTGGTGAAAGTGTGCGATAAACTCAAGTTCGACATCCCCATGTGGGCTGCCAAACCCTCCGATACCGAGTTTGGTGTGGGATGGATACCCTTTGGTGGATATGTCAAGATTGCAGGTATGATAGATGAGTCGATGGACCTCGAGCAGATGAAGCAACCCATGCAACCTTGGGAATTTCGCTCTAAGCCGGCATGGCAACGTCTGCTTGTAATGGTGGCCGGTGTATTGTTCAATTTCATTCTTGCTATTATCATATACGCTGCCGTTACATTCCATTGGGGCGAGACCTATCTGCCCTTTGAGAATGCCACGGCCGGTATGGAATTCAGCCAACCGGCTTTGGATAGCGGTTTTCGCAATGGCGACATCATTTTGGCTGCCGATGGCGAGAAACTTGAGTATCTCAACAACGAGACACTACATGCCATTATTGAGGCACAGCAGGTCTCTGTATTGCGCGATGGTGCTGAGGTTGCTGTTGCCATCGACGACAGTATGATGTTGAAGATTATGCAACAGAACACCGGCTTTGCTTCATATCGCATACCGCCCGTTGTGTACATGGTCGAGGAGAATATGGGTGCTCATGCAGCCGGTATTGTCAAGGGCGACAAAATCGTGGGTATCGACAGCACGGCTGTAGGTAGCCTTACCGAACTTCGTCTGGCATTGGAGTCTTACAAGTCGCAGACAGTCGATGTTACTTTTATGCGTGCCGACAGCCTAATGACTGCATCGGTGGCAGTTGACTCTTTGGCTCGTATAGGTGTCGCCATTACTCCTATCAATCAGCTCTTTACATTTGTTACCAAGAAATATACTTTCTGGGAGTCTATACCTCGCGGTGTAGAGATAGGTGTAAGCCGCCTTACCAACTATGTGAGTGACTTCAAGTATGTGTTTACCAAGGAGGGTGCACAGAGTCTGGGTGGATTTGGTTCTATTGGCAGTCTTTTTGCTCCATCGTGGGATTGGTATTCGTTCTGGAGCATGACAGCCTTCCTCTCGGTAATTCTTGCGTTTATGAATATATTGCCTATACCCGCCCTCGATGGTGGCCATGTGCTTTTCCTCTTGTATGAGGTAATCACACGCCGTAAGCCCGGTGATAAATTCCTGGAGATTGCTCAGACTATAGGACTCTTCCTCTTGTTTGGTCTACTCATCTATGCCAATGCCAATGATATTGTCAGATTTTTCTTTAAGTAACCTACCATTTCTTTATGTCACAAAGCAGATTTATACTCAAGCCCGGAAAGGAAGACTCGTTTCGCCGATTTCACCCATGGGTGTTTTCCGGAGCTATACAACGTGTTATTGGTGAGCCTGTAGAGGGTGACGTTGTCACCGTCGAAGATTGGCAAGGAAACTTTATAGGTGTGGGGCACTATCAGATAGGTAGCATTGCTGTGCGCATCCTTTCATTTGCTCCTGTCGATGTTGACTATACTTTCTATTTCGAAAGGCTCAGTGTAGCCTACCGAATGCGTCGCAGTCTTGGACTGGAGAATGGCGACTACAACAATGCCTATCGCTTGGTACATGGCGAAGGTGATAATCTGCCCGGCCTTATCATAGATATATATCGCAATACGGCAGTGATGCAGGCTCACAGCCCGGGTATGCACTATGCTCGTCATATATTGGCCAAGGCTCTCAAAGATGTAATGGGCGATAAGCTCGATAATATTTATTATAAATCGGAGACTACACTGCCTTATAAGGCGGCTCTCGAGCAAGAGAATGAATATCTGTTGGGTGGAATAGGAGAGGATACTGCAACCGAAAATGGCCTGACATTCCATGTCGATTGGTTACGAGGACAGAAGACCGGCTTCTTTGTCGATCAACGCGACAACCGCTCGCTTCTTGAACGCTATTCTCGTGGTCGCAAAGTGCTCAATATGTTCTGCTATACCGGAGGCTTTTCGTTCTATGCAATGCGTGGCGGTGCCGAGTTGGTGCACTCGGTAGATAGTTCGGCCAAGGCCATAGACCTTACATGTCAGAACGTAGAGCTGAACTTCCCCGGCGACCCCCGTCACAAAGCCTTTGCCGAAGATGCCTTCAAATATCTCGATGCCATGGGTGACAACTACGACCTCATCATCCTCGATCCTCCGGCCTTTGCCAAGCATCGCAAGGTGCTGAATAATGCCCTGCAAGGCTATCGCAAGCTCAATGCCAAGGCATTCGAGAAGATACGTCCCGGTGGCATACTTTTTACATTCTCATGTTCGCAGGTGGTGAGCAAGGAAAACTTCCGTTTGGCGGTCTTTACAGCCGCAGCCCAGTCGGGTCGCAAGGTGCGTATCCTCCACCAGCTTACTCAGCCGGCCGATCATCCTGTCAATATCTACCATCCCGAGGGTGAGTATCTCAAAGGATTGGTACTATATGTCGAATAAATTTTATATTATAAAGTAAACTATAACCAATTAATTGTTTTTCTATGAAAAAAAACATCTGTATCATGTTGGCTTCATTGTCACTCATGGCTTGCGCTCCCGGTGCAAACCAAAAAGAAAATGCGGAGTTTGACTACACTGTTGAGCGTTTTGCCGACCTCGAAGTGCTCCGCTATCAAGTTAAAGGTTTTGACGAGTTGTCGCTCGATCAAAAGAAACTTATCTACTACCTGCAAGAGTCGGCTCTCTATGGTCGTGATATCCTTTTCGACCAAAACAGTAAGTGGAGCTTGCCCATTCGTTATACCCTTGAGGCTATATATACCGGTTATCAAGGCGACAAAACTACAGCAGACTGGGCTGCTTTCGAGACCTATATCAAGCAAATTTGGTTTGCCAATGGATTGCACCACCACTATTCAAGCGACAAGATTATTCCCGCCTTCTCGCAAGAGTTTTTTGCCGAGGCTGTTAAGGCTGTCGATGTTGCCAAGTTGCCCTTGCGCGATGGACAATCTGTAGAGGAGTTCTTGGCTACAATCACTCCCATTATGTTTGACCCCACTGTAATGCCCAAGCGTACCAATCAAGCCGATGGCGAAGATGTTGTGGCTACTTCGGCCGGTAATTACTACGATGGCGTGACACAAGCCGAGGCTGAGGCTTTCTACAATGCTATGAAAGACCCCAACGATGCTACACCTATCTCTTACGGACTCAACAGCCGTCTTGTTAAGCGCAATGGCAAAATCTATGAAGAGGTATACAAAATCGATGGTCGCTACGGTCAAGCTATTGCTCGCATCGTCGAGTATCTCGAAAAAGCTGCAACTGTTGCCGAGAATGAGCAACAAAAGGCTGTTATCGAAAAACTTATAGAGTACTATCGCACAGGCGATTTGAAAACATTTGATGAGTATGCAATTTTGTGGGTCAAAGACCTTGATAGTCGCATCGACTTTGTAAACGGTTTCACTGAGTCTTATGGCGACCCCCTCGGCATGAAAGCCAGCTGGGAGTCTGTTGTGAACTTCAAGGACCTCGAGGCCTCTCGTCGCACAGAACTTATCAGCGAAAATGCCCAATGGTTTGAGGACAACTCACCCACAGAGCCTCGTTTCAAGAAAGAGAGCGTCAAGGGTGTTTCGGCCAAGGTTATCACTGCCGCTATCCTTGCCGGTGACTGCTATCCTTCAACTGCTATCGGTATCAACCTCCCCAATGCCAACTGGATACGTGCCACTCATGGCTCTAAGTCGGTTACTATCGACAACATAACCGAGGCTTATGCCGAGGCTGCCAAGGGTAACGGTTTCAACGAAGAGTTTGTTTACAGCGATGTTGAGCGTAAATTGCTCGAAGAGTATGGTGGTATTACAGGTGACTTGCACACCGACTTGCATGAGTGCTTGGGACACGGCTCGGGCAAGTTGCTCCCCGGTGTCGACCCCGACGCTTTGAAGGCTCACGGTTCTACTCTCGAAGAGGCTCGCGCCGACCTTTTTGCTCTCTATTACATGGCCGATGCCAAGTTGGTAGAGTTGGGTATCATTCCCAATGCCGAGGCTTATAAGGCTTGCTACTACCAACAAATGATGAATGGTTTGATGACTCAATTGCACCGCATCGAGCCGGGTAAGGATATTGAAGAAAGCCACATGCGCGACCGTCAACTTATCGCTGCTTGGGCTTACGACTTGGGTAAAGCCGACAACGTAATAGAGTTTGTAAACGTCGATGGCAAACACTATGTGAAGATTAACGACTACGTGAAATTGCGCGAAATATTCGGTAAACAACTTGCCGAAATCCAACGCATCAAGAGCGAGGGTGACTATGAAGCCGGTCGTATCTTGGTTGAGAAATATGCTGTGAAGGTAGACCCCCAACTCCACCAAGAGGTGTTGGCTCGCTACGAGGCTCTCAACCTTGCTCCATACAAGGGCTTTGTAAACCCCGTATACACTGCTCATTACGATGCCGAGGGTAACATTATCGATGTTACACTTGATTATACCGAGGGTTATGCCGAGCAAATGTTGCGTTACTCTAAAGACTACGCTACATTGCCTGCATATAACGACTGATAAAACTGTGCAGGCTCATTAAGCCCGCAATCGTATATTATATTGCCCGTGCTGTGCTTTACGACACAGCATGGGCAATTTTTTTGTAATTTAGAATATTTTGTTATTTTTGCATTCTGTGTATAATCATATTATAATGTAATGTGTATGCGTAATCTCTCTCTTATTACTCTTCTTCTCTTATGGAGTTGCGTCGCTGCAGTAGCGCAAGACCTCACCTTACAACGTGGCGAAAAGCAAGACTTTGGTGTGTTGCTGGGTGAAAAAATCGATCATGATGGTTTGGTTATTAATCCTACACCGCAAGAATTGAAACGCTATGATACAACACTCGATATTTCGCATGGTGTGCTACTTGAGGGCAAGGCTGTAGGGTATGAGAAAGAGTTGGACTTCCTTGTGACAGCTCATGACGGGGTCGCATTGAGAGTAGACCAAGATGTAAACATGCCCGCACACTATGGCGTGAAGCTATTGCCCGGAGCCTATCGGCTCGATATCACCGACCGAGGAATAGAAATAAAAGCGCATGATGACGCGGGTGTATTTTATGCTATCCAGACATTGCGGCAGATTACAGAGAGTGAAATTGCCAAAGGTGGAAAATTGCCATCTCTTACCATCAACGATTGGCCTCAGTTGCCTTGCAGAGGTGTGGTAGAAGGTTTTTATGGAACACCTTGGTCGCATCAGACACGCTTGTCGCTCATCGATTTTTATGGTCGATACAAAATGAACTACTACATATATGGGCCCAAAGACGACCCATATCACAGTTCGCCCAACTGGCGCGAGCCTTATCCCGATAATCAAGCCGAGAATATACGCCAACTGGTAGAGGCCTGTCGACGCAATCGTGTCAATTTTGTGTGGGCTATTCATCCCGGGCAGGATATTCGTTGGGATGAGGAGGATTATAACAATTTATTGCGTAAGTTTGAGTATATGTATAGCTTGGGTGTGCGAGCGTTTGCTATACACTTTGACGATATATCGGGTGCAGGAGCCAATCCCATTCATCAGATAGCGTTGCTTAACCGTCTCAACGAAGAGTTTGTGGCCACACAGGGCGATATTGCACCGCTTATCGTGTGTCCCACCGATTATACACGTCTATGGGCCAATCCCACCCCCAATGGCAGCTTGGTACAATATGGCAACATGTTGCACCCATCGATAGATATTTTCTGGACAGGCGATGCCGTATGTAGCGACCTCACCGAAGAGACCGTTGCATGGGTAGGCGAGCGTGTGCAACGTCCTATTCTATTCTGGTGGAATTATCCTGTTACCGACTATGTTCGTCACATATTGCTGCAAGCACCGGTATATGGGCTCTCTCCGACAATGAACGTCGACAAAGTGCGAGGCATCGTCAGCAACCCGATGGAGCATGGCGAAGCCTCAAAGCTGGCTCTGTATAGTGTTGCCGACTATGCGTGGAATACCCTCGCATACAATCCCATCGACAGTTGGGAGCGTGCTATGGAGGTTATGGCTCCCGATGTCAGCGATGCATATCGTAAATTTGCTATTCACTCGTGCGATACCGAAACAGGCTATCGTCGCATAGAATCGTGGGAGACCGAGACCTTTACCCTCGATACCTATACTCCGCAACTTGCCGAGAAACTCAAGGCCGAGTGTGTGGCTATAGAGGCTGTTCCGTCGCAAATGCAAGGGTGTCATAACAAAGCCCTGCTTGCCGAGTTGAGTCCCTGGTTGATTGAATTTGGTAAGCTGGGTACTCGCTGTCGTCAAGCCATTGAAACCTTAGAATTGTATAACGCCGGGCAATATCAATCCTTCTGGAGTGCTTATGTAGATAATCTTATGACACAAGAAGAGATTGAGGCATACAATGCACACAGCAGTGGAACAATGAAGTTGCAACCTTTCTACAAGAACCTGATGGACGAGATGGCGGCATCGTTCTATGAGTTGTTGTCGGGAAATAAAGCCTCGGTATATGAGCCTATCGGTACATACTCATCGTTACAAGCTCCGCAAGCCAAGTATATGTTTGACGACGATACCGCTACCTATTACCATTCGGGTGCAGGACAGCGCACCGACCACTATGTCGCTATCGATATGGGGTTTGTGCAAGAAGTCAATCATGTGCACATTCTGCAAGGGCGCAATTCGGTCGATGATGTCGATTACTTCGACCATGCCATTCTCGAATATTCTATCGATGGTGATACTTGGTGTGCTCTCTCCGATACTCTCGTTGGTGTATATGATATTACATGGAAGGGCGAACCCGTTGAGGCGCGTTATGTGCGCATGCGCAAACTGCCTTCGCGCAAGACCAATTGGCTTGCAATTCGCTCTTTTGAGATAAACCCCGTCGAAAAATCCTTATATCATATCGACCAAAATCCCTATACAGCCTTATCTGCAACCTCAACTGTGTATGTCGAGCTGCCACATGAAACCTCGCGCTGTGTGTTGCTCATGGGCGATATAGACCCGGCTCAAAATCCTACATGCAGCTTGTATAAGCGAGATGGCAAATTGTTGCGAAAAATAGATATTCACTCGTCTCTGTTGGAAATCGATATCACCCATGCAACTACCTTGCATATCGATGGGGTAGATACAATATACGAGATAATACTCCTTCCATAACCATCGTAGCCCGCAACACAATTGTGCTGCGGGCTACGATGGTTATGGAATTGTCGGATGACAACCTCCTATTTCCTAAAACTGTATCTTATTGTTGAGGATATTGGCGGCTTTTTCTTCCAGCTTACGATATTCGCGCGTCTTCATATACTCCTTAATGTGTCGTGCATGACCTATATTGTGCATGTCGCTACCAATAAACGACACCATACCATCGTTGAGCATCTTCCATGCCATCTCTTTCACTTGCGGATAGTAATAGCCACTGAGCGAGAGGAAGTTTACTTGGAATAGGCATCCATAGTCGTACAACTCCTTGTAAATTTTGGGTGTCTTGTGGTAGTAGACATATCGCTCGGGGTGTGCCAATATAGGGGTATAACCCTTCATCTTAAGGTCAAAGATAAGCTCCTTGATCTCCCAGTAAGGTTGAAAGAACGAGTTTTCTATCAAGATAAAATCTTCGGGAAAAGGGAGTAGCTTGTTTGTCTTTATTTGATTAAGAAAATATTCGTCCATACGATATTCGGCCGAGGTGTGTATCTCCATCTCAATCCCCTCGGCATCAAGAGCACTCCTCAACTTCTTGTATGCTCCTTGAATTGTTTCCGGCGTATTCTCAAAGGTGCTTTCGGTAACGTGCGATGTGGTAATGATGCGACGAATACCCAAATTTTTCATCTCTTTAACCAACTCAACCGATGTAGCCACATCTGGCGAACCATCGTCAATGCCCGGTAGGATATGACAGTGCACCTCGGTATCGTAAAACAATGTGGTGTTATTATCTTTTTTCTTGAATATATCAAATATTCCCATAGTATACTACATATTATATTTCACCTTACAAAGTTAGCGATAATCGCATAGAGAACAAAAAAACTTGATTGTTTTTTCAGAATTTTATCTGTAGCGAAGAGTGACGAAGAGTGCTTGTGACAAAAAAAATAACGATGTACACTGATTTTTTTGCTTAGAATATTTGTTCGATTTCTCGAAAGTTCGTACATTTGCAAGCCATTACAAAGTATCACGCTTTACCAACGTGGTTAAATGTATAACTATTAAGAACTTAGAACAATGAAAAAAGGAATACATCCCGAGAATTATCGTCCCGTAGTCTTCAAAGACATGTCGAACGAGGAAATTTTCATCAGCCGTAGCACTATCGCTACTAAAGAGACCATCGAGGTAAACGGTGAAACTTACCCCTTAGTAAAACTTGAAATCACCAGCGCATCGCACCCCTTCTACACAGGTAAGCAAAAACTTGTGGATACTGCCGGTCGCGTTGATAAGTTCATGAGCCGTTACGGTCGTAAGAAATAATGTGAATTCACATTGTATTTACATATCGAGGCTGTGTCGTTTTCGACACAGCCTCTTTATCTTTGTAAGATTTTTATTTTCCTGCAATTGTCTTTGAATTTTATCTGCAAGTGATATGATACAGAAACTACGCACATACGCTCTCCCCATCGCTATGATAGCCGGTTTTCTTGCACATGATTTTGCCGCTTCTATAGCCTTTCTTACTCCCTATCTGCTATTTGCCATGTTGTTGGTGTCATATTGCAAGATCGACATGCATTCGCTTAGTATCAAGCCCTTGTATGCATGGTTGCTTGCAATACAGTTTATTGGCGCATGGGGAGTATATTTTTTGCTCAAAATGTACGACCCCATTGTGGCTCAAGGTGCGTTTATATGCCTCTTTTGTCCTACGGCCACCTCGGCACCGGTGGTGGCGGCAATGTTGGGCGGCAACCTTTCGCTCTTGGTAGGGTATAGTCTTCTGTGTAATTTGTCGGTTGCGATCGCGGCTCCACTCTTTTTTTCGCTTATTGGCATACACACCGAGCTGGCATTTTTCGACTCGGTAATGATTATTTGTAAGCAAGTGTTGCCGTTGTTGCTTTTGCCTCTTCTCTTGGCTGCTCTCATGCAACGATACCTGCCACGCTTGCACATGGCTCTCCGTTCTCGTCCTTCTATATCCTTTTATCTGTGGGTGGTTGCCCTGTTTATAGTTGTGGGCAAGTCGCTAAACTTTGTTATGCAACAGTCGCTTTCTTCTCTTCAGCAGGAAATTGTGCTTGCGATAGTGGCCTTGCTGTGTTGTATAGTACAGTTTGTATTGGGGCGCGTCTTGGGAGCGCGTTACGGTGACAAGGTGTCGGGTGCTCAAGGATTGGGTCAGAAAAATACGGTGCTTGCTATTTGGATGGCATTGACCTATTTGCATCCTATTGCCTCTGTTGCACCGGCATCTTATGTTATTTGGCAAAATATTATCAACTCGAGTCAAATAATGCTGAATAATAAAAAAATAAAACAATAGATGACGTAAAGTTATGAAAACTAAATATATTCGGTTAAATAATGTATATTTATAAGTGTATTAACATTATTTAACTCTAATTTCTTGTTTTATGATATAATTTCTCACAAAATGCCCGTTGTTTTCGGTATTTTATCTTAAATTTGCACCGTATTTCCGTTGTAGAAAAAAATATATAAGTTTTAATCAATAATACTAACAATTTAATAGAGCTAATTATGGTAACATTAGTTGAAAAAATCAAACAAGAGTGGGCTGCATTTGAGACTAACGCAAATGCTGTGGTAGAAAAAGGCAATAAAGCCGCAGGTGTTCGTGCTCGCAAAAGTTCTTTGGAGTTGGAAAAACTCTTCAAAGAGTTCCGTAAAGCTTCTGTAGAAGCTGCAAAGAAATAATTATTCTTTTATCGGCAAATAAAAGGCCTTCACACGCCCCTATCGGGGAGTTGGAAGGCTTTTTAAGTATCTGTTTTATGAAACTCAGTGACGAATGGTTTACGGCTGTAGCCGAGAGTGAAGTGGGCAACGATACTATCTTCGTGTCGGGGCGTTGCAATATTGACGAATTTATAAAATCGGGTAAGTTCAAAGAACGTGCCGAGGTGACTTGGTCCTATCAGGCCGACGCAAAGGGCATGCCCGATGATGAGGTTGCACAACGCATGGAGGAGGTGCAACTTGTGCTCAAGCGTGCCATGGAGAAAAACAAGTTGGCCATCCTTACGGGTGTTTACACCGGTGCCGGAGAGCGCAATATGGTCTTTTATACGCGCAATATACCTGCTTTTGGTACTACTCTCAACGAGGCTTTGGCTACCTTTGAGTTGTTGCCTCTTACAATATATACCGAGAAAGACCCCGATTGGAACGAATATTGCGAGATGTGTATGTTGCGCAACGACGATGTGGAGGATATGATCGACGATGAAGTATGATATCGTCGCGCTTTCTCTTTTTTGCTATCACACTGCTATAACATATAATTTATGAAATACAATTTTGACGAGTCTGTTATTCGTCACAATACCGATTGTATCAAATACGATGCTCTGCAAGAGTTTTATGGCACTGAAGATTTGTTGCCCATGTGGATTGCCGATATGGACTTCAAGTCGCCACCATGTGTTACCGAAGTATTGCGTCGTAGAGTAGAGCACGAAATATACGGATACTCTGTAGTCAATGCACAGTGGAAGCCGGCTATCGTCAATTGGTTGTTACGTCGTCACGGATGGCATGTAGAAGAGTATGAGATAGGGTTTGTTGGAGGTATAGTACCGGCTTTGGCTTTTGTGCTTGAGGTTTTTACCGAGGTGGGCGACAAGGTGTTGATGCAACCTCCTGTATATCACCCATACAACTTCGTCACACGCGACATGCAACGCGAGCCGGTTATCAACCCTCTCTTGCTTGTCGACGGGCAGTATCAAATAGACTTTGACGACTTTGAGCAAAAAGCATCTCAATGTAAGATTTTCTTTTTGTGCAACCCTCACAACCCCGGTGGACGTGTGTGGACTCCCGATGAGTTGACTCGCATGGCACAAATTTGTGTGCGGCACAATGTCTTGGTTGTTTCCGACGAAATTCACTGTGATATGCCTCTGAAGGGATACAAGCATACACCTTTTGCTATGGTTGGTGATATTGCCGCTCAAAATTGTATAACCCTCATGGCTGCCAGCAAAACTTTCAATATTGCCGGTCTCAAAAGCTCCTATCACATTATTCATAATACCGCACTACGCGAACAATTTGCCCGATATTTGCGTCACAGAGAGCTCGATACGGCTCACCTCTTTGCTACCGAAGCTGTCGCTGCTGCGTATACACATGGAGAGGAGTGGCTCGGTCAAATGTTGGAGTATGTAGAGGCTAATATCGACTATATGCAAGAGTATATTCGTGTTCACATGCCTCGCCTCGGTATGATACGTCCCCAGGCCTCCTATTTGGTATTTCTCGATGCTCGAGCTCTGCAACTATCCGATGAGGAGTTGGCGCGTTTCTTTATTCAAGAGGCTCGTGTGGCGGTCAATCCCGGGGCTCTCTTTGGTGAGGGTGGCAGCGGATTTGTTCGTATGAATTTGGGGTGTCCCCGTTCTACCTTGCAATCGGCTCTCCATCGCATCAAGGTGGCGTATGACAAACTTCTATAATTTTCTATAGCACATAAAATACAGCCGTTGTGTCATCTTCCCGATACAACGGCTTTGTCAATATTATCCCTTTTATGTGCTCCATTTCATCGAAAATAATGTATCTTTGTGCTAACATTCAATCGTAAAAAAGTGGAACAAAAAGAACTTGTAAAAAGGTTGCAACAACAGCTTGGTAAAAGTCGCGAAGAGGTAGAAGCTATGCTTGATGCCTTTTGCGATACGGTTGTAGAGCGATGTTCGCTCATGGATAGTATCATGATACAAGGCTTGGGTACGTTTGAAGCCCGTAAAAAGATGGAGCGTATATCGGTTAATCCGGCTACCGGCAAGCGCATGCTCATCCCTCCCAAGATTGTATTGGTTTTCAAGCCCAATACTGCTATAAAAAATCAACTTAAATCGCGCAAGGATATATGAACAAGAAGATAACAATGCCCGAGTTGGTTGATATTCTGGCACAGAAACAAAATTGTACCGCACGTGAGGCCGAGACTTTTTTAAAAGAGTTGATGTCTGTAATGGCCGATACCATTTCATCGGGCGAAATTCTACGTATCAATGGTCTGGGTGTTTTCAAGCCGGTGTGGGTCGAAGAGCGTTCAAGTGTCAATGTGCAGACCGGTGAGCCATACCTTATACCGGGACACTACAAACTTACATTTACCCCGGCCAAGTCGGTGCGTGATGCCATTAATGAGCCTTTTGCCTGTTTCTCTGTCGAGGAGTTGTCCGACGACGCTCCCTTGCTGTCGGGGGGTGATATTGTCGATGAATTGGGCGATGATGTAGACTCCCAAGAGAGCATAGTGCCTGCTACGGCCGATACAGATGCCGGGCAGTGTGATGTGTCGTACACAACACCACAATCGGAGGTGTCGCAATCGGATATGCCACAACCTGTCGAGTCTCAACATGTGCCGTTGTCCGATTCTATCCCCGCAACACCTGCATTGATACAAGAGAACGGAACAGCCCATTCTATCGAAAACAGACCACCCACGGCAGACAATCGAGCCGAAGAATGTGTCGAGGAAGATACCCCTGTTGTCTCTCACGACGAGGCTCATATCGAGCCGGCCATAGCATCCTCACTTCCCGATACCTCGCAAGATGCCGTCAATGACAATGTCAAGAAGCTCTCAAAGGCCTATCAAAAGGGGGTATGGATAGGGGTAGCTGCTACTCTGACTATATTGGTTACTGTCGTTGCTGTTGTCTTTTTCTGTTTCCCGCAGAATATTGCACAGTTGTGGAACGAAACTACCGGGCGCGATGTTGCTTATGTCGATACTGCATCGGTGGCCAAGCCCGACGATACTCTAATACCGCTCTCTCCCGATACGATACTGTCCGATTCGGTACTACCTGTCTATAAGTCCGAAGTATCTGTTGTACAGGTTGTCACCGACACCATACGTAGGGGAGTATTCCTTACCAATATCTCCTACAAGTATTATGGCCACAAAGCCTTCTGGGTATATATTTATGAAGAGAACAGCCACATTATATCCAACCCCGATAATGTGCCTGTAGGTACTGTCATAACGATACCCCCGGCCGAAAAATATGGTATCGATGCAAACGATACTACTGCCATAAACGTTGCTTTGGAGAAGGCCAATACTATAAAACAGCGCATCAACTCGCCGATATAGTGGTGTAAAACTCGGTATTTAAATATTTTTAATTAACAAAGCGCGGTTTTTTAACAAATGTCCACGATATAGCACCTTATATATATTTACCTTTGCAAAGGAATAAAAATGCAAGTAATAACATTAAAATAATTAGATATGAGTGACACAGTCGATATCAGACAATTGAATGAACTTATAGCCGGTAAAAGTACGTTTGTCAATACCATTACAATGGGTATGGATCGTATTATTGTAGGTCAAAAACACTTGGTAGACTCTCTGTTGATTGGTTTGTTGTCAAACGGTCACATTCTCCTCGAAGGTGTTCCGGGTCTTGCCAAGACATTGGCTATAAAGACATTGGCTTCGCTTATTGACGCCAAGTACAATCGTATACAGTTTACTCCCGACCTATTGCCTGCCGACGTGGTGGGTACTATGGTATATAGCCAATCGAAAGAGCAGTTCCAGATAAAGCGTGGTCCCATATTTGCCAACTTTATCTTGGCCGACGAAATAAACCGTGCTCCTGCCAAGGTGCAAAGTGCCTTGCTTGAGGCTATGCAAGAACGTCAGGTTACAATCGGCGAAAAGACTTTCAAACTCGACGACCCATTCCTTGTTTTGGCCACTCAAAATCCCATCGAGCAGGAGGGTACTTATCCTCTGCCCGAGGCTCAAGTAGACCGCTTTATGCTCAAGGTTGTAATAGGCTATCCCAAGAAAGAGGAAGAGCGTGAGATTATTCGTCGCAACATCGACAACCTCTTTGAAGAGGTGCGTCCTGTACTCACTCCTGCCGACATTATTGAAGCTCGCGAGATTGTGCGCAAGGTATATATCGATGAGAAGATTGAGCGTTACATCGTCGATATTGTTTTTGCAACTCGTTTCCCCGAGGAATATGGTATGCGCGACCTCAAGAATATGATTTCTTTTGGCGCATCGCCTCGTGCTTCCATCAACTTGGCTTTGGCGGCCCGTGCCTATGCTTTCTTGAAAATGCGTGGTTATGTTATTCCCGAGGATGTTCGTGCCGTATGTCATGACGTTTTGCGTCACCGCATCGGACTCAGCTACGAGGCCGAGGCCAACAATATGACTGCCGAAGAGATTATCAGCGAGATTCTCAATCGTGTAGAAGTACCTTGATAAGTCACCCATTCATTAATCATACTGAGTAGAGTGTATGGAAAATAGCGAATTGCTCAAGAAAGTACGTCACATCGAGATAAAGACGCGCGGACTCTCGCGTAACATCTTTGCCGGACAATATCACTCGGCCTTCAAAGGTCGTGGTATGGCTTTCTCGGAAGTGCGTGAATATCAGTATGGCGATGATGTGCGCGATATAGACTGGAATGTGACTGCTCGTCACAACAAACCCTATATCAAGGTCTTTGAGGAGGAACGCGAGCTTACGGTGATGTTGCTTGTCGATATGTCGGCAAGTCGCAACTTTGGTGCTGTGGGCAATATGAAGCGCGATATGATGATTGAGATTGCTGCTACTCTTGCTTTCTCGGCCATTCAGAACAATGATAAGATTGGTGTCCTTTTCTTTACCGATAAAATCGAGAAGTTTATACCTCCCAAGAAGGGTAAAAAGCACATCCTATACATCATTCGCGAACTCATAGGTTTTGAAGCCGAGGGCTCGGGAACCGACTTGAAATTGGCTCTCGAATATGCTACAAACGTTATAAAACGCCGTTGTACTGCATTCCTCATATCCGACTTTATTGCCACTCCATCTTACAACGATGCCATGCTCATAGCCAACCGTCGTCATGATGTTGTGGCATTGCAGGTATACGACAAGCGCGAAACAGAGTTGCCCGATGTGGGCTTGATGAAAATGCGCGATGTAGAGCGTGGTACCGAAGAGTGGATAGATACATCTTCGGCGCGAGTGCGTAAGGCCTATGCCGAGTGGTGGCAAAAGAGACAATCATCGGCATTGGAGATATGTCGTCGCAATGGTGTGGATATTACCTCGGTGGCAACCGATGAAGATTATGTAGTTGCGCTGATGAATTTATTTAAGAAGCGTGGCTGAGCTTAAATGTTATATTTGTTTATGAGAAACTTAATTCTGATAATAGTAACCCTGGCATTGTCGGCATTCTCGACAGTACGTGCTCAGCAACCTGTGGTTGTCGAAGCTGTAATGGACTCGAGTGTCTTGTGGATGGGCGAGCAAACTCTTATTCACCTTTCTCTTACACAAGACAAAGATATGCAGATTTTGCCCCCGCAGATTGATGTGCCCGGCGAGCTGGTTAAAGGTGTTGAGGTGGTAGACCTTACACAGCCCGACACTCTCTCCCTTAATAACAATCGATTGCAAATCAAGCAGGAAGTTCTTGTTACTTCATTCGACTCGGGTCTGTATTATATACCGCCTTTCAAGTATGTGTTTGATGAAGATACCTTTGCCACTGAGTCTCTCAGCTTGAAGATTGTGCCGGTCGACGTACCCGAGGGTGCTACTGCTACCGATGTCAAGGATATAAAAGATGTTGTTGCACCGCCCTTTGTGCTATGGGATTTTATTCCGGCTTGGATGGTGATACTCCTTGCGGTTGTTGCAATATTGGCTATTGTTGCATTTTGGGCCATTAAACACTATAAAAATCGCAAGGTCGAGGTTACTCTCCCTCTCGAGAAGCAAATACCGCCTTACGACTTGGCCATGCAAGCCTTGCAACAGTTGCGCGAGTCGAAGCTATGGCAACAAGGACAAGAAAAACAATACTATACTCGATTGGTCGATATCCTGCGTGAGTACATCGACAGCCGTTTTGGTATCAATGCCATGGAGATGACTTCTTCGCAAATTCTTGCGGCATTGCATCGCAACAAAGATACAAAAGAGGTCAATAAATACCTCAATGAAATCCTTTCGATGGCCGATTTTGTAAAGTTTGCCAAGATGCGTCCCTTGCCCGATGACAACGAGCGTGTAATGCGACAAGCTCTCGATTTTGTCGAACTTACCCGTCCGCAACCCGAGCCTCTTCACGACGGAGAGAGCAAGGCCGAAAGTGATGAAAATAATATTGCACCCAAAGGTTAAACACCTTGCAACAAAACAAAAAGATAGTTTCAAATGATATTCGATAATCCTTGGTGTCTGTTGTTATTACTGTTGCTCATTCCGGCAATAGTATGGTATATACTCAAGCACAAGAAGGCTCAGGCAGCGATGAACATCTCATCGACCGAAGCCTTCGATAAGATGCCTCGCACATACAAGGCGCATTTGCGTCATGTCGTTTTTGCTTTACGTATGCTGGCTATAGCATGTATTATTGTTGTCTTGGCTCGTCCTATGACTACCGACAGTTGGCAGAAATCTTCTACCGAAGGTGTCGACGTTGTGGTTGCTCTCGATATTTCGGGCAGTATGTTATCTCGCGATTTTGCCCCCAATCGTTTGGAGGCTGCCAAAAACGTCGCTGCTCAATTTATTGCAGGTCGTGAGTATGACAACATTGGTTTTGTGATATTTGCCGGTGAAGGTTTCACTATGTGTCCGATGACTACCGATCATGCCGTCTTGCTCAATTTGCTCAAGGATGTAGAGTGTGGTATGCTCATTGATGGTACTGCTGTAGGCGATGGTTTGGCTACGGCTGTCAATCGTATAAAAAATGGACCTGCCAAGTCAAAGACCATTATTCTGCTCACCGATGGTACCAATAATGCCGGTATCGTCGACCCCATCACTGCTGCCGAAATTGCTCGCAGTTATGGCATACGCATCTATACAATAGGTGTAGGTACAAAGGGTATGGCTCAATCGCCGGTCCATACTCCCTATGGTATTCGTTACCAAAGCAAGCCCGTAGAGATTGACGAAGATAAGTTGCGCCGTATAGCCGATATTGGTGATGGTCAGTACTTCCGTGCCACAGACGAAAATGTACTTAAAAATGTATTTGCCGAGATCGACAAGATGGAAAAAACCAAGCTCTCTGTTCAACAATTCTCGCGTCGCGAAGAGGCTTACATGCCTTGGGCCTTGCTTGCCATGTTGCTATTGGCCATTGAGATTGGGCTGAGATATACCATCTTGCGCAACATACCATAATCGTTTAATAGTAAGAGAAAGGATAACAAGATATGTTCCGTTTTGCACAACCTTTATTCCTCTATTTGTTACTTCTTGTGCCTCTTATGTGGGCACTATATCTATATGCGCGACATCGTCGTCGTCGCAATCTGGCTCTTTTTGGCAAAATGGCCTTCCTGCAAGAGCTGGCTCCCGACGTTTCGCGTTGGAGACCGCTTGTCAAGATGATTTTGCAATCTTTGGCTTTTGCCGTCGTGGTTTTTATTTTGGCTCGCCCTCAGTTTGGTACAAAACTCGAAACGGTCAAAACCGAAGGCGTCGAAATTGTTGTGGCTCTCGATGTTTCCAACTCGATGCTGGCTCATGACATCAATCCGTCGCGTCTCGAAAAGGCCAAGATGATGTTGTCTAAATTGGTCGACGATCTTGAGAACGACAAGGTGGGGTTGGTTGTCTTTGCCGGTGATGCATATACACAGTTACCTATCACCACCGACTATGTCTCGGCCAAGATGTTTCTAAACTCTATCGATACCCAAATGGTACCCACGCAAGGTACTGCCATAGGACAAGCCATTAAAATCGCCATGAATTCCTTCTCTCCCGAGAGTACTGCCGAGCAGGCTATCATTGTCATTACCGATGGCGAAAATCATGAAGATAATGCAACGGAAGCTGCACGAATGGCTGCTGAAAAAGGTATCAAAGTGAGTGTCGTGGGTATTGGCTCTACAAAAGGTGCTCCCATACCCATTTCGGGCAGTTCCAACAACTTTATGAAGGATGCCGAGGGCAAGGTCGTTATTACCAAACTCAATGAAACTATGGCTCAAGAAGTTGCCCAAGCAGGTGAGGGTATATATGTGCGTGCCGACAATACCAACGGTGCATTGCAGGCTCTCATCAACGAAGTGCGTACGATGAAGTCGGCCGAGTTTGAGCGTAAAACCTTCTCAGAGTACAACGAGCAATTTCCCGGTCTGGCTTGGATAGCACTCGTTTTGTTATTTATCGATGCTTTCTTGCTCGAGCGCAAATATGGTTGGATTAGCAGTATTCACATTTTTAACAAGAAAAAGTAACACCATCATGAAGTGTACTCCCTATATCAAATATTGCCTCGTGTCGTTGGTTGTAACAGTCGGACTCAATGTGTGGGCTCAAGACCGACAATCTATGGCCGAGCAACATAAGGCTCATGCCCAAAAAATGGCCGAACAAAAGGTCGATGACTCGCAATCGTCTCAACAACCTGCTCCTGAAAAAGTAACAAAACGCAGCCCCAAGTCGTCGCGCAACTCCCTGCGAAGTGGCAACAAGCTGTATAAAGATGAGAAATATCTCGAAAGCGAAATTGACTACCGTCGTGCTGCCGACTTCGATCCCGAGTCGGCTACAGCTTCATACAACCTTGGCAACGCCCTTTACCGCCAAGAAAAATTTGACGAAGCAGCCCAATGCTTTGCCAATGCCGCAAGTATGACCGACGATAAACAACTCCAAGCTCAAGCCTATCACAACGTTGGCAATGTATTGATGCAGAAACAACAATATGCCGAGGCAATAGAAGCATATAAAAATTCTTTGCGCCTCAATCCCGGTGATGCCGATGCTCGTTTCAATTTAAGACTGGCTCAAAAACTCTTGCAACAACAAGAACAACAACAAGAACAGCAGCAAGATCAACAAGAGCAGCAACAAGACCAGCAGCAAGATCAACAACAAAAACAACAACAACCGCCTCAAGAACAGAAAGAACAAGAACAACAGCAAGAAAACAAGCAACAGCAACAAAGTGGCATGTCCAAAGAGAATGCCCAACAAATACTCGATGCCTTGCAACAAAACGAGCGGGATGCACAAGAGCGTGTGCAACAACACATCAATCAGCAACAAAATAGACGAAAAGTCGAAAAAGAATGGTAACTTTGCACCCCCGTAACAATAGGTAATAGATTTTCCAAATCATGAAACGATTATTTCTTATATACTCTTTGCTCTTCGTTACACTCTTTGCTGTTGCCGAAGAGATAACTTTTGAGTGGAAAGGACGCAATAAAGTGATACAAGGTCGTCAATTCCAACTCGAATATGTCGCCACAGGTGTCGATAAAGGTGATGTGAAATTGCCACAATTCAAAGGCTGTACCGAATTGTATCGCGGTACATCTAAAGGTACAAGTGTCAACATTATCAATGGCAACGTTTCGCGTACGATAACCAACTCTATCATTGTTACACTCCGTGCCGATGAAGAAGGTACTCATGAGATAGAGCCGGCAACCCTTACCGTTGACGGACAAACTTACAAGACCCAACCCCTTACGCTCACTATTTTGAAAGATGATGCTCAGGCCTCGGAGGGAGATGCCGGACAACGTTCTCGTGGGCAGAGTGCGGTTGTTTCTTCGGGAAATAGCACCGAAACTTTTACTCGACTTATCCTTTCGCGCTCATCGGTATACGAGCAAGAGGCTATATTGGCTACCCTCAAGGTGTACACGCTTGCTCCACAACTCAATTTTACCAAAGTTACTCTCCCTACTTTCGAAGGTTTTGCTGCCCAAGAACTCGATGTCCCACAATCTAATCAATGGGAAATTGAGCGTTACAACGATCGCAACTACAAGTCGGCTACACTGCGTCGCATACTGCTCTTCCCTCAGCAGTCGGGCGAGATAAAAATCAACGGTGGTAGTAGCGAAATAGATGTCTATGAGGTACAAGGTGTCAATTTCTTTGGTCAACCTTACTACGATGTCGTAACTAAGAATATCGTTACACCATCGGTAAGTGTAAAAGTAAAACCTCTGCCCGATGGTAAGCCCCTTAACTTTACGGGCGGTGTTGGCGACTTCAAGCTTACAGGCGAAATATCTACCGGCGAACTCAAGGCCAATGAGGCTCTTACGCTCACTCTCACTATCAGCGGTAAGGGTAACTTGCAGTTGATGCAAAATCCCAATGTTGAGTTCCCATCGGAGTTTGAAGCATACGATCCGCAGGTAAACCTCGATATCCGCTCTGGTACAAGTGGTGTATCGGGCAAGCGTGTTATTGAGTATACTATTATTCCCCGTTATGCAGGCACTTTTACAATACCCTCTATCGAGATAGCCTATTTCGACCCTCAGGCCAAGGCCTACAAAACAATGGCTTCGCCCGAATTTACCATTGAAGTGAGCAAAGGCGATGATGTTGAGGCGGCTACTGTCAGCAATTTTCGCAGTCAAGACGATGTGCGACTGCTCAATGCCGATATACGCCACATCAAGAGTTCGCTCGGCAATCTTGTTCACACGCGCACTGCGTATGTCGATAGTTGGTTGTATTGGTTGTGGTATATCTTGCCCATACTCATTGTCGTCGTTTATGCCATAGCCTCGCGTATGTATGCTGCTGCCAATGCCGATATTGCACTCAACCGCAATCGCAAGGCCAATAAAGTGGCTTTAAGACGCCTCAAACAAGCCGGCGTTTTCTTGAAGAGTCACAATCAATCTCAGTTCTACGAGGAGGTTTTGCGTGCCGTATGGGGTTATTTGGGTGACAAGCTCAACATGCCTCTCTCGGAACTTTCGCGCGACAATATTCAGGCTCAATTGGCTCGTAATGGTGTCGAGCAAGAATTGATACTCCGATTTACACAAATTCTCGATCGTTGCGAGTTTGCTCGTTATGCTCCCTCGCAAGCCGATGATGCTATGGAGCAATTATTCCAAGACACTGTCGATGCCATTGGCGAGATGGAAAACATTATTAAATCAAAGAAAAAATAGATGTCTTATGAACCGCAAGATAATCTCTCTCTTTATACTCTCCATTATAGCTCTATCCTCTGTGGGGCAAACACTATCTGAACGCTCTGCAGCCATATATAATGCTCAACGTTATGCCGATGCTGTCGCTCTTTACGACAGTATTGAGGTTGCCCAAGGTGTCTCGCCCGAGTTGTATTACAATCGTGGCAATGCATATTACAAAATGGGAAAATATGCTCCTGCCATACTCAACTACGAGCGTGCATTGTTGTTATCTCCCGGACACCCCGATGTCAAGTACAACCTCGAGTTGGCCAACACTAAGATTACCGACAAGATTGAGGTGACTGGTACATTCTTTATCAATGTATGGGCCGAGAATGTTCGCGATTGGTTCAACTCTAATACCTGGGCTGTAATTGCAGTCGTTGCATTTTTATTATTTATGATAGGCTTGGTTATATACCTCTTTACCGATACCGAGCGAATGAGATTGAAAAAAATAGGTTTCTTTACAGCATTGCCTATGTTTATTGTCAGTGCATTGGCTCTTGCATGTGCCATTACGCAAAACAATCGTGTCAATGCGCACAACGAAGCCATCGTCTTTGCTCCCGAAGTTGCGGTGAAGAGTGCTCCCGCCGAGAGTGCAACAGAACTATTTGTGCTGCACGAAGGTACTAAGGTTGCATTGCGCGAGCAAGTAGGAGAGTGGATCGAGATAACCATCTCCGATGGTAGCCGTGGCTGGATGCCTATATCGGCTATTGAGGTTATCTGATTTTCCATTTCTCTATTCATCACATTATATATATAATATGTTCGATTGGCTTATTGCTCTTGATAAAGAGTTGCTACTGATGTGCAATGCAGTGCACTTCCCGTGGTTAGATAATTTCTATTGGATGGTATCATCGCGCGTGCTCAATATATTTATGGTGTTGCCACTGCTGAGTATAATGATGCATCGTCGCAAACTGCTCGAAGCTGTTCTGTTGCTGCTATCGCTTGCTCTCGTCGTACTGATATGTGACCAAGTAGCCTCCGGTATATTCAAGCCTCTGTTCATGCGATTGAGACCCTCTCACGACCCATCCCTCTCGGTTGTCCTTGTCAATGGATATCGTGGTGGCCTTTATGGATTTATTTCAAGTCATGCGGCCAACTCGGTGGGTGCTGCTATTTTCATAGCTCTCATCTTCCGCAACCGATGGCTTTCGTTGGCTATGGCTCTTTGGGCTTCGCTCACATGCTATTCCCGCATATATCTCGGAGTTCATTTCCCCGGGGATGTATTGGTGGGTGCTATAGTGGGGAGTATTGTAGGGTGGTGCATATATACCCTATATAACCGTGTGCGCAGATGGTTACAAGAGAAAAACATCTTGCCGTATGGCGAAAATCCTTATAGAAGAGATATTTATGCACGATATTTTGCTACTTATGTCCTCTTTCTTTTTGCTATATTGCTTGTTGTTTCATTTTGTTGAAAACAATTTTGTATATTTTTTTCAAAAAATATGTCGCTAAATTTGCATTTGTCGCAAAGTAGTATTAAATTTATTGCGAAATTAAGAATCACAAATAAAAACAGTAAATACCATGACCAAAACTATTTCTTTTAATGAGCTCCGTCGTATCAAAGCTGCTTTACCCGAGGGCTCAATTCATCGCATCGCAGACGAGTTGAATGTAACCGTGCAAACTGTTCGTAACTATTTTGGTGGTACAAACTACGAATTTGGTAAAAACAGCGGTATTCATATCGAACCCGGTCCCGATGGCGGAATTGTAGTCCTTGACGATACAACTATTTACGACATGGCTGTAAAAATTCTTGAAGAAAATACTCAAGAATAAGCCATTAAAACTGTCAAAGGTTTACGAGGATGCACCATCGGTGCATCCTCGGCTTTTATTGGTGTATCGCATCGCTTTGCGCCCATGGACCCATTACACCCCCGCATATCTCACTTGCCCTATCTGCCTGCGAACAAAATTGCCAAGTACGGGGTTATTCCTTTATAGTACAACTGATGATTGGTTATATTTAGGTGATTGTAATGCCCTTATCTTTATAAGGGTGGCGAGACAATTGAGGCCGATGCTTGTCAACGGGTATCCTCTTTTGTCTCTCTTTTTTGTCTCATTTACATTGCGTACTTCGCAACAAATAATTACCTTTGCAATGCTAAAACAAACAATGAATATGGAGATTAAAGGTAGAATTATACACGTACTTCCTCTTCAAGAAGGCGTGTCTAAAGCAGGTAACCCCTGGAAAAAACAAGAATATGTATTAGAAACAATGGATCAATACCCCAAGAAAGTATGTTTCGACCTCTTCGGAGATAAAGCCGACCAATACCGTGCCGAAATTGGCGATGAAGTTGTGCTCAGCTTCGATATAGAGAGTCGCGAGTACAATGGACGTTGGTTTACAAGCATTCGTGGTTGGAAACTCGACAAGGCGGTAGCCGAGGCTGTTCCTCCTATGAACGATATACAACCTGTGGCTATCAACGACATGCCTCCCTTTCCCATGGCTGCCGACAACAACGACGATCTTCCCTTCTAAATAAGAAATTTTTTTACAAAATACCCATAGGAGACTGAGCCAATATTTGCATTTTGGCTCAGCCTCCTAAACTTTATAAAAACATCCCCTATTATATAATGTATATATCTTATACGGTTGTCGGCCATTCGCAGCAAGGTGATGGGGGATGAGAGCGATTCAAAGAACCGCACAAGAGAAATATTGCGAAGGAAACAATCGAGCGACAAGAAAAAAATCGGCAGAAACCACTATCCGTTGCGGTAGATTGGGGGAGAGAAGTAAAAAACATCGTAATGGAGGTAAATTTTTTTGTTGTGCAAGTGTTTGATAATAAGCGAGATTGAAAATAGTTTAAAATTTTCTTGAAAAAAAGATTGAAAATAATTTGGTAGTAATGAAAAAAGCAGTACCTTTGCATCCGCAAACGGGAAACAACCCGGGCGCATGAAAGAGATCATTGGAACAATAAAAGAGAGACAATAGTACAGAACGGGATACATTGAAAAGATGTATAAAGAACGTAAGTACGAGTCACGTCAGTTTAAACCGAGCTAAGGGAAAACTTAGAGGTCGTTGATATGGAATAAAAAATAAAGAAAAAAGATATACAACGAAGAGTTTGATCCTGGCTCAGGATGAACGCTAGCGACAGGCCTAACACATGCAAGTCGAGGGGCAGCGAGGATGTAGCAATACATTTGTCGGCGACCGGCGCACGGGTGAGTAACGCGTATGCAACCTACCCGACACAGGGGGATAACCCGGAGAAATTCGGACTAATACCGCATAAAACAGGGGTCCCGCATGGGAATATTTGTTAAAGAATTATCGGTGTCGGATGGGCATGCGTTCCATTAGTTAGTTGGTGAGGTAACGGCTCACCAAGACAGCGATGGATAGGGGTTCTGAGAGGAAGGTCCCCCACATTGGTACTGA